>CAZHMJ010000415.1:0-2533 GCA_964533805.1 uncultured Anaerolineae bacterium | reverse complement strand
GATCAGGACCGAGCCGTCGGGCTGCTCCTCGAAGTCTTCCTGGCCCGGCTCGAACACGTCCTGCACGTCTCCGACCAGTTCTTCCAGCAGGTCTTCCAGGGTGATCAGCCCGGCCGTGCCGCCGTATTCGTCCAGCAGCAGGGCCAGGTGCTGGCGCTCCTGGCGGAAGCGAGCCAGCAGCGCGCCAATCGTGACCGTCTCGGAGACGTACAGCGCCGGGCGGGCCAGGTCGCGCAGGGTCACGCCATCCGGGCCGTGGCGCAGGGTCCGCAGCAGGTCCTTGACATGCAGGATGCCAACCGTCTGGTCGAGGTCGTCCTCGTACAGTGGGAACTTGGTCAGCGCCGATTCGGCCACGCGGTCGATCACCTCGTCCAGCGGGCTGTCGATCTGGAAGGCCACGATCTCGGTGCGGGGGACCATCAACTGCCGGGCGCGGGTCTCGCCCATCTCGAACACGGCCTCGACAATGTCATCCTCGCCCCGGGCCAGCACGCCGCCCTCGGCGCTGGAGCGGATCAGAATCTTCAGCTCCTCGACCGAATGGACCAGCTCGTGACCGCTGGCGGGCTGGATGCCGATCGCGCGCAGCAGCAGGTTGCCGGTCCCGTTCAGGGCGCGGATCGGCAGGTAAAAGACGCGGGCCGCCCACACGATCGGCCGCGCCACCCACAGCGAGGTCGCTTCCGGGTCGTTGAGCGCGATCGATTTGGGCATCAGTTCGCCCATGACAACGTGCATGAAGGTGATGATCAGGAAGGCAACCGCCCCGCCGATGGCCGCGCTGCTGGCGACCTCGACCGCGCCCTCCGGCAGCACGTGGCTGATCGGCTCCAGCACGGCTTCGATCAGCGGCTCGATCAGGTGGCCGAGGGCCGGCTCGCCGACCCAGCCCAGGCCCAGGCTGGCGATGGTGATGCCAAGCTGGGTGGCCGCGATGTAGCGATCCAGGTTATCGGTCGCCTCGCGCACCACGCGGGCGGTGGCGTTGCCTTCCTCGATCAGGGTCTCGATCCGCGAACGGCGCACACTGACCAGGGAGAACTCCGCCGCCACGAAAAAGGCGTTCAAGCCCACCAGGCCAATCGCCAGCAGCAAGCCGACAAAACTGTTCATTCACTGCCTCTCACTTCACCTCACCCCGCCTCTTCATCCGGCGGCTCCTCGGACGGCCCCGGCTGGGGTCGCAGGCGCGTGACCCGCACCTCACCGATCCGGCGCTGGTCGACCGAGAGCACCTCCAGCCGCACCTGGCCGGTCTCGATCACCGCGCCCGGCACGGGCACCTCGCCCACCTGGCTGTAGATGAAACCGCCCACCGTATCGTTTTCGTCGGTCGGCAGGTCGATGCCCAGCAGTTCGTTGAGGTCGTCCAGGTCCAGCCGGGCGCTGCAAATCACCTCGTCCTCGCTGATCTGGCGGTACGGCTCCGGCTCGTTCTGGTCGTACTCGTCCTGAACCTCGCCGATGATCTCCTCGATCAGGTCTTCCAGCGTGACCAGCCCGGCCGTGCCGCCGTACTCGTCGACCACCACCGCCAGGTGGACGCGCTTGAGCTGCATCTCCTGGAGCAGGTCGAGCGCGTTTTTGCCCTCCGGCACGAAATAGGCCGGGCGCAGCAGACGCTTGAGCGCGTCGCCGTTGCCGGCGCGTCCCCACAGTTTGAGCAGGTCCTTGGCGTACAGCAGGCCCTTGATATGGTCGATGTTGTCGTCATAGACCGGGATGCGCGAATGGCCGGCCTCCAGCACGGTGTGGATGGCTTCCTCCAGCGGCGTGTCGATCCGAACGGCGATCATGTCCAGGCGGGGGACCATCACCTCGCGCACCGAGGTATCCCCGAACTGGAAGATCGAGTAGATCATGTCCTTTTCCTCGGATTCGATCACGCCCTCTTCCTGGCCGGCATCGACCAGGGTCTTGATCTCTTCCTCGGTCACGTAATGGGTATGATCCTGGACGCCCAGCAGGTGGACGACCCGGTCGGCCAGCCAGCGCTGGAACACGATCAGCGGACGCAGCAGGATCATCAGCAGATGCATTGGCCGGGCCGAAACCGGGGCCAGCTTGCTGGCATAGGCCGCGCCGAGCGACGCCGGGATCTGCCCGCCGGCGATCAGCATCACCCCCGCGCCCAGCACCAGGACGATCAGCTCGGCCAGCACGAAGGCCGCCACCGGGGCCAGCCCGGCTCCGGCCAGGCTGCGGGCCAACGGCGGGGCGATGCCCAGCGCGATGACCCCGGCCGCCAGAAAGCGCAGCAGGATGGCGGCGATCTGGTAGGTGATCAGCAGGATGGTGGCATCCTGGCTGAGGCGCAGGGCCAGGGCCGCGCGCGGGCGGCCATCCTCGGCCAGGGCGGCCAGATGGGGCTTGGGCGCGTTCATCAGGGCGTTGTAGCCCAGGGTCAGCAGCGCATTGCAGCCCAGCAGCACCAGCAACACGATCAAACTCGAAAGACTGGCTTCGTCCACGGTATCCTATCCTGCTCCTCCGGCGATCGATCCGGGCCGCGGATCGCCCTCGCCGGGAT
>CAZHMJ010000414.1:0-2541 GCA_964533805.1 uncultured Anaerolineae bacterium | reverse complement strand
GAAACCCTCGCCTTTGCCGCCTGAAATGGACAAAGTCGAGTCCGCGCCCTCCGCGGTGCAAGTTTTTCCAGTCTTTGCTCTTTTCAGGTTTTCCTTTGCGTTCTTTGTGTCTTCGCGGTTCGATTGGCTTTTACCGCGCGGACGGGCTGGGGATGCCCAGCACATCGATCACGTCGGCGGCCAGCTCGTACTTGCCGAAGGCCGGGATGATGTAGACACCCTGCACGAAGTCCTTGAGGGCGAGCAGCAATTCGCGGGCGATGCGCACGCCTTCCTGCGGCGCGTCGTCTCCGGCCCGATCCATGCGATCCATGATCGCGTCGGGGATGATGATCCCCGGAATCTCGTTGTGCAGGAAGTGGGCGTGTTTGGCGCTGTACAGCGGCAGGATGCCGATCAGAGTTGGCAGGGTGTATGGCTCGCCGACGATTTCCTGGTAACGGGTGTGGAAACGCTCGGCGTCGGCCGGGTCGAAGCAGGGCTGGCACAGCGCGAAGTCGGCCCCGGCGGCGAGTTTCTTGCGCAGCAGCTTGATCTCGTGGTCGAGGTCCTGGGCGCCCATGTTCAGGGCGCAGCCGACCGTGAACGTGGTCGGCTGGCCGATCGAGTTCCCGGCGTAATCCACGCCCTTGTTCATCTGCTGCTTGATCAGTTTGATCAGGCCGGTGGGCGGCACGTCGTAGTTGTCCATCGCGTCCGGGTAGTCGCCGACGTGGGTCGGATCGCCCATCACCACGAACAGGTTGCGCAAGCCCAGGGCATGGGCCGCCAGCAGGTCACCCTGGATGCGCAGCAGGTTGCGGCCGCGCGTGGGGAAGTGCAGGACGGTCTCGATCCCCTGGCGCGACTGGAGGAAGTGGCAGACCGCCCAGGGACTCATCCGCATCCGGGCGGTCGGGCTGTCGGCCACGTCGACCATGTCCGCCCCGGCGTCTTGGAGGAGTTGGGCGGCGGTCAGGATTTTCTGCGGGATGAAACTGCGCGGCGGACTCATCTCGACCGTGACCACGAACTGGCCTTCGGCCAGCTTGCGGGCCAGGGCGGTCGGCCGTTCCGGGACCAGCTCCGTGGCCTCGCTGCTCGGCTCGAAGACCTGGATTTCGGGCAGCGGGGTGGTCTCGTCGTCCAGGGCGGCGCGCATCGCGGCGATGTGTTCCGGCGTGGTGCCGCAGCAGCCGCCGATCATGGCCGCGCCAATGGCGCGCAGGGTGCGGGCATAGTCCCCGAAATATTCAGCCGTGGCCGGGTACATCATCCGGCCGCCCACCGCCTCCGGAAAACCGGCGTTGGGGATGGCCGCGGTCAGGACGTCGGGCACGGCCTGGCGGATCAGTTGCAGGATGCGCGCGATCTGGGTCGGGCCACCGCCGCAGTTGACGCCGATCACGTCCGCCCCGGCGGCGTGCAGATCGCGGGCCACGCGGGCGGGCAGGTCGCCCAGCAGGGTGCGGTCGTCGGAGGCGTAGGTCGTGTTGGCGATCACGGGCAGGTCGGGCGCGACGTCATGCGCCGCGTCCAGCGCCGCCAGGATTTCCACCCGGTCGGAGAAGGTCTCCAGCAGGATCACGTCCGCCCCGGCCTCGGCCAGAGCCTTGATCTGCTCGGCGAAAGCAGCCTGGGCCTCCTCGCGGGTGGTGCGGCCGAAGGGATGCAGGCGCACCCCCAGCGGCCCGACCGACCCGGCGATGTACACATCCTCGCGGAAGTTGGCCAGGATCACGCGCCGGGCCAGGTCGACGGCCGCCCGGTTGATGGCCTCGACCTGATCTTCCAGGCCGTGTTTGCCCAATTTGTAGCGGTTCGCGCCAAAGGTATTGGTCTTGATCAGCTCCGCCCCGGCCTGGACGAATCCAGCGTGGACGCGGGCGACCTGCTCCGGGTGGGTCAGGTTCAGCTCGTCGAAGCAGGCATCGATCGAGATGCCGTGCCCGTGCAGGTTGGTGCCCATCGCCCCGTCGGTCAGCAGGGGCTTGGTCTGTTTCAAACGTTCTCGAAAAGGCACTTTAGGCATACGCTAAACCTTTCATCAAGGCCAATGAGTAGAAAAATGCGAGTGGCAGTCTGTTCCCGGTCAGATGGCGTAGTCCGGCTCCGGGGTATTCCGTTGGGCGGGTGCCGGGTCGCCGTTCAGGCTGCGCTCGATCGAATCCAGCCGGTCGAGCACCCGGTCGAGCCGGTCGGAGATCAGGTCGGGCAGGAACTCGTGATGCAGGTCCGGCTGGCCGGCTGGCTGTTTTTCGCCGCGCTCGACCGGCTTGCCCGGCACGCCGACCACGACCCTATCCGGCTCAACATCCTTGACGACTACGGCGTTCGCGCCGATGCGGGTATTCCTGCCCACGGTAATCGCTCCTAGAACTTTTGCACCGGCGCCGATCACGACGCCGTCTTCGATGGTCGGGTGGCGCTTGCCGTGACTGAGGCTCACGCCGCCCAGGGTAACGCCATGATACAGGGTCACATTCGCGCCGATCTCGGCCGTCTCCCCGATCACGACGCCCATCCCGTGATCGATGAACAGGCGCGGCCCGATCGTCGCGC
>CAZHMJ010000413.1:0-2579 GCA_964533805.1 uncultured Anaerolineae bacterium | reverse complement strand
CCATTTAACCCAACCTTGTCCAACTTTGCAACAGAGCAGCTTCAGCGGACTTTGTGTCCCTAGCCCGCGACTTGAGTCGCGGGTGATCGGGCAGCCACTTTCTCACAATCGCAGCCAGTGTCATTGCCGGATTATTTTCTTAAGGCTCATCCAATCCCCGACGCCGCGCCGCGCCCTCTACCCCGCCACCAGCTTGTACCCTACCCCCCACACGGTCTCGATCGTGGCGGAGCTTGTTTGACCGAGCTTGGCGCGGACGTGGGCCACGTGGACGTCCACCGTGCGCGTTTCCCCGTAGAAGTCGAAGCCCCACACCAGGTCGAGCAGCTTCTCGCGGCTCAGGACGATCCCCTGGTGCTCGGCCAGGACTTGCAGCAGGTCGAACTCCTTGGCGCGCAGGGCCACCGCCGCCCCGGCCACCGTCACCGTGCGCCGCGCCGGGTCGATGACCACGTTGCCGATGCGCAGCAAGGCTTCCGGTGCGGCGCTGGCGGCGGGCTTCGGCCCGGCCCGGCGCAGGATGGCCTTGACGCGCGCCACCAGCTCGCGCGGGTTGAAGGGCTTGGTCAGGTAGTCGTCCGCGCCCAGCTCCAGCCCGACGATCTTGTCGATGTCGTCGTCGCGGGCGGTCAGCATCAGGATCGGCAGGTCGGAGTTGGCTCGCACCCGGCGGCAGACCTCCCAGCCGTCCAGTTCGGGCAGCATCAGGTCGAGCACGATCAGGGCCGGGGCCTCGCGCAGCGCTTTGTCCAGGGCGGTGCGGCCGTCTCCGGCGCGGATCACGCGGAAGCCCTCCTGCTCCAGGTACAGCGCGGCCAATTCGATGATGTGGGGGTCGTCGTCCACGACGAGGATGGTCTCAGGCATAGGAAGGCGGTAGTTGGTTATTGGTTCCTGGTTATTGGTCAAGAAGGCGGTGATTGGCTGTTGGCGTTTAACCAACAACCAATCACCACGAACTAATCACCCGTCATTCCACGAGGGCGACGATCTCGATCTCGACCAGCGCGCCCAGCGGCAGGTCCAGGCCGGAGACGGTCGAGCGGGCCGGGGGCTGGACGCCCGCGAACGCCTCGGCGTAGACCTTGTTCATGGCCGCGAAGTCGGTCACGTTGTGCAGGAAGACCGTGGTCTTGACGGCGTTGGCCAGGGATGTGCCCGCCGCGCTCAGCACGGCCGCCACGTTCTTGAGCACCTGCCGGGTCTGGGTCTCGATGTCGCCCTCGACCAGCTTGCCGGTGGCCGGGTCGATCGGAATTTGCCCGGAGGCATACACAAACCCGTTCACCTTGACGGCCTGGCTGTACGGGCCGATCGCGGCCGGGGCGTTCGGGGTAGCAATGATCTCGCGCATGGGTTCCTCCTGGAGAAGCAGCGGTCAGCGGTCAACGATCAGCCAGAGCAAAGGGCCGGATCGCCCACCGGATGCCTAGTGTAACCCATTTCGCCCGCGCCCGGTTAGCCCGCGATTCAGACCGGAAAGACATCTCACCGCGGAGATCGCAGAGAACGCGGAGGTAGAAACCTGGAAAATGCGGGGGATTCCCTCAGCGCTCTCCGCGCGCCTGCGGTTCCAGCATTTTTCTCCATCCCGACGGCTCTCTTGTGGCCTTGATGATGACCTGTCTTTCTCTACCCTTCTCCGGCTTTCCTCCGCGACCTCCGCGTTCTCCGCGGTGAGATGCTTTTCGCCTTTCTCCTAGTCTCCTTGGCGTCCTTTGCGTCTTGGCGGTTCGTTATGGTTTTGCCTCCCGATCTGCGCAGGTTGCCGGGCAGAACTCTGGCAGTTTGCCCGAGGCCGGGATGTTTCCGCCCCTGGCGTTCCGCGTTAGAATCCGCCCATTGTGCGCTTATCCAGCAAAGGACGGAACACGCATGGAGGAACTGAAGGCCCGTATTCAGGCCGAAGGGCATTATCTTGGCGATGGCATCCTCAAGGTCGACAGCCTGCTCAACCACCAGATCGATCCCGGTCTGATGTTCCGCATGGGGGAGGAATTCGCCCGCCGCTTCGCCAACGTCCACGTCGACCGCATCCTGACCGCCGAAGTCTCCGGCATCGCCCCAGCCCTGACAACCGGCCTGGTCATGAAAGTCCCGGTCGTGTACGCCCGCAAACAGAAGCCCCTGACCATGTCCGGCCCGGTCTACCTGGAAGTCGCCCCCAGCCACACCAAGGGCGGCGAGGTGCTGCTGCTCGTCTCCGCCGAATTCCTGCACGCGGGCGAGAATGTGATCGTGCTGGATGACTTCCTGGCTACCGGCAAGACTATCGACAAGCTGGCGCGGATGGTCCACAGCGCCGAGGCCAACCTGGTCGGGATCGCGGCCGTGATCGAAAAGACCTTCGAAGGCGGGCGAGATGCCCTTTCCCGGCACAACGTCCCGATCGAAGTTCTGGCCCGGATCAGCGGCTACGACGAAGAAAAGAAGCAGTTCTGGTTCGTGGACTAAGTGGCGCATCCGGCAAGTAAGCATCGCAAAGAACAGGCATCTGTAGGGGCGGTTCGCGAACCGCCCCGGGCGACCCGCCGGTCGCCCCTACCCAAACATACCTTCGGGAATTTGCCAGACGAACC
>CAZHMJ010000412.1:0-2597 GCA_964533805.1 uncultured Anaerolineae bacterium | reverse complement strand
GCACGCCGGGCGGGGTCAGGGCGGCAATGTGTGCCTGGAGCAGCGCGAAGATGCGGGCCGGGGCCTGGTCGGGGACGAGGCGGCAGCTCACCTTGGCCAGCGCCCGCGCGGGCAGCACGGTCTTGAAGCCCGGCCCGGCGAAGCCACCCGCGATCCCGTTGATCTCCAGCGTGGGCCGCGCCCCGATCCGCTCGTGCAGGTTGTAACCCGGCTCGCCCCACTGGGCGGGCGCGCCGGTCATGCGGCCCCACTCCGCCTCGAACCAGGGATTGCCCTCGGCCAGGGCGGCGCGCTCCTCGGCGCTGAGCGGCCGCACGTCGTCGTAGAAGCCCGGCACGGCCACCCGCCCGTCCGGCTCGTGCAGCGCGGTGAGAATCTCCGCCAGGGCCTGGATCGGGTTGTGGACCGTGCCGCCGTAGTGGCCGCTGTGCAAATCCTGGCGCGGGCCGGTGACGGTCAATTCCATCGTCAGGATGCCGCGCAGGCCGTAGACCAGGGCCGGCTGGGCCGGGTCGGGCATGCTGCCATCGGAGATGGCGACCGCGTCGGCGCGCAGCAGGTCGGGATTGGCCGCCACGAAATCGAAGATGAACTCGGAGTTGCTCTCCTCCTCGCCTTCGTACAGGAACTTGATATTGACCGGGGCGCGTCCCTCCGCCGCCAACAGGCTCTCGACCGCCTTGAGGTTGGCGACGACGTGGCACTTGCTATCGAGCGCGCCGCGCGCGTACAGCTTGCCGTCGATCGCGGTCGGGGTGAAGGGATCGGTGGTCCAGCCGTCTTCCATGTCGGCGGGCTGCACGTCGTAATGGCTGTAGATCAGGACGGTCGGCGCGGATGGCCCCGCGCCCAGCCATTCGCCGTACACCAGGGGATTGCGCCCCTCGCGCCGGAACAACTCGACGCGAGTCAGGCCGATGCGGCGCATGTCGGCAGCGATCCACTGGGCGGCGCGCTCGACGTCGGCGGCGCGTTCCGGCAGGGTGCTGACGCTGGGGATGCGCAGCAGGTCTTCGAATTCGGCGCGGAAGCGATCCGCGTGCTGGCGGGCGTAGTCAAGCGCGTCGGGCATGGTCAGCGCGGCCTTTCGATGCGGGATGGCGTCAATAGGGGTGATTGTACCGCCCGCTTTCGCGCACGGGAGGGCCGGGGATGGGAAGTCGGGGATTCGAAATCCCCGAGTCAGGACAATCAGTCCTCCGGACTGGAGCGTCCAATTCCTAGGATCGTTGTGGCGTCGGAGCGCACGCCGACGCGGGGAATCGAACGGCCGATTGCCCGCCGAATCGGGTCCGGCGCAATCGGCCGTCAGACGCACCTCTCACGCCGGGGTGCTGGACAGCCCGTTGTGAACCGGCGGCGCGTCCGCCCGGCGGGGCGTATGACGGCCCAGCGAGACGAACAGCCAGCCGATCAGGGCGTGAGGCGAAACCCAGATGATCAGCGTTCCCAGCATGCAGCCCAGCCCCCACAGGATGCGCGTCAGGAGGCCCAGGTTGGGCACGGTCAGCAGGGCGTTGAGGCCGACCGCGAAGGCGCAGACTAGCGCCAGGCCGACCGTCAGCGCGCCGCCGATCGTCTCCCAGCGCCAGGCGAGCAGCAGGCTGGCGCTCATGGCCAGGATTGTCACCGTGAAGAGCGCGGGCTGGCCGGTCAGCAGGAGGACGAAGCCATACAGCACGATCAAGAAGATACTGGTCGCGCGGGCGATCCAGCGGGTCAGACGGATTTCCTCGGCGGGACTGCGGCGGGGCAGTTTCATCTTGTTCCTCCCTTGATGGGCATGTTCTAGCAGTACATTGATCGGCCAGTCGGCGAATTCACGAAAAGCGACCACCAGCGCGGGCCAGGCGCCCTGCTGGGAGGCCTCGCGGACGGCCTGATCGAAGACTCCGAACAGTTCATCCGCATAATCCGCGCGGAAGGCCGGGGGATAGAGCCGCAACATCCCGCGATACACCCGGCGCAGAAGGGCGACGGCGATCATAGCGGCTCCCCGACGCGGCGCATCCGGGCCAGGGTAACGAGGCTCTCCAGGCGGCGCGTCTCGGCCGTCAGGATGCGCCGCCCCAGGTCGGTCAGCCGGTATTCCTTGCGCGGGCGGCCGGATTCGTCCGGCTCGTCGCCATCCAGCCGTTCGATCCAGGCCTGCTCCACCAGCCGGGCCAGCGCGCCATACAGCGTGCCCGCGCTCAGGTGGATGCGATTGTCGCTCAACTCGGTGACGTCCTTCATGATGGCATAGCCGTGCCGGGCGCTGGAGGCCATGCTGAGCAGAATGAAGAAGGTCGACTCGGTCAAAGGGAGTTGATCGTGGACATCGGGGGGGGCGTTCATGCCTGTCTCCTGGGCGGGCTGTCGAAAGATGTACCGTTGAGCGATGTAACGCATCACGATATATCGTTCAACGGTATAGTACAACATTTGTTGGGGGTTGTCAAACGGCATGGGGTTACTTCGTAGAACCTACCCGCCAAACGCAACGCGACCGATCCCAACACCCGCCAGCCGCCGCATGTCGTGAAAGGTATGGGTTTGTGGTAGTGAAATAGTCGAGACTTAATCTGACACTCCAGGTAGAATCAGAACACGAACAA
>CAZHMJ010000411.1:0-2615 GCA_964533805.1 uncultured Anaerolineae bacterium | reverse complement strand
CGCGCCGAGGCCCGTCGCGCCTGGGAGTTGCACCAGGCGGGTACGATCCGCGAGCTGTATTTCCGCGCCGACCGGGCCGAGGCGATCCTGATCCTGGAGTGCGCTTCGGTGGCCGAGGCCGAGGCCGCCCTGGCGACCCTGCCGCTGGTGGCCGCCGGGCTGATCACATTCGAGCTGATCCCGCTGCGGGCCTATCCCGGCTTCGCCCGGCTGTTTGGGGAAGGCTGAGGCACAACGCGGCCCGGAGGATTCGCGTACAATAGGGCAGGAATAGTGTTTTCTCCCTCGTAAGGAGTGCCCTGATGAATCGCGCTCTGGTGATTTTGGTGATCGTGGCCCTGCTGCTGGCAGGGATGCCGGCGGCGATGAGCCCTGCCCGTGCGCAGAGTGATTACGCCGTCGTGACGCACTACCCGGACTACGGCGGGATGGAGCCTGCCCCCAAGGATGCCGTCCAGGTCGCTTATGGCGTCTTCAACAACCGCCTGGATGACTACTACGCCGTCGACTCGGCCCGCGCCGAGGAGGTGCTGGCCCAGATCGAGGACGAGACCGGCTTCCCGGTCCTGATGCGCAACGACTGGGCCGAGGCCGAAGAAGGCCTCGCCGCCCTCCAGATCGTCAACAACGTCCCGGTCGAGGGCGCCCTGTATACCCTGTTCCTGCCCCCCGGCTGGACCAAAACCGCCGATCTGCCCGTGCTGCTCAGCGGCAATGGGGCCGGACACAGCAACAACCGCCGCCTGTACGGCAGCCGGGAGACGATCCCAGCCGTGGCGAGTGTGGTCGGCGTCAAACTGGGCGGGACGGGCTTCATCGTCGCCATCTCCAACTGCGGCGGCACGGAGAGCCAGGGCGTCGACGAGCCAACCCTGCGCTCGGTGGGAGCCTTCCTCAACTGGATCGACGCCAACGGCGGCGACAAGACCAATGTGATCACGGCCGGAGGCAGCCGGGGCGGCGGCTCCGCCCTGATGTGGGCCATCAACCCGCTGGGCCTGGATTACAACGTCCACACCGTCTTCGCCGTCGTGCCGCCAACGCACTACGGCTCGCTGGCCCGGACCAGCATCCTGACCTATCCGGCGATGGCCGGGATCGGCAGCCTGATCAGCCACGATGAAGCCTCCTGGCGCTACGACGACCCGGCCTCGGCGGTCAACCAGTTCCCGTCGCCGTTCCTGGAAGCGATCCTGGGCACGGGCGACCCGGGCGAAGCGGACCTGCGCTCCCCGATCAGCCTGGCGGAAGGATTGCGCGGCAAACAGGTGCTCATCGCGGGCGGGGCGCACGACGCCTTCTTCCCGCTGGCCCACTTCATCGAGTTCGACCACCGCCTGACCGAGCTGGACATTCCCCACACCACGATCATCACCCTGGCCCAGGGCCACGAGAGCGCCCGCTTCTTCGAGGAGACCCTGTACCTGTACCTGACCAGCCTCTCGACCGGCTTCCCGGCCCGGCTCCCCACCGGGCGCTACATCTATATTGACCGGAACCCGGCCGAGAATGACCAGGTTTCGCTGGCCAGCTTCTTCCAGGAGCGCGGGATTGAGGCCGACTCCGGCAAACTGCCCGTGATCGTCCAGTTCCCGTACAGGATAGGCGCGGACAACCCGGCGGACGTGGTGATCTGCGGCGCGCCAGGCAGTTCCGTCGATCTCCAGCTCAGCGGCCCGGATGGGACCCCGATCTTCGCGTGGGCGGGCGAGATACCGGAAGCCGAATGTGTCATGCAGTCGACGGCGTTCGAAGTCAGACCGGGGACGTATAGCTGGACACTGACCGTCGATGGCGAGGCCATCAACCCGACCAACACACCTTCACGCGCGCCGGATGGCTGCGGCCTGCCGGCGGTCACGATTGTCGAGGCCGAGCAGCCCCACCCGGACGATACCTTCGCCTTCGATGGCAACATGAGCTTCGGGCTGGACCAGTACAGCGGCCAGCCGGAGACCTGCACGGTGGAGTGAACCCGCCCGGCAGAAGGCAGCAGAACTACCCATAGAGACGGGACAGACTGCCGCGGCGCGGTCAAACCACCCCGGCCAGTGTGACACAGGGGGACGCCTCTCTCGTCCCCCTAAACTTTCGGGGGGTGGGTCTGGCTTGAGGCCGGATAGACTCCTTTTTATATCTAAATTAACCGCATTGTTTGTTTCCGGAACAGGCCCAACGGAGGACCACCCCATGCTCTGCCCCATCTGCCACGTCGAACTGCGAATCAGCGATCGCCAGGGAGTCGAGATCGACTTCTGCCCCCAGTGCCGGGGCGTCTGGCTGGATCGCGGCGAGCTGGACAAGATCATCGAGCGCACCGCCAACCTGGACCGTGGGTCCCGGCGCGGGAGCGATCGCTACGACGACGGTGATGACGACAAACGCCCCGGTGATTTCCGCAAGCGCAAGCGTGGTTCGCTCCTGAGCGAATTGTTCGATTTCGACTGATCCCAGGCCACGCCGCTTTGCTTGCCGCGAAACGGGTCCTGCCGCCGAGACTCTAACCCGGCGGCAGGACCCGTTTTGATTCCCCGGCCGGTCGCCGCGTTTTTTACTGGCGTTTTCCGCGCCTTGGAGGTTCAATCTATACCCAGGGCGGCGGCGGTATTCGCTTG
>CAZHMJ010000410.1:0-2646 GCA_964533805.1 uncultured Anaerolineae bacterium | reverse complement strand
GAAGAGCCGGGCGTTCTCAATGGCGACCGCAGCCTGGTTGGCAAAGCCCACCAGCATCCGAAGCTCGCTTTCGCCAAACAGGCCCGTACGGATGCGATTGTCTGCATAAACGACGCCCGTGATCCGGCCTTTGACCTGAAGCGGTGCGCACAGGATACTGCGCAGCGAATAGGAGACCACGCTCTCCTGGTGGGCAAACCGGGGATCGCTTTGGGCATTGGTGGTTACGACAGGCTCGCCTGTCTCGGCCACTTTGTTGGCGACGCTGCGGCTAACAATGAAGGCGCCTTGTTCGAGCGTCTCCTTGTCCAGGTTACGCGCCACCTGGACGATTAGCTCGCCTGATTCTTCATCCCGCAGCATGATATACCCGCGTTCGGCCCCGGTCAGGGCGATCACGGTATCCATCACTCGGTTGAGAACTTCATCCAACCCCAGCGAACTGTTGATCAGGGCCGATGTTTCGGCCAACGCGTGCAGGCGATTCAACTCGATCAACTGCTCATTCAGGCGGGAGGTCAAGGCGACGATGTCTGCCTGGATGTTGGACAGGCTGGTCAGGGTTCCCGGCGGGAGGCTCATTCCTCGTTGCTGGAGGAGTTGGCGCTGCGCGACGAGTGTGCTTTCAAGCTCACTGACCAATGCCCCGATCTTCTGCATTTCGGTGATGCTGGATTTGTCGATGGGATGGGTTTCGAATACGGAAGGCATCCGGATCAACTCACTTCCATCATTTCGAAGACTCGAACCGCCTGCTTCCGCCCGCGAATCTCGATCTGGCCGCGATCGGCGAATTTCATCTTGCAGCCGGATTCAGACAGGGGCCCGGTACAGGATTCGACCACGTCCTGGCTGACCAGGATTTCTCCTTGCCGGGCAATATCCACCAGGCGATGGGCCAGGTTGACTGTGTCGCCGATGGCGGTGAATTCCCGGCGGCTGAGGCTGCCCACATTGCCCATTGTGGCGATTCCGGAATGGATGCCGATGCGATAATAGGTCGTGCCATCCGGTTCCGCCTGTTCACGGTACAAAGCCCGGAAGGCGGCGATCATGGCATGGGTTGCCTGAACGGCATCCCAGACATGGCTGGGGCTGGGATTGAGCTGGGTGTTGAAGAGCGCCATGATTTCGGTGCCCATATATTTGTCAATCACGCCGCCGTGCTGATGGATCGGCTGGCTGGCGGCGCTGATGTAGCGGTTGAGCAAGGCCATTTGCTGTTTGGGGGACATGCCCGATGGGAATGAGACCATCGGCCTTACATCCGCATAGACGACGGTAATGTGGCGGCGCACGCCACCCAGTCCGAGCTGGGCAATGCTCTGAATATTGTCAACCATCGCTGGGGGGAGGTAGCGCCGGACCACGCTCAACTGGGCCTCGCGCTGACGCAGTTCGGTCAGATCGTCGACCACGATCGCGACGCCTTCCGTCGTATTGGTAGGGCTGCGCAGTGGACTGAGCTTGATGTCCAGGTTGCGCGGGCCAGCCTGGCCCACCGTTGCGGTCAGTTCGACGGCCGTTCTTCGATTCTCGACACGGACTACATCCAGAAGTCGCCGCAAGCCTTCGGCAATCGGGGCCAGGGAAACCTCGATGGCTTGCCCGGCGGCTTCCTCAGGGATCGAAAGGATTTCGGCGGCTGCGTCATTGAATGTGGTGATCTGTTGCTTGCTGTCGGTGACAATGACGCCGCTAGGGATTGACGCGAAGACGTCATCCATCAGGTTCTTGATCTCGGTGATCTCGGCCAGCGCGTCCCGGACCCGAGCGAACAGCCGCGCATTTTCGATAGCGATGGCTGCCTGGTTGGCAAAAGCGTTCAGCAGTTCCAGTTCCGCCGGGCCAAACAGTCCGGAGCGAATCCGGTTGTCGGCATAGATGACCCCTATGATCGTATCCTTGATTTTGAGCGGGACGCACAGGATGCTGCGCAAGGCGAAGGATACAATGCTTTCCTGAGCCGAGAAGCGTGGGTCGCTCTGGGCGTTGGTGGTTACCACTGGCGCGCCGGTTTCGGCCACTTGGTTGATCACGCTCCGGCTGACGGTGAATGCGCTCTGCTCGACGATCTCGCGATCGAGGTTGCGAGCGACCCTGTACTCCATCTCGCCGCTTTCGTCGTTGCGCAACATCAGATAGCCGCGTTCCGCGCCCGTAAGCTGGATGACCGTGTCCATCGCCTGGTTGAGCACGTCATCCAGTTCCAGTGTACCGTTGATGATGGACGTGGTCTCGGCCAGTGCACGGAGTTGCCGAAGTTCCTGGTCTTCCTGTTTCAATCGGTTTGCCAGGTCTTCCAGGCGGATATGGACATCTTCCAGGCCTGTAAGTACTCCTTCGGGGAGGCTCATGCCGCGCATCCGGAGGATATCGCGCTGTGAGCGGAGCACACCCTGGAGTTCATTTACCATCCGGCTCAAGCGCTGGGCTTCGTCACGGGTGGTCAGTTTAGGCTTCTCTGCCGAGGTCATGGTGACTCCGGAAGCGTATCAATGACAAGAAGTGAGCAGGCGAGTCCCTGTAATTTCAGGCGCGGCCCGATAGAGGCATTATACCCGGAGGCGGGAGGGATGCAATAAGCACCGGAGCGGGGCTGTAGCAAAGTCATAGGAGCAAAGCCAGGGCATCGGGCAGATGAGC
>CAZHMJ010000409.1:0-2666 GCA_964533805.1 uncultured Anaerolineae bacterium | reverse complement strand
TGCTGCCCGCGCGGGCGCTGGCCAAGGTGAGCTGCCGCCTCGTCCCCGACCAGGACCCGGCCCGCATCTTCGATCTGCTCCAGGCGCGCGTCGCCGCCCTGACCCCGCCCGGCGTGCGCAGCGAGCTGCATGCGACCGAATCCGGCGCGCCGGGCGTGCTGCTGGCCCGCGAGTCGGCGGCCATGCGCGCCGCAGCCCGCGCCTTCGAACTGGGCTGGGGCCGCGCCCCGGTCTACCTGCGCGAGGGCGGCAGCGTGCCGGTGGTCGAGGTCTTCAACCGCGTGCTCGGCGCGCCGATCGTGCCGCTGTCCTTTGGCTACAAGGGCGGCGCGGCCCACGGCCCCAACGAGTACATGCCGCTGGACATGTTCCACAAGGGCATCGCCACGGCGATCCACTTCCACCGGGAACTGGCGGGGGAATAGAGTCCAGAGGCCGGGAGGCAAGAGAAAAGCGTCCAAGCGGCAGGCGTCGAAGCGTCCGGCGCGTTTCGCCTGGATCGCGTTGGCTCCGGCTCGCAATCGGACTATCATGGTCATTGTTCCTGTACGATTCTGCTGGACGATGGACAGGAGTGCCCCTTGCGATGACTCGTTTCTTGATCCTGCTGGGCGTGCTGGTCATGATTCTGGGGACGGTGCTGTTCGTGGTGGCGCTGGTCCCCGACCCGCTGGGCAAGGCGCTTGCCGATCCGCTGTGCGTGGGCCGGCTGGTGGTCATCGACCAGGGGGATGACAGCTTCGAGATGGTGTGCCGAGGGGACGGCTCGGACACCTCGTTCACCGGGATTTTCATCATCGGATCGGTGGCCGCGTTTCTGGCCGGGACCCTGCTGATCGTCTTCACGGTGGTGGGGCGGGTCCGCGCGATGAACCGGGCGCAGCGGCGGCTGATGGCCGAGGGTGTCTCCGCCCAGGCGCGGGTGCTGGCGGTGACTCAGAGTTCGATGTCGGTCAACAATCAGCCGGTGATCAAGTTCCGGCTGGAGGTGCAGCCGCCGGGCGGCCTGCCGTTCGAGGCCGAACAGAGCAGCATCATTCCGCTGGTCAACCTGGGCCGGGTCGTGCCCGGCATGACCATCCCGGTCAAGATCGACCCCGATCACCCTGAGCGATTCGCCATCGACTGGGACAGCCTGCCCGCCCCCGGCCAGGCCGCTGCGGGAACCCTCAAGGACAAACTGGTCCAGTTGGAGGAGTCCCTGCGAGCCGGGCTGATCTCCGAGGACGAATACCAGGCCGCCCGCAAGCGGGTGCTGGACGAGTTTTGAGGCGGCATGCTCAGGACAATCAAGGAAGCGAACCGGGGGGCAAAACGCCCCTCGGCTGTTTCAGGAGGATTGAAATGGCATCGACTTCGATCGATCCCCGGCTGGAAGTCGCGCAGCGCATCGCGGCGGTCTATGGGGCGCACGCCTCCGTCGTGGCCGTGGCGCTGGGCGGATCGCTGGCCTCCGGCGTGGCCGACGCCGGGTCGGATATCGACCTGTACGTCTACCTGGACGGGCCGCTGTCCCTGGCGGAGCGGGCCGCCGTCGCCGGGGAAACCCCGCGCGCCGAGATCGGCAACGCCTTCTGGGAGCCGGGCGACGAGTGGATCGACGCGGCCTCCGGCATCCACCTGGACGTGATGTTCCGCGACGTGGCCTGGATCGAGGCCGACCTGGTGCGGGTGCTGGATCGCCACGAGGCCTGGGTGGGCTACAGCACGGCTTTCTGGCACAACGTGCGCACCTCGCAACCGCTGGTCGATCCGCGCGGCTGGTACGCGGCGCTCCAGGCGCGGGCCAGCGTCCCTTACCCGGACGCGCTGGTGAAGGCGATCATCGCCAAGAATCACCCCATCCTGCGCGAGACGCTGTCCTCGTACCGCTACCAGCTCCAGCGCGCCCTGGAGCGCGGCGACCGCGTCAGCCTCAACCACCGGGTCGCGGCGGTCCTGGCGAGTGTCTTCGACATCCTGTTCGCGCTCAACCGCCAGCCGCATCCCGGCGAGAAGCGCCTGATGGCCCTGGTGGAGCGAGACTGCCCGCGCCGCCCGCCGGACTTCGCCGCCCAGGTGGATGCCCTGCTCGCTGCCAGCGCCCGCGCCGATCCGGCCCTGCTGGATCGCCTGGACGCGCTGTGCGATGGGCTGGACGGCCTGCTGAGAAGCAATGGTGAATTTTGAATGTTGAATGTTGAATTGAAAGGCAAAGACTGAACCCCGGCGGTGGGGGGTGTCCTCATTTTGCTTTCCTCCGCGTTCTCCGCGCCCCCGGCGGTGCGAGTCTTTCCCGCCTTTGCCTTTGATGCGCTCACCGCGCAAACGGGCTATGATTCCGGGCGCGAGTTTTTCAGCCAGGAAAGCAGAGTCCCGTGATCGACCCTACTCGTGTACGTTTTTGCCCGCTGTGCGGCGCGGCGCTGGCCCAGGCCGAACGCTTCGGCCAGCTTCGCCCGACCTGTCCCGCCTGCGGTTATGTCCACTTCTTCGACCCCAAGGTGGCCGCCGCGGTCTTCGTCGAGGACGGCAGGCGCATCCTGCTGGTCAAGCGCGGGATGGAACCGGAGGTGGGCAAGTGGGCGCTGCCGGCCGGGTACGTCGACGCCTGGGAAGACCCGCGCGAGGCCGCCGTGCGCGAGGTGGCCGAGGAGACCGGCCTCGAGGTGCGTCTGACCCGGCTG
>CAZHMJ010000408.1:0-2679 GCA_964533805.1 uncultured Anaerolineae bacterium | reverse complement strand
AACGTATACCGAGAATCATTCCTTTTTGCTCAAAAAGCCAAACTCCAGGGACGGGTCGGTGACCCGTCCCTACATCGTTCGCCCCCCGGTGTCGATGGCGCTTTCCAACGCCTGGAATCCTTATCTTGACACCTATTGGACGACCGTCCGGTCGTCCCTACCGATTTTTTCGATAGCTTCCGCTCAATACGGGAACGCGGTCATGAAGGCATCCAGCCCGGCCTCGCTGGGAGCCTGGACGTCGAACAGGTAGCGCCCCCGGCTCCACACCATGCGCGCCCGGCCGGTATTGAACACGGCGCGCAGCGTGGTGGGGTCGCCCAGTTCCAGAAAGCTCACCGTCCGGGTGCCGGTCAGCGCCTGGTAGATGCGCCGGACCTGGGCCTGGGCCTCGGCAGGGCTGTTGTAATACACCGCGCGAGCGTCGGCCTGGAGGCCGTCGCCGCTATACGAGGCCTGACTGCCGCCCGCAGTCGCCCGCGCCAGCGCCCCGCGCGTGAAGCCGCCCACCTGGGGCGGCAGCAGCGTCTCCGCCAGCGGGCTGCCGGGTAGCGGGCGGGCGCCCACATTATACGGCGGCTGGACGACCTGATTGACCATCCCCAGCACTCCGCCCAGGAGTTGCCCGGTCGCCAGCGAGATCACCCCAATGCACAGGCCGGCCACCACGACCAGCCCCACGCACCCAACCAACAGCGCGCGTATCCCACGCCCCATGTCAGCCTCCCTGGGTCAGCGGCGGGCTGCCCTTGAACGGCAGCCGGAATCCAAAAGTGCTGCCCCGGCCGTACTCGCTGTGAAAGACAATCTGCCCGCCATGACGCTCCACGATGCTCTTGACGAGGTGCAGCCCCAGGCCGGTCCCGTCGATGTCCATCGTCTCCTCCGAGCGCGCCCGGAAGAACGGTTGGAACAGCCGGGCCTGCTGATCCTCCGGAATCCCGTAGCCGGTATCCTCCACCTCGAAGACCGCCCCGCCGCTGCGGGTCTGAAGGCGGAGCTGCACCTGGCCACGCTCCGGGGTGTACTTAATCGCGTTGTTGACCAGATTGTTCATGGCCTCGTAGAGCAAGGCCGGGTCGCCCTGGACGATCAGCGGCCGGCGCGGGATATCCAGGTCCATGTGCTGGCGCTTCTGCCGGGCGCGCTCGCGGCTTTCGTAGTAGGCGCGCTGGCTCAGTTCGTTGAGGTTCACCCGCTGGACGGTCAGTGACTTCATCGACTCGACGCGCTCCAGCGACAGGATGTCGTCGGTGATGGTGCGCATCCGTTCCGCCGAATGTTCGATCGAGTCCAGATAGGTACACAACTCGGCATTGGGGTCCGCGCAAAGCGCCTGGCGCAGCAGGTAGCTGTAGCCCATGATGTTGGAGATGGGCGTGCGCAGGTCGTGGGTGGCGATCCGGATCATGTCCGTCTTGATCTGCTCAAGCTGGCGGAGCTGCTCCAACTGCTGCTGGGACTGCCCGTACAGGCGGGCGTTATCCATGTGGGTGGCGATGCGCGCGGCCAGCAGCTTGAGGAACTCGAAGGTTTCCTGGTTGAAGCGGGCCGGGTTGCGCGTCTCCAGGTTCAGGAAGCCGATCAGGCGGTCCTGGGAGACCAGCGGGATGGTGATCTGGGCCTGGGTTTCCTTGATGATCTGGATGTAGTCCGGGTCCTGGCCGACGTCGGTCACGCACTGGGCCTGGCGCTGGCGCAGGGCGCGACCCACGATCCCCTGCTCCAGCAGGGAGATGCCTTCGATCAGGCGCGGGGCATAGTTGATGTCCTCGCTGAGGACCAGGCTGCCCTCTTCCAGGATGCCGATGATCCCGGCGCTGGCCGCGCTCAGGCGCAGGGCAGCGTCCATCGCCATGCGCAGCACGTAGCCGGTATCCAGGCGACGGGTCAATTCGTCGTCCACGTCGCGCAGCAGGCCCAGCCGCGCGATGCGCCGGTTCTGCTCGGTCTGGTTGAGCTGGCGCTCGACCGCGTACCGGATCGACCGGGCGAGGCTGAGCAAATCCACCTGGCCCTTGACCAGGTAATCCTGCGCGCCGGCCTTGACCGCCTCCAGGGCCAGGCGGCGGTCGTCGATGGCCGTCAGGACGATGATCGGCGTCTCGCTGACGAGCCGCCGCATGTTCATGAACGTATTCTTGCCATCCGAATCCGGGAGCGACAGGTCGAGCAGGACGGCGTCGAAGCTGCCCTCGCGGGTCAAACGCCGGGCTTCGTCCAGCGAGGCCGCCCGCGCCAACTCGAACTCCAACCCTGACCGGGTCAGGGCACGCGGGATGATGCGGGCATAGCTGTCATCATCTTCCACCAGGAGAAGACGGAGTTGCTCGCCTTCCATGCCAGTTATCTCCGGACTCAGTCAAACCAGGGTGCACCTTCCTTAGCATACTCGCACCTATTCCCGCTACGCAACTTTTGTAGGGGGCGAATCGAGGGGGTATTGGCCTGTCGGGTGAACAAGAAAAGGCAGGATGAGCCGCGCCCGGTAACAACAAACGGCGGCCCGGATGAGCCGCCGTTGGAATGTGACAAAGACCATTTCACCGCAGAGGCGCGGGGGACGTACATGAAAAATAGACTCTTCTTGTTGTTCCTCTGTGTTCTCCGCGGGTAGGACTACAGAATAACGTGGTTACGAGTCTGGCAACGGTGGCGGTTGGATCACCCGCGCCAGCA
>CAZHMJ010000407.1:0-2727 GCA_964533805.1 uncultured Anaerolineae bacterium | reverse complement strand
CTGAATTTTGAATGTTGAATGTTGAATTGAAAGACGGTCGGGCATGAAAACGCCGGGCCGCTTTTCGATTCTGAGGAAGAATAGGACACGGAGTGGCACGGATAAAACCACTCTTTGTCTTATCCGTGCTCCATCCGTGTTATCCGTGCCCTATCTGTCTTTTCTTCAATTTTCCACACCCCCGGAAGGAGATCACTCGACACGAAACGGGCTTTCAGGCTACCATAGAGACAGGCGATCCGGCCTCCAGCCGGGGCGCATCCACGACGGTTGAGACCGACCATTCGGGGGGAGGCTCACAGATGCGACTGCGACTGCTGACGATCGGCGGGGTGTTGTGCGTGCTCGGGCTGGCGCTGACCGCCAGCCTGATTGCAGCCCAGGGCGGCGGGGCAAGCGGGGGCTACCTGGGCAGCGGGGAATGCAGCGCGTGCCACCGCGCCCTGGCCCGCGACCATACCGCCACGGCCCACGCCCTGGCCCTCCAGCGGCCTGAGGCCGAGGGGGCGATCGTGGCCGACTTCGGGCAGGGCGAGGACCAGCGCACGCTCCAGTTCCCCGGCGAAAGCGCCGCCCGGCCATTCACGGCGGAGGACATCGCCTATGTGATCGGCGCGGGCAAGCATGCCCAGCGTTACGCCATCGAGATCGACGGCGCGCTGGTGGTCGTCCCGCTGGAGTGGAACGCAGCCGCCGGCCAGTGGCAGCCGTTCGAACTGGCCGAGAGCTGGCCCGATCCGGCCTACGACTTCGCCACGAACTGCGCCTACTGCCACACCGCCGGGTTCGACTCCGCAACCCAGACCTGGGTGGACGACGGCGTGCAATGCGAGGCCTGCCACGGCCCCGGCGAGGCGCACGTCAGTCTGGCCGACGAAGCCGGTACCCGGCCCAGCGACGAAGAAACCGACGCGATCCGGGCGGCCATCTTCAACCGGCCCGATTCCCAGATGTGCGGCCAGTGCCACAACCGGGGCACCGACAGCGCCACCGGCCGGGTCTATCCGACCGCGTACCAGCCCGGCGGCGACCTGCTGGCCGGATTCACGCCGGTCGCGCCCGGCGATGAAGTCCATTGGTGGGTGTCCGGGCACGCCGCCCAACCCAACATGCAGTACAACGAGTGGCTGGAGTCGGCTCACTCGCGCGCGCTGGACGGGCTGCGCGAGTCCGAGAACGCGGATGACTCCTGCTTGACCTGTCACAGCGGCGACTACCGCTACATTGAACGCTTCCGAAGCTGGTTCGACGAGTACGATCTGGATGGGACTCAGCCCGATTCGCTCACGCTGGCGACAGCCCAATTCGGCATCACCTGCCAGACCTGCCACAACCCGCACAGCGAGGAAGACACCCCCTTCTCCCTGGTGGCGGAACCCTATACCCTGTGCGCGGAATGCCACAACACGGCCAACTTCACCGGGGAGGGCATCCATCACCCGACCCTGGAGTTGTACGAGGGCCGCCCGATCGTCGAGGAAGTGGAAGGCACGCCGTCCGGGCACTTCGCCACCGAGGGCGGGCCGGACTGCCTGACCTGCCACATGCCGCGCCTGGCGGTGGCCGAAGGCGACCGGGCCAGCCACGCCCTACGGGCCGTCCTGCCCGACGCGCCGGAAGCCCTGACCAGCGCCGTGGGCTGCGTCTCCTGCCACACGGACGTCACCAGTCCCCAGGTTCAGGCCATGATCACCGACGCGCGCACCGACCTCGCGGCCCGGCTGGAGGCGGCCCAGGCTGCCCTCGGCGCGGACGGCCCGGCCTGGGTGCGCACGGCCCTGGACGCGGTCGCGGGCGACAGCAGCAGCGGCCTGCACAATTACGGCTACACCAACGCCCTGCTCAGCGCGGCCGAGACCGAGCTGGGCCTGCGCGTCCCCATCGAGGTCGTGATCCCCGAAGCGCCGCCGGAGCCGGAATGGATCTTGCTCCCGCTGGTGGGCCGGGTCGAGAACCTGACCACCGTCGGCCTGACGATAGGCACGCTGGCTTTCCTGGCGGCTCTGACGGTGGGGCTGGGGCTGGTCATCCAGCGGCGCGGCCGCCAGCGGTTGATCGGCTGGCTGCTGGTCCTGGTCGCCCTGGTCCTGCTGGTGATCGCCCTGGTGCTCGTGCTGCGCTCCGGGCAGAAAGCGCGGGCGATGGCTTCCGGGGAAGACTCGTACTGCCTGATGTGCCATTCGGGCAGCGCCCGGCCGCTGACCCTGGCCGATGGGCATACGCTCCGCCTGGCGATCGATCCGGCCGGGATGGAGACCTCCGTGCATGGCACGGCGAGCGAGATCGGGTACGTGGGCTGCGTGGACTGCCACGGCGCGGACGCCTTCCCCCATCATGGCGTGCCGCAAAGCCTGCGCCAGTACCGGGTGGAGCGCTCCCTGCTGTGCGTGGATTGCCACGTCGAGGACATCCAGCACTACCGCGACGTGCGAAAAAACAACATCCCGGTCGGCTGCGCGGACTGCCACGGCGCGCACGCCGTCCAGCCGGCGGATACGCTCCAGATCGCCCCAACCCGGGTGATTGAGGAGTTACAGACGGAAACAACTCCCGCCGCGACAGAGATGGTCGGAGATTAAGCCCACCGTTTGCGATGATCCGTCGCACAGCCTCGCTGTCTGGCAATAGCGTGCGTTTGATAACGACCTCACCCCAACCCCTCTCCATAAGAATGGCTATGCGTTACCCACATCTGTTTGGGGAGGGGGATGAAGTAACTGCCAGGTG
>CAZHMJ010000406.1:0-2744 GCA_964533805.1 uncultured Anaerolineae bacterium | reverse complement strand
CCGCCGGTGATCGAGAGCACCACGCCGCCCTCGGCGGCGGGCATGTGGCAGCTCTGGCAGGAGGCCGTATCCCGGTAACTGCTGTGCTCCCACTCCGGGTAGACCATCTGCTCGGCGAACTCGCCCGCGACCTCGCCATTCTGGTCGATGGTCGGCGTGTAGAGGGTGTGGCAGGTGCCGCACAGCGCGGAGTCCTGGACGTGCTCGGACTGGATCGGGATCAGGCCGCTGGAGCCTTGCATCAGGATCGCCTGGGTCTCCGCGATCTGGAAGGGGCCATACGAATGGCGCTCGCCGGTGGGCAGGCTGGCGTCGATGGCATAGTGGCCGCTGAAGCTGTCGACCGTGCCGAAGCCATCCGCCTCGATCTGGTGGCATACGCTGCACGCGACTCCGTCCATCGCCAGGCTGTGCAGGGCATTGGCCGGGTCCAGGTAGCCGCCGTTGTCGAACACCATGCCCTCAATCTCGTGGGTGAAATCCGTGAAGCGCGCCTCCGGCATGTGGCAGGTCGCGCATTTGTCCTGGATAAAGGCGGCGTAAGCGGGGTTGCTGAGGGTCTCGCCGCGCACCCCGGCCTGCCAGTAGGGGTCCTTGGCGGCGTTGGCCATCATGCTGGAGCGCCACAGACCGTCCAGGGAGACGGCATTGCCCGCCGCGTCCTGGTTGTTGACATGGCAGACCGCGCACATGCCCGCCCCGGTGAAGAACTCGCCCCGCTCGGTCGAGAGCGCCGCGACAGGCACTTCAGCGGCTACCGGCTCGCCGGTGGGAGCTTCGAGAGGCATGGCGGTTGGTGGCTCGGTGGGCACGGGCGTGGGAGTCGGCGGGGGTGGCTCGGTGGGCGGCAGGGTGGGCGTGCCTGTTGGCGCGGGGGTGACGGTGACCAGGGTGTAGTTCGGCTGGCAGCCGATCAGCAGCAGGCCAGCGGCCAGGATCAGGACGGCCAGACACAGGAAGCGCTTCATAGGACGATCCTCCGGTGGGGCGACACTCAACGGTCGGGCAGGGCCGGGATGGTGAGGATGGCGTCCTTTACTTATACACAGGCGTGAAGGAAATCACAAGCGCGACAGGGCGTTGGGTGAGCATCTGCCGCCGGGTCGAGAGACATCGTGGTTGAGGAATTCAGGCAGTTTTAACGCTTTGGCCGACGATCGGTATCATAATGAGGATCAGCCATTCAGGACGGTCTGATTGGATTGACTGGCGCGTCTGGCGGAAATCCGCCCCTGGAAGCGGAGGAACGTGCGATGAACCGAGTGCTTCAGCATCTTCGCGAGCAGAGCGGAACGAGGCTCCTGGTGTATGCGCTTATTCAGGTGCTTCTGCTGGGTGTGTTCGACTATATTACCGGGCCGGAATGGTTCTTTTCGATCTTCTACACAGTGCCGGTTTCCATGATGGCCTGGTTTGCGGACCGCCGCCACGGAATCGCAGCCTCGATCATGGCGGCGACTTCGTGGCTTCTGGCCGATCTGTTCGCCGGACATGTCTATTCCAATCCGACGATCCCTTTCTGGAACGCGGGCGTGCGCCTGGGCTTCTTCCTGATCATCACGTTCACGCTGGCTGAACTGCGCGAGTCGCGCACACGCCAGGATGAATTCACCCATTTCATCGTCCACGATTTGCGCTCGCCGGTGAGTGTGGTTATTACCGGTCTCGAAACCTTGCGGGAGTATTCCGACCAGAGTCTTTCTCCACAGCAGCAAGAACTGGTCGACCTGTGTCTGGCGTCTTGTGACCGGATGCTGACCCTGATCAACTCGATTCTCGATCTGGCCCGGCTGGAAAGTCGCCAGATGCCGATCCAGTCGATCCCGGTCGATGTCGAGCAACTGGTTCAGGGGGCGGTCGGTCTCTTGCAGTTGTGGGCCGATCAGCGCAAGGTCAGGCTAACCTGGTCGGTCGCGCCGGAAGCCAGGACGATTCAGATGGACCCGGTGATGACCGAGCGCGTCCTGGTCAACCTGTTGAGCAACGCCCTCAAATTCAGCAAGACCGCGTCGGAGGTCAGCGTCCGCGTTGAACCGGCCCAGGCGGGCACTGTGGCCTTCCGCGTGAGGAACCAGGGGCAGGGCATCCCACCGGGCCAGATTCGGCGGATCTTCGAGAAGTTCACCCAGGTCGGGGCCGGAGCGACGCAGGGCGGCAGCGGCCTGGGCCTGGCCTTCTGCAAGCTGGCGGTAGAGGCCCAGGGCGGGCGAATCTGGGCGGAAAGCGAGGTCGGGCAGTGGACGGAGTTCATCTTCACCCTGCCTTTCCAGCCACCGATCCCCGTTTCCCCGCAGGCTTAGCCGCCGGCATTTCGCCGGGATTCAAAACGAATATAATACACAGACGATGCGGGTTTCACGTGCGACCCGGTTGCGATCAAGCGGGAGGGCCTCCATGAGCGTTGACGTGAACTGGTATGACGAGCGCCGGACATTTCTGGTCATCGGGCTGACCTTCCCTTGGAACTGGAGCGAGGTGGAGAACAGCTTCAGACAGAGTGTGGAGCTGATGGATTCAGTCGACCATGTGGTTCATTTGCTGGTCGAGTTTCCGAGCGCCGGGGGCAGGCCGCAAGGCAATAGCCTGGTCTATCTGAAACGAATCATCCGGCAACTCAATGCCCATCCCAGGGCCGGGGTCGTCTATCTGGTGAATCCCAATCCGTTCGCGCGATCCATCATTGAGGTGCTTCTGCGCCTCTATCGCCAGGAAGCGCAGCGCATCCACATCGTCTCCAGCCGGGA
>CAZHMJ010000405.1:0-2746 GCA_964533805.1 uncultured Anaerolineae bacterium | reverse complement strand
ACAGGTCACAGGCCATGTCCAACAGGGAACAAAAAACCTGTGACAGGCACAGGTCACAGGCCATGTCCAACGGGGAACAAAAAACCTGTGACAGGCACAGGTCACAGGCCATGTCCAACAGGGAACAAAAAACCTGTGACAGGCACAGGTCACAGGCCATGTCCAACGGGGAACAAAAAACCTGTGACAGGCACAGGTCACAGGCCATGTCCAACAGGGAACAAAAAACCTGTGACAGGCACAGGTCGTGAGGGTCATCAGAGGCCCGCGGGACGGTCGCATGGAGATGAGGGGATTCGAACCCCTGACATCCTGCTTGCAAAGCAGGCGCTCTCCCGCTGAGCTACATCCCCGCAAGAAACACAGAGTGGGACCGACAAGACTCGAACTTGTGACCTCTCGCTTATCAGGCGAGTGCTCTAACCAACTGAGCTACGATCCCACACAACGTGGGGTTATGGTAGCGCAGGGGGGAGGCAATGTCAAGGGTACGCCAACGCCCGCGGCCGGGTCTTAAGGGTTGAGGGATCGGGTCCTGACTGGCTCCTGAGAGTCGATGCCGGGCGGCGCCACAAGGAAGCGGGGCCGGTGTGATCCGGCCCCGCTCGTTGCCCTTGTTGCCGTTGGAGTGGTTTTGCGCGGTCGCGTCAGGCCGGTTCAACCAGGCGCGCCTGCACGACATAGCGGCGGGCGTAACGCCCCTGACCATCGTAAGCATAGCACGTCAGCAGGGTCAGCATTTCCTGCGACGTCCCGTAGGCCACGTACACCTCGGATGGATGGACCTGGAGTGTGTTGAAAACTTCGTAGGTGAAGGTCTGTCCCTCGAACACGATCTCGATCCGGTCACCAGCCACAAGCTGGTCCAATGCAATGAACGGACCCGGCACGAAATTCGCCAGCTCGTAATGAGCCCCGATCACGATGTTCGATCCCTGGCCCGGATAGGCTGTCAGCTCCAGGTGCGCGGCTTCCTGTTGAAACCCGCTAAAGTCCCACGTATCGCCAACGACCCATGCCTCCTGCACCGGCACGCTGATTCCAAGCTCAGGGATTTCAAGCACGAATTCGTCGAAAGGGAGGGCGGGCGTGCCGCCACCCCCACCACCCAGCAGCGGAAGCGTGGCGACAGGCAGGGCCTGCCCCGGCTCGCCGGCTGCACCGAACAAAAGCACCACCACCAGGAGGAGGATGCCCCGGCGGATGAGTGAGTGGCCGGGGAGGGGGCGGGCAATGGTGACCGGACGCTGGAACGGATGAGACATGGTTTCCCTCTGGATGATTCGTTGAGATAAAGTTCTGGCGTTGATAATTTCAATACTGGATTAACGCTTCATGCAATATAATAAAGCAAACATAAAAATCACGCAAGAAACCTTCATCCTTTTAACTTTTTTATGTGATTGTATGGCCTACGGGAAACTTAGTAGAGGTGGCCCGGAAGGGGAAATGTTGAATTTTGAATGCTTAATTTTGAATTGACACGCGCCAGGCTTGAGACTGCCGCTGGGGAAAAAAAGCCCACTGAAGGGACTGTAAAACGGTTCCAGCTCCTTCAGTGGGCTTCCAGTTCCTCAGCGGGATGCTTGGAGCATCCCGCCCTCAAACAGCCCATGGCCCCATCTGTCGGGTATTGCTCCAGGCGACGTTGCCTTGTCAATCACGAAACTCGAACACCCCGACACGATCGTGTCCATCCCTGCAAGGCCGGGCGCTTTTTTCTCTTGCCTCAAGGCAGCCAGCGCTGCCTATTCCACCTGGCGCAGGGGGAGGCCCGTCACCGCGTCATACAGGTTGACCGTATTCCCGGCGGCGACGGCGATCTGCGTCCCGTCCGGGGCGTAGGCCAGGCTGCTCACCGGGCCGGGCAGGGTATTGACCCGCAGCGCGGTATAGGTGCTCAGGTCCCAGATTTCCAGCAGGTTGCCGGCGGCGACGGCCGCCCGCGTCGCATCCGCGTTGAGGGCCACCCGGCGTGCCTCCTGGCGGGTCAGGGTGGAGCGCAGGGTCAGCCCCACGCCCAACGGATCGCCATCCCACAGCCAGAAGCGGTCGCTGAACCCGGCCAGGGTCGCGCCGTCGCCCGTCCAGGTGATATCCCCAAAAATCCCGGCGGGCAGGAAGTCGTTGCGCACCAGGTCGAACAGGCAGCCCGGCCCGGCCATCTCGCAGCGGCGCACGAAGACGGTGTCGTTGAGGATCACGTAGCGGTTGTCCGGGCTGAAGTTGGCCCGCACCACGCCCCACCCCGGCCACCAGAAGGGCGGGATGGCAGGCGGCCGGGCCGCGTTGAGGTCCCACAGAGTCGCCGTCGCCCCGTCCGAGGTCGGCCCCAGGATCAGCCAGGCGCCATCCGGCGCGGCGGCGGCCCAGGCCGGGTCGTGCGGCGCGTTGACCAGCACCGTCCGGATCGAGCCATCCCCGACGCTCACCAGGCTGATCCCCTCCGGGGCCCAGGCCACGGCGAACAACGCGCCGTTGATCGTCACGAAGTCCAGCACCGGGCCGATGTTCAGCGTGGTCTGGAGGGAGAAATCGGCCGTCAGGTACAGGCGCACGCCTTCCCCGGAGCCGACCGCCAGGCGCGGTCCGTCTGGGGGATAGACGGCCCGTTTGGCCACGCTGGGCGGGGTCAGCGGCCGGGCGGTGGCGGCCGGAGCCGGTTCTACAGTGGGCGTGGGCGAGGGCGGAATCTCGCTCAGGCCGCCGACGGCTTCGATCTGGGGCGGGGGATTGGCCGGATCGA
>CAZHMJ010000404.1:0-2757 GCA_964533805.1 uncultured Anaerolineae bacterium | reverse complement strand
CGACAACATCCCCGGCGTCAAGGGCATCGGCGAAAAAGGCGCGATCAAGCTCATCCAGCAGTATGGCAGCCTCGAAAACCTGTACGATCACCTCGACGAACTGCCCAAAGGCCAGCGCGCCAAGCTGGAAGAGGGCCGCGAGTCGGCGTTCCTCAGCAAACGGCTGGCAACGATCCGGACCGACGCCCCGGTCAGCCTGGACCTGCAAGCCTGCGTCGCACACGATTACGATCGCAACCATGTCGCCGACCTGTTCCGGCTGCTGGAATTCCGCCTGCTGGCGGATCGCATCCCGGCGGCGGGCACGCCGCGCGCCACGCCGGGCGCACCCCACCAGTTGAGCATGTTCGGGGAAAGTCCTGCCGCCGTCGAAGCCGCGCAGAAAGAAGAAGAAGCGGTGGTCGAGACGGTCATCGTCCAGGACGAGCAGGGGCTTCAGGCATTGGTCGCGGCGCTGCGCGGGGCGCAGGCCATCGCCTTCGACACGGAAACCACCAGCACGGATCAGATGACGGCCGATCTGGTCGGCATCGCGCTGGCGGTCGGGCCGGAGCGTGGGTATTACATCCCGGTCGGGCACACCGCAGGCGGCCAGGGCGCCCTTCTGGAAGAAGCGGCAATCCACCAGCTTCCGCTCAAGACCGTGGTGGAGGCGCTGCGCGGCCCGCTGACCGACCCGGCCATCCCCAAGTACGCGCACAACGGCAAGTATGACCTGGTCGTGATGCGCCGCCACGGGATCGATGTCGCGCCGATCGCGTTCGATACCATGTTGGCCGAATGGCTGAGCGACCCGGAGAGTCACAACAAGGGCCTCAAGAACCTGGCCTGGGTTCGCCTGGGCGTCCATATGACGCCGATCGACGAATTGATCGGCTCCGGCAAGAACCAGACAACGATGGACCGGGTGGCGATCGAACGCGCCGCGCCGTATGCCGCAGCGGACGCGGCCATCACCGACCGCCTGGTGGATGTGCTGCGCCCGGAGTTGGCCCAGAAAGCCGTCCTGAAGCTCTACGAAGAGCTTGAGATGCCGCTGCTGCCTATCCTGGCCGACATGGAAATGGCCGGGATCATGCTGGACGCAGCTTTCCTCCAGACCATGAGCAAGATGCTGGGCGAGAAACTGGCCGCGCTGGAAGAAGAAATCTACGCGAACTCCGGAGGCTACGGGCCGTTCAACATCAACAGCCCCAAGCAACTCAACGACGTCCTGTTCGGCAAGCTGCAACTGCCTACCCAGGGCATCCCCAAGACGACGCACGGCTTCTCCACGTCGGCCGATGTCCTGGAAGACCTGCGCGACCAGCACCCGATCGTCAACTACCTGCTGGACCACCGCGAGCTAACCAAGCTCAAGGGCACCTACGTCGACGCCCTGCCCCAGCTCGTCAACCCCAGGACGGGCCGCGTCCACACCAGCTTCAACCAGACCGGGACAGTCACCGGCCGGATCAGCAGCGACAACCCCAACCTGCAAAATATCCCGGTCCGTACCGAGACCGGCCGCCAGATCCGGCGCGCCTTCGTCGCCCCAGAGGGCCACCTGCTGCTCTCCGTGGACTACAGCCAGATCGAGCTGCGCGTGCTGGCCCACTTCAGCGATGACCCCACCCTGCGCCAGGCCTTCGAAGAAGGGCAGGACATCCACCGCGCCACCGCCGCCGCCGTGAATAACGTGCCGCTCGACCAGGTGACCAAGGATCAGCGCCGATTCGCCAAGAGCGTCAACTTCGGGCTGATGTATGGCATGGGGGCCTTCCGCCTGGCGCGCGACAGCCAGCTCACCCTGGCCCAGGCCGAGGACTTCATCCGCCGCTACTTCGAACGTTTTCCCCGCGTGCGGGCTTTCCTGGAAGAGACCAAGATCGTCGCCGCACAGAAAGGCTACCTGGAGACGCTGCTGGGCCGCCGCCGCTACTTCCCGGAGCTTCAGCAAAGCGGCAAGGGCCGCAGCCAGGCCATCCAGCGCGCCGAGCGCCAGGCGATCAACATGCCCATCCAGGGCACCGCGGCGGATATCATGAAACTCGCCATGATCCAGGTCCACCGCCGCCTGAGCGAGACCCACGCCACAGCCCGGATGCTGCTCCAGGTCCACGACGAACTGGTGCTGGAAGTGCCGGAAGATCAGATCGAGCCGGTCACACGCCTGGTACAAACCACGATGGAGTCGGCGTTCGATCTGAAGGTGCCGCTCCAGGCCGATGCCAAGGTTGGAAAGAACTGGCTGGAGATGCGCGAAACCAACGAATGAATCCGTGCATCATTTGGGTTGTGGTTTTGTGGAATTTCTGTCTATAATGGACCTATGTCGACGCTGAAACCCAGCTTGAACAACGGCCAGATGGTTAAGCCGCGCTCTTTTCTCCGCTGGCCGGCTACTGTTTGCAATTCCAACCAGGACAGTAATTTTTGCTTTTTTCTTGGTGGTGTGAAAAATATGATCTATAGCGGAAAGGGAAAGGAGGCGAGCACGCCCTAAAACTCAGTACCATGCTAGCCGAGGCTGTCTAGGGTCGGCACGCAGAGTCCCAAATACTCCGCTAAAACTTCCGCATCTCTTTTCATGGAGGAGCACTAAGGATGTCAAACCGCATTAAGAATGCTCTCCGCGCCATGCCTGCTCTGGCGCTCGTACTCGCCCTGGTCGCGGGTGCGCTGCCTGTGTTTGCATCAGACTCGGAAATCACCCTCACCAGCCTGATGCAGGAAACCGAACCGGTCACCTTCTACTTCAGCTTCTAGGCTGACAGC
>CAZHMJ010000403.1:351-2765 GCA_964533805.1 uncultured Anaerolineae bacterium | reverse complement strand
GGGTGGGGGTTGGCCGACCACTGACCGCTGATTGCTGACCGCTTCTACCAGAAAGGACCATGCACCCATGCAGTACCGTACCCTGGGCAACACCGGCCTGCTCGTCAGCGCCGTCTCGCTGGGCACGATGCAGTTCGGCAGCAAGATGAACGCCGGCAACCTCGACCAGGCCGCGACGACCGAGATGGTGAAGTTCGCCCTGGATCGCGGGATCAACCTGATCGACACCTCGGACAACTACAGCCTGGGCGAGAGCGAAACCCTGCTCGGCGTGGCGCTGAAGGGTATCCGCGAGGAGATCGTGCTGGCGACCAAGGCCCGCCTGCCCGTCAGCGACAACATCATCCGCACCGGCGCGACCCGCGCCAACCTGATGCGCGAGATCGAGGGCAGCCTGCGCCGCCTGCAAACCGACTACATCGACCTCTACCAGATTCACGGCTGGGACAGCATCACGCCCCTGGACGAAACCCTGCGCGCCCTGGACGACCTCGTCCGGCAGGGCAAGGTGCGCTACATCGGGTTCAGCAATTACCTCTCCTGGCAAGCGGCCGCCGCCGTGGAACGCCAGGCCCGGCTGAACCTGAACCCGTACGTCACCGCCCAGATGTATTACAGCCTGGTCGGGCGCGGCCTGGAGCATGAGTTCATGGCCTTCGCCGAATACTACAAGATCGGCATCCTGGTCTGGAGTCCGCTGGCGGGCGGCTTCCTGAGTGGCAAGTACAGCCGCAGCCAGCCCGCCCCGGCCGGCACGCGCTTCGGGGATGCCGGGCAGTTCGTGCCCTTCGACCTGGAACTGGGCTACCGCGTGATCGACGCGCTGCGCGAGGTGGCGGGACGGCACGGCGTCAGCGTGGTGCGGACGGCCCTGGCCTGGACTCTGGCCCGGCCGATGATCAGCAGCGTGATCATTGGCGCGCGCAAGCTCGATCACCTGGACGACAACATCCAGGCAGTCGATCTCAAGCTCTCCGCCGAGGATATCGCCCTGCTCGATGCCGCCTCCGACCCCGGCGTGCCCTATCCCAAGTGGATGGTGCTCCAGCTTGACCAGGCCGAGGACCCGCGCCCGAAACTGCTCGATCCGGAGCGCTTCGCGGACGGCGGCCCCTGGCAGGACCGGCGCGGCAAGCCGTTCGGAGAGTAGCCCGAACAGCGCCATCTGTTCTCGTAGCGGCGGACTGCAATCCGCCGCTACCGTGTCCAACCGCCGATTGGGCCGCACTCGCCAGACATGGATTACCGGATTCATTTGTTAGCCTTCCTTAACCTGCCGCTGCAACGCCCCTCGGCGCGGCTTTTCCCCACCCCGCCAAGGGGTGTACGATAGGACAGAAAACGTAAGGTTATCCTCCGTCCCGGCCGCCGGACGTGATATTGGCCGCCCTCCGGCGTTTTGATCGGTAGGAAGGTCCACCCACCGGGACGCGATTCGTCCCGGGTCGCCGTGTCAGAGTTGGGGATAGGAGCCGTGGATGACTTTTCGACGCCGGATACAACACCTTCTGATCGCGGGTCTGCTGATCGTGCTCATTCTGCCGGATCTGTCGCCCGCGCTGGCCCAGAACGAAATCACCTTCGAGGGCACGATCCAGAGCGTGGATGGCACGCGGCTGGTGGTCAATGGGCTGGCCGTCGACGCCGGCGGCGTGACGGTGAATTTCGTGTTTGAGGTCAACCAGAGCGTGCGCGTCGCGGGCACGCTCCAGGCGGATGGCAGCGTGGTCGCCAGCGCGGTGGAACTGCTTGGCGCGCCGCCCACGGCCATACCGACCGCCGAACCCGGCGGCGTGATCGTCAGCACGCCCGGCCTGCCCTGCCCGCTCAGCCAGGGTTACTGGAAGAATCACGCCGATGCCTGGCCGGCCGCGGACCTCTCACTGGGTGGGCAGGTGTATACCCAGGATGAACTGCTGGCCCTGCTCAACCTGTCCACCAGCGGCGACGCCAGCCTGATTCTGGCCCGCCAACTCATCGCCGCCCGGCTGAATATCCTCAGCGGCACGGACCCGGCCCCGGTGCAGGATACCCTGGCCGCGGCGGACGCCGCCCTGGCCGCCCAACCGGGCCGCCTGCCGCTGGCGATCGAGCCTGCATCGCCCCAGGGGCAGGTCATGGTGGACGCGGCGCGGGTGTTGGATGGCTACAACAACCGCCATCTGACTCCGACCTGCAACCGTGACAACGTGCCGGTGGCAATCGTGATCGAAGGCCCGGTCACGCAGATCAACGTCAACGTCATCACGATCTACAACATCGCTATCGAGCTGGCCCCGGACGATCCGAACCTGACCGTGATCCAGGTCGGGGATGTGATCCGCGTGGCGGGCGACATCGACGACCGGGATGGCACGATCGTCATCATCGCCATCACGATCGTGCTGAGCCTGCTGCTCGGACTGATCGACCTG
>CAZHMJ010000403.1:0-341 GCA_964533805.1 uncultured Anaerolineae bacterium | reverse complement strand
CGATTCGCGCCTGACCCGCGCCCGGATTCAGCCCCATCACGATCGTGTTCGTCAACGTCGAGGTGTACCTCTCTCCGGACGGGCTGGCCTGGCGCGACGATGGCAACTGCCAGAACGCCCCGCCCCCGTGGGCCCCGGCCAACGGCTGGCGGCGGCGCTGTGATAACAGCAGCGGCGGGAGTGGCAGCAGAAGCTAACGGGAATGTCTGGTTGGGGCGGGTGGATAAACTGTGGAAAACACCCGGCCAGGGAATTGAATCATCACTTGTAGGGGCGGTTCGCGAACCGCCCAATAGGCGTCAAGTTAGAGCCAATCGGCTTTCGCGGCGGGTCGAGAGTCG
>CAZHMJ010000402.1:0-2784 GCA_964533805.1 uncultured Anaerolineae bacterium | reverse complement strand
CGACGCGTCGCTGATGAACTCGCGCAGCACCTGGACCTTCTGCCGGGCCGTGATCAGGTCGAGGGCCTGGCGCTCGGCCAGGCGGCGCTCGGTGATGTCCATCGCGGCCCCGATCAGGCCGATCACGTTCCCATCGGCGTCGCGCTGCGGCTCGATCACCAGGTCGTGATCGGCCGCGCCCTGCAGGCCGGGGACGGGCATTTCCCGGCGCAGGCCGCGCCCGGTGGCCAGCACTTCCCGCTTGAGCGCCGTGAGCTGCGCGGCCACCTCCGGCGGCAGCAGCTCGTCGTCCCGCTTGCCCACGTACGACTGGGCCAGGTCCCCGTAACGCGGGCTGAAGGCCCAGGTGTAGCGCAGCCCGGCATCTTGCGCGAAGGCCAGGATCGGAAAGCCCTGGATGGCGATCCGCAGCCGCTCGTCGCTCTGGCGGCGGGCTTCTTCGGCCTGCTTGCGCGGGCGGATGTCCTCGATCACGCCGATGAAATAGTCCGGCTCCCCGGCGGGCTTGCGCACCAGGGACACCGTCAGGCTGGTATCGACCAGTTCGCCCGTTTTGTGCACATAACGCTTCTCAATGGTGTAGGTGTCCAGCTCGCCCGCCAGCATGCGCCGCATCTGGCTCAGGTCGGCTTCCAGGTCAGGCGGATAGGTGACATCCTGAAAGCTCAGGCGGCCCAGCTCGGCGGCCGTATAACCTAGCAGGTCGCACAGCCGCTGGTTGACGCGCAGATAGTGCCCATCCGGGCTGACGTGGCTCATCCCAACCGCGGCCTGCTCGAACGTGGCCCGAAAACGCCGCTCGGAGTCCTGCAAGGCCTGGGTCGTTGCCTGCATGCGTACGAACATGGGCCGGATGGCACGGATTCCGACCAGGGCCACCAGCGAAATGATTAGCGCGAGCAGTTCCGTTCCTGGGTCAAGCGGGCGGGGCTGGACCGGATCCAGCGCGCCAGCCAGCATGTTCATGCCGTGCAGCGCCATCAGCCCCAGGGCGAAGGCGATCAAAATCCAGGCCCGGTGATGACCGGTCAGGCGCATCAGGCGCAATGCCCACGCGGCCGCGACGCACTGGATCAGGATGGAAAACATCAGAAGGATGGAAGCGAGCATACCACCAGCTCCCGGCCTGGGAGGCTTTCGGAACGGCATGGAGCGCAGATTTAAAATGCGTTATTACTCAGTATAAAACAAGATCTCATTCAGGGGAGATGACCTGAGGATGACTGGGGGTTAGATCTTCACAACAATCCGCTAACCCAATCCAAAGACTGCGCCCGGCGGGTCAGGGGAAAAGGGGACCGTGCGGCACACTCAGCGGGAATATCGGGGTCTATCCGGCAGGCACGGCTGCCGCGCCATCCGATTGGCCCGCGCCCGATCCCGATTCAACACTGCTACAGCAAGCGCTGCCAGGTCATGATCGGTTTGAAGCTGTGGCGGTGGGCGGTACAGGGCCCGCGCCGTTCCAGCCCGGCCCGGTGGGTGGCGGTGCCGTAGCCCTTGTTTTCGGCGAAGCTGTATTCGGGGTACTGCTCGTCCAGCCCGACCATGAACTCGTCGCGGGTGACTTTGGCCAGGATGCTGGCCGCGGCGATGCTCAGGGAGAGCTGGTCGCCCTTGATGATGCGCTTCTGCTTGTCGAGGGGCATGACCTCCTCCGACAGGGTGAGCGCATCGATCAGCAGGAAGTCCGGGGTCTGGTCGAGCTTGCACAGGGCGCGTTCCATGGCGAGCCGGGTCGCGTCGACGATGCCCTTTTCGTCGATCTCCTGGTTGGTTACCCGGCCGACCGCCCAGCCGAGCGCCACCCGCTTGATGATCGGGGCCATCTCCGCCCGGCGCTCCGGGCTGAGCTTCTTGGAGTCGGTCACGCCTTCCAGGACTTCGGCCAGGTCCTCCCGGTCGAGGGGCAGGATCACGGCGGCAGCGGCGACCGGCCCGGCCCACGCGCCGCGCCCGGCCTCGTCCAGGCCGGCGATCAGGCGGTAGCCCTGACCGAACAGTTCATGCTCGAATTCCAGACTGGCAGTGACAGGCGGTTTGGTCATACGCGCTAACTCTTCGCTGGCCGGGCCGGATTTCAGATCGGCCCAGGGATGCGGCTCCCCACCTTTCCATCGGCACGGTGTTCTACCCAGAGTTTAGCACCGATCGGGGGCGGGCCACAATAAAGGCGGAGGCAAGAGACAAGAACGAGCGTCGAAGCGGCATGAACTATCCCCCCAAACCCCAAAGTGGAGTCAGCGAGAAGCGAAGGGGAAGTTCACACCACTCCCCCCCCCAATCCAGTCCGCCTGTCTTAAAGACCAGTGTCGAACCTCTTGACTTTTTTATAAGCCGGGAGTACATTCATGAACGTAGGACGCAGGCTGAAGTTGTGTGTAAGACGCAAGTATAACGCCCGTCTCCGGGCGTTTTTTGTTGCAGTCGAACACAAACACATGCCGGACTACACTCGTATCAAGGCCATCTATGAGGAGCTTACCTGTCATGGCTGAACGTATTCAGGGTGTCGTGAAGTGGTTCAATGGGACCAAGGGCTTCGGTTTCATTCAGCAGCCGAACGGTCCGGATGTGTTCGTGCATTACTCGGCGATCGAGGGCGGCGGCTTCCGGAACCTTGAAGAAGGTGACCGGGTCGAGTTCACGATCGTCCAGGGCCCCAAGGGCCTGCAGGCCAGCCAGGTTCGCAAGGTCAACTAAGACCCACGACCGGCAAACCCACGCCCCCGTCATCGACGGGGGCGTTTTTGATTCCAGTCCGGGTTGGCGTGGCGCGGATAG
>CAZHMJ010000401.1:0-2797 GCA_964533805.1 uncultured Anaerolineae bacterium | reverse complement strand
CGGTCGCCCCTACCCAAACATACCTTCGGGAATTTGCCGGACGAACCACTAAGGGGGTGGGCGTTTTTTTGAGTCCACTTTTAGTGGACTTTGTATCCCTGGCCCGCGACCTGGCGGCGGTGAGACTGCCGGCGCGGGTGATCCAACGATCCTCCTCCCTGGATCACGGTCAACGTGATTGCCAGATTTCTCCGCAAAGGATCATGAGTCGCGGGCGCTACAACCGCTCTTGTCGCCGAACTCACCACCACGCTATTCTGTGGAGTTACCGAGCCGGTGTCCAGCAGGTATTTCTCCTGTGGGAAGGGCGCTCAGGTTGCGTCCCCTGGCCAGATACGCACGCGGTTTCTGCTATCGAGGTATCATTGTCTGATGTGTTTTTCTCTCGCACGTTTGCGAAGGCGAAAAAATGAAAAATGCTGTCATTCCGGTCGCGGGCCTGGGAACGCGCCTGCTGCCCGCCACCAAATCCCAGCCCAAAGAAATGCTCCCGGTAGGGCGCAAGCCGATCGTCCAGTACATCGTGGAGGAGCTGATCCACGTCGGCGTCAAGGAGATTCTGTTCATCACCGGCCCCGGCAAGACATCCCTCGAAAACCACTTCGACATGAACCACGAACTGGTCCAGACCTTGCGCGAGAAAGGCAAGGAAGAGCAGCTTGCCGAACTCGAATTCGACCGGTTTCACGTCCAGTACTACTACACGCGCCAGCGCCAGTTGCTTGGGTTGGGGCACGCCGTCTCCTGCGCGCGCTCGTTCGTCGGCAATGAGCCGTTCGTGGTCGCGCTCGGCGACTCGATCATTGGCTTGAACGCGCAGAGCGAGGTCGTCCAGCGCATGGAACAGTGCTTCCAGGATCAGGGCTGCGCGGCGGTGATTGCCTTCGAGGAAGTGCCGCCGCACGAGGTCAGCCAGTACGGCATCGCCCTGCCCGCCAGTGATGACGAGGTTTTCCAACTGCTGGACATTATTGAGAAACCGGCCCTGAACGAGGCCCCCAGCAATCTCGCCGTGGCGGCCCGCTATATCTTCACTCCCAGGATTTTCGCGGCGCTGGAACGGACTGAACCCGGCAAGGGCGGCGAGATTCAACTCACGGATGCGATCAAGCTCCTGATCCAGGCGGGGGAAAAAGTCTACGGGGTGCGGCTGCATGGGGAACGCCGCTACGACATCGGCAACTTCGAGTCCTACTTCCAGGCGTTTGTGGAGTTCGCCCTGGCCGATGAGAAATATGGCGCAAGCCTGCGGGACTACATCCGATCGTTGAACGGGGCCTAGAACCGTGGAAATCATTCGCAAACGCATTTTTGCCCGCGCCGGTCTGCTCGGCAATCCCTCCGACGGCTATCACGGCAAGACCATCGCGATCAGTGTGCGGAATTACTGGTCCGAGGTCGTGCTTTACGAGTGGGATGAGATGGAAATCGTGTTGGCGGAAGGGGATCGCGCCCGTTTCCGCTCGATTCACGATCTCGCCAATGACGTCCACCTGCACGGCTACTATGGTGGTATCCGGCTCGTCAAAGCGACGATCAAGCGCTTCGTGGACTACTGCCAGGCCCAGGGCTTGACTTTGCACCGTCAGAACTTCTCGGTGCGCTACGAAACCAACATCCCGCGCCAGGTTGGACTGGCGGGGTCAAGCTCGATCATCATCGCTACGCTGCGCTGCCTGCTGGCTTACTACCAGGTCGACATGCCGCTCGAAATCCAGCCGAGCTTCGCGCTGTCGGTCGAGACGGAAGAGCTGGGCATCGCCGCAGGCCTGCAAGACCGGGTGATTCAGTGCTATGAAAACATGGTCTACATGGACTTTGGCCTGGATCAGCAGCGACAGCTCAATGGTCTGGAATACTATGGCTACGAACCGCTGACCGTGACTCCACCGCCGTTGTACCTGGGAATCCATGCGGCGCTGAGCGAACCGACCGAGGTTTTTCACAACGACCTGCGCGGGCGCTTCAACCGCGGCGAGCAGGACGTCGTGGCGGCGATGCAGCATTTCGGCGAACTGGCTGCCGAGGGGCGAACCGCCCTGGTTAAGGGGGACATGGCGCGCCTGAACGAATTGATCGATGAAAATTTCGACACCCGCCGTCGCATTTGCCGTCTGCCTGGCTGGCAGGTCCAGATGGTCGAGACGGCCCGCCAGTGTGGGGCCAGCGCCAAATTTGCCGGGTCGGGCGGCGCGATCATTGGCATCTATGACGGGGAAGATATGTTCGATCGGCTGTGCAGGGAACTGGCCCGGATCAACGCCAGGGTCATCAAGCCGCAGATTTACCCTGGCAATGCCGGTTGATAAGCGGTGTCCGGGTATGTCCAGTCATCCTAAGGCGGGGGGACAAGCCCTATCGGCTGGGCGAACTGGACAGTCCAGTACGTATTGAGGACGCATGGCCCGGCGGTTGTAGCGCGTCCGTGGGTGCCGGATACCCCCCCCAAATGAACTATTGAAGCCCGGCTTGTTCCGTGCTAACATCATGGGTACGTGCGTCGTTAATGGTTGACGAAAGGCTGTTGCAGGCCCCGTCGCCTCTCCAGACGCCATACCGTGGTTTGTCCGGCATCGGGATTTCGCGCCAATCCCGGTTTCTCGCGTCACAAAACACGCCTGTTCTGCAGTTCATCCCAGCACCCAACGCTGCCAGGTTCGCCGCCGCCGACTCCGCTCATTCTGTCCACCTGGCGGTGGCTTCTGCATCTCCGGTTCGGAAGTATTCCTAGAATAAATCGGAGTCTTCTCTCTCGAATCGTCCCACAGACTCACCTATCCTGAAGGGTGGGTGTCGA
>CAZHMJ010000400.1:0-2870 GCA_964533805.1 uncultured Anaerolineae bacterium | reverse complement strand
CACCCCTCATCGGCCAATGACCCGCATGTGTCAGATTAAGTCCGATCTTTTACACGCCGTGTTGAATCCAGGCACGCCGGACGCGCAGATTGTCCCCCCGGGCAGCCGGATTTCGGCTTCGTTGGATGAGGACGGGCAGGTCAGCGGTGGGTGGAGCGGCTGGCGGCTGCTGCAACAGAGCGAACTGGACGGGCTGCTTCCCCTGGAGAACATTCCTCCGAACGTCTGGAACTATCCGTATGTGAACCCGCAAGTCATCATTGCGTCGGGCGTGGGCGGGCCAAGCCCAATCGTCCAGACACCCCACGGGCCGGTGACACCGCTGCCTCCGTCTCTGCGCACCTTCCCGCGCCTGGACATGACGCCCCGGCCCGGACAGGATCTCCAGGGTCCGGAATGGGCAGGGATCTCGGTTGGCGCGGCGATTTGCGCCGATTGGGTGCTGTTCCAGAGTGACGCCGATGGCGACTGGGATGTGTACCGTCGCGAAACGAACGGCACGATCACCAATATCTCTCGCGGGCCGGGCAGTTCGGATATCCAGGCGAGTTTCTCGATCGATGGCGAGTGGGTGGCTTTCACCTCTAACCGCGACGGCTTTGATAACTGGGAAATCTGGATCAGCAATATCACGGGCGCGCCTCAGACCCGCCTGACCTACAACAGCGCACCGGACATCAACCCGGTGTGGGGGCCGGATGGGCGCCTGATCTTTGAGACCAGCCGCGATGGCAACTGGGAACTGTACCTGATCGATCTGGCTGGCGACGGTGAACCGGTGCGCCTGACCGACGATCCCGGCAATGACATCAATGCCTTCTGGGCGCCCGATGGCAAGTCGATCTTCTTCCAGAGCGACCGGGATGGGGACTGGGAACTGTTCCAGCTCACCCTGGAAGACAGCAGCCTGGAACGGTTAACCACCAATGACCTGGAAGACCAGATGCCGGTGGTTTCACATGATGGCAAACAACTGGCCTGGCTCCAGCAGAATCCATACGGCGTGTACCAGTTGATGCTGATGACCCTCGAAACGCGCGAAACGCGCCAGATGACCGATACCGGAACCGACATCGGCGGCCAGCTCTTTGACCCGGATGACACCTTCCTGGTGTACCACACCCAGACGGGCGATAGCTACGAAGTCTTCGCGGTTGAGATTGAAAGCGGGACGATCAAGAACATCTCTAACAGCCCGGCCAGCGAGGATAGTGCGTCGGCCTTCGTGTGCGGCAGCCCGGTCGTGATCTTCCAGTCCGACCGCAATCCCAGCCCGGATCGGCCAGGCCAGCATGAGCTGTTCCAGGTCAATCCACTGCCTATTGACGGGCCGGCTTCGGCTCCGGTGCTCTTGTACAGCGACCCAATCGCAGACGATCTGTTCCCAAATGGTGCCGATCGAGATGAACGGAATACGCGTGCCGGTCAGACGCCGCCTCATGATCGTGGGGCGGCATCCTGATTGGTCCCGGTGATCTGACTCTATTGGTAGGGCTGGCACATTTGGGGGATGGGGACGCATGTTTAACATACTAGTCATAGCCATTCTAGGCATTGTATGTACCGTGTTAATGGTTTGCTTGATGAAGTGCTGGGCGCTCCGCCACGGCTTCCTGAGCATGCCCAGCCAGCGCGGTTCGCATGTCCAACCGACCCCGCTGGGGGGAGGAGCTGCGATCGCTCTGGTCAGCCTGGGAATCGCGGGCCTGGCGGTGGTGCTTGGCGTGGTGCGCTGGGCACTTCCGGTGGTGGTGTATCTCGTCGCGGGTGGCGCAATCGCCTGCATGGGTTTCCGGGATGACCGAGCCAGTCTGTCGGCGCCTTTCCGGCTGACCATCCAGGCGGTCTGCGCGCTGGCGGTGGTGGCGACCGGGGCGTTCCTCCCGACGATCGAGTTGCCGGTGCTGGGTGTGATCGTTCCGGGGGTGATCCTGGGCGCACTGCTGGCAGTGGCATGGATGGTCTGGATGACCAACGCCTTCAACTTCATCGACGGAATCGATGCCATGTCCGGCACACAGGCCATTGTGGCGGCTTTTGGCTGGGTGCTGCTGTTCCTGAACAACGGGCAGGACGCATTGCTCCTGATAGCCGGGTTACTGGCGACCGCCAGCAGCGGCTTCCTGCTGTTCAATGTCACCCCGTCTCGGATTTTCATGGGCGATACAGGCAGCACGTTTCTGGGCTTTTCGTTCGCGGCTCTGCCGCTGCTGGCAGCCGTCGGTCGCCAGGACCCTCGCCTGCTCGTGGTCGGGGTGATGTTCGTGATGCCGGCGCTGTTTGACGCCACCCTGACTCTGCTGCGCCGTCTGCTCAACCACCAGAATCTCTTCGAGGCACACCGGACGCACTTCTACCAGCGGCTCAACCGGCTGGGCCTCTCGCAGATGCGAGTCTCCTTGACCTATGGCGCGATTTCCCTGTTCAGCGTGGGGTGCGGCCTGCTCTACCATATCCAGGGGGCTACCCTGCTGGGTACGCTCGCGGTGCTGGCGCCCTTCGCGGTGATGTTCACGCTGGCAGTCTCGATCACGGCCGCCGAGCACAGCCCGCGCTGGCTCTGGCTGGTGGGCCAGTGGAAGCGCAGCCAGAACGTGGCCATTCGCCCGCCCGAACCGAACCTGGAGTCGCCTCACGGCGGACGGTAGGAGGGCTGGTCAGGCGGTTAGTGCATCAGCCCGCTTTTTCAGACGGAACACGGCTTTCGGTAGCACCGCAGAATAGCGTGGTTGGGCGAGCCAATCGGAAGGCTGCGCGGGACACGCCAGGGACTCAAGTCCCCGGCTAGGGATACCAAGTCCGCTGAAGCGGACTAAGTGGTTCGTCCGGCAAATTCCCGAAGGTATGTTTGGGTAGGAGCGACCGGCGGG
>CAZHMJ010000399.1:0-2954 GCA_964533805.1 uncultured Anaerolineae bacterium | reverse complement strand
GCCCAGGCGGCGAAAGCGGTCGGCGATCTGATCGAACAAGTTCTGCTGGAAAACCAGGCCGCGACCGGTCGCATTGGCAACGGCCTGGCGAGTCATGTCATCGACCGTTGGGCCAAGCCCGCCCGTCGTGATGATTACATCGGCCCGGTCCAGGGCGGCATCGATCGCCTGGGTGATGCGTCCCAGGTTGTCGCCCACCGTGGTTGTGAAGAAAAGATCAAGCCCGATCTCGCGCAGATTACGGGCGATGTGAGCAGTGTTGGTGTCGACGATTTCGCCCAGAAGGAGTTCAGTGCCGATACTGATGATCTCTGCGTTCATGGATGTGTGCGCCCATCTCGTGTGGAGAACCGGATCGAACAGCAGCGCGATTTTAGTCCTCTCCGTTGCGGCCCGCCAGTGGCTTAGAGTATACTGAATTAAACGTGCATTCGAATTGATAAGATAGTTCTTGCTTTGGCAATAACAACCGTTGTTGTAGGTTGCGTCTCTGGGCGCAGGCCAATGAGGGTGGATGGTGGGAGTGCGCATCATTCACCCGTCAGTGGGTTGCCTGTTTGATTTGAGCATTATCCAGAGTACATCAGTTGTTTGTGCATAGAATGCGCTGGCGCAACCAGGCTCGAACGCAGATGGGGGCACCTGCGGGTGCGCCCCGGTTGGCGTTCTGGCCTGACCCTGAGCGAGCTTTCACGCCGAATGGCTCGATCGGGACAGGCGAATTCTGTGCTGTACCCAAGGGGGAGAGTCAGGCATGGTCAAGGCGGTCTCCGATCGGCCCGTGCTCACCGTAGAGGAAGGTGAGCATCTTGGGTTGCGGGTCGTGGTCGACCAGGACAACTTCCTGATCGGCCGCGGTGAAGAATGTAATCTGGTATTGACGGATCGCGCGATCTCTCGTCAGCACGCACGAATCTGGCGTGAAGCCAGTGGCTTCTACATCGAGGACCTGGAAAGCAAGAACGGGACGTGGGTCAACGGAGACCCGTTAAAAGGGGCACGGCATCTCATCGATGGGGATAAGCTCCAGTTGGCGGCCACCGTCCGGCTGTCGTATAACGAGTCGGATGCCACGGTCGAGATGGCGTTCAGCCCGGCTCGATTCAAGAGCCGCCTGACGATCGACCGCGATGCCCGCCGGGTCTTTGTCGGCCAACAGGAAGTGATTCCACCGCTGAGTCTGCCCCAGTACCGGCTGCTCCAGCTTCTGTTTGATTCCGAAGGCGCAGTCTGCACGCGCGAGCAGGTGGTGGACTCGGTCTGGCCGGAAGCAGCGGGCGAGGGCGTGAGCGAGCAGGCGATCGACGCGCTTGTTCGGCGGCTGCGCGACCGGCTGGCCGAGGTCGATCCGAGCCATCAGTATGTGGTTACGGTCCGCGGGCACGGCTTCCGGCTGGAGGATATCTGATCGGAACCTGTCCTGATCTTGCACGAAAAAGAGACGGCGGCCTCGTACAGGGGCCGCCGTCTCTTTGGGTTTGCACTATTTGATCAACTCAATATACTCCTTGCGGAGCGCCTGGCTGAACTGGAGGCCCAGGACAGCCATGATCTCCTGGGCGAGCCGGGCTTTGTACTCGGCGTCTTGAGTCGACCAGGTGCGACTCTTGACTTCCAGGAAGAGGCCCGGCTCATCCGGGATGGACAGATTATCCAGGTTGATATAAAAGAGCACGCCTTTGAACAGGATGTGCCAGCGGCGCCGTTCCTTCTCGACCGTGCGCTCGGTATCCGGCTGGAAATATTCGCGGTAGAAGCGCAGCGGGCGGTCAGCCGGGGCGATGAACTGCGAGCGCGAGAGCAGAATTGCTTCGCCGAATTCGCGCTCCTTCGTGGGCAGGGTATAGGTCAGGCGGGTACGAACGCCGGTGATGGTGCCGTTGGAACCGACCGAGTGATCTTCCCGGTAGCGTACCCGACCCTGGGATTCGTCCTTGAAGATGAAGTACGTGTCGTATTGCCGGTAGTGGGTATGGCGCACAATCTGGACATTCCGGTCGTCCAGCAGGGCGTCGACCAGGTTCGGATTATCCACGCGGGTCTTGAGCTGAATCTCGAAGCTCTCTTCCTGTTCCAGCCCGCCGATCGCGACGAGCTTGCTCAGGACATTGCCCTCGCGCGCAGCCAGGAAGGTATCGATCCGCCCGGCGTATTCCGCCGCGGTCTTCAGCAGGGAAGGCTCATCCAGGGTCAGGAGATGGCGATCGCGCATCAGCCAGCGGCCATCACACATCACATGGCTGACGTCGGTGCTCTTGGATGCATAGACGATCTGGGAGTAGACGGCATTGGGATCGCGCTGGAACTGAGGCGCGTTGTGCAGGGGCGAGCGATCAATGAAGATCAGATCAGCGCGTTTGCCCACTTCCAGGCTGCCAGTGATGTCGCCCAGGAAGAGCGCTTCCGCCCCCATCCGGGTGGCCATGGTGAGTGCTTGCCGGGCAGGTAGGGCGGTTGGATCGCCCGTCGAACCTTTGGCCAGGAAGGCAGCCAGACGCATTTCGTCGAACATGTCGAGGTCGTTATTGCTGGCGGTGCCATCGGTGCCGATGCCCACCTTAAGGCCGCGATCAAGCATCTCCTGAATCGGAGCGATGCCGCTGGCAAGCTTGAGATTGCTGGTCGGATTGTGGGCCACATGCGTCTCGTGACGGCGCATGATTCGCATTTCGTCCTGATCGATGTGGACACAGTGCGCGGCCAGCACCTTGGCTGACAGCAGATCAAGATCGTTGACCCAGTTTACCACTCTGCGGTCATGATCGCGGCGGCTGTCCTCCACTTCCAGACGAGTCTCGGCAATGTGGGTCAGCAGGGGAACGTCGAATTCCTTGGCCAACTCGGTGCAGGCGTGCAGGATTTCGGCTGTGTTGGTGTACGGCGCATGGGGGGCAACGGCCGGGGTGATCAGCGGGTGCCCCTTCCAGGCCTCGATGAACTGGCGGGTATAGGCC
>CAZHMJ010000398.1:0-2957 GCA_964533805.1 uncultured Anaerolineae bacterium | reverse complement strand
GCATCCATTTAACCCAACCTTGTCCAACTTTGCAACAGAGCAGCTGAAGCGGACTAAAAGACCCGAAGCGCCAGGTCAGGAGCCTGCTTCAGCAGGGGTTTGACTTCCTAGCCGGGGACTTGAGTCCTCGGCGATCGACCGGCGCGCGACCCCATTGGCACTCGCCCGATTACCGGATTAATTTGCTAAAGTGCATAAGGGGCTCAAAGCACGACGTCCTCCTGCCATTAGCCCCTTGAGTGGGCTTCCAGTTCCTGATCGATCGGTCCTTGTCCCGGCGCGCGGCTCGGCGGGGGCAGCGATTGCCCTTCGGCGCACCCTGATCTAGACTGTCCCCGCCCGGCGGTGGACCATGCGGGCAATCCCGATCGGAAAGGTGTGGCTCATGCCTGCGACGACAAGGACCTCCGTTACTATTCAGAATGCCCTGCTCGATCAGGCCGAAGCCCTGGCGCGACACCTCGACATCTCCCGAAACCGGTTGTTCGAGATGGCCGTCGCGCAGTTCGTCGGGACGTACCCGGCTCCGCCTGATTCAGAAACCGCCGGGCCGCGCTCGGAAGGGCGGCCGGCCATCAACCAGGGTGACATCTACTGGCTCCAGGTCGAAGCCCCGCAGGCAGCGCAACCCGGTATTCCTCATCCCCATGTCGTCGTTCAAGATAATGTCTTCAACCACAGCCGGATCGACACGGTGGTGATCTGCGCGTTGACCTCGAACCTGAAGCGGGCAAGCCTGCCGGGGAACGTCCTGCTCGAAGCGGGCGAGGCCAATCTACCCAGGCAAAGCGTGGTGGAAGCCTCCAAAGTATCCTCTGTCGGCAAAGCGCAGTTGGGCGAATACATTGGGTCGCTGTCCGAGCCGCGCATCCAACAGATATTGGCCGGGATGCGCTTTCTGGAACAGTCCTTTTTCGCCCGGTGATCACCGGCGCGGTCCCGGTGGCGCGTTTTTTTTCGTCTTTTGCTTCGACGCTTGCCGCTTCGACGCTCTTTCTTGACTCTCTGCCTCTTGTCTCTTGCCTCCGCTTTTTGCGGTACACTGGAACGCCTGAGCAAGCAGCGAGAAAGCAGCCAGACCCGTGCCCGATCCGGTGATTGAATACGACCGCGTGAACTTCGCCTATCCGGGCGGCCCGCCCGTCCTGCGGGACGTGACGCTGGCTGTGTCCGGCGGGCAGAGCGTGGCCCTGATCGGCGTCAACGGCAGCGGCAAATCGACCCTGCTGCGGATGCTGATCGGCCTGCTGCATCCCGACGCGGGTTGTGTGCGGATCAACGGGGCCGACACGCGCCAGGCCTCGATCGGGGCGCTGGCGCGTCAGGTCGGCTTCGCCTTCCAGAAGCCGGAGCACCAGCTTTTCGCCGCGACCGTGCGCGACGAGATCGCCTTTGGCCCGCGCAACCTGGGCCTGCGCGGGGTCGCGCTCCAGGCGCGGGTGGAGGATACCCTGGCCCGCTTCGGGCTGGCCGAGATCGCCGATCATCCGCCCGCCGTGCTGAGCTTCAGCCTGCGCCGGCTGGTGGCGCTGGCCAGCATCGCCGCGCTGGAGACTCCTATCCTGGCCCTGGACGAGCCGCTGGTCGGGCTGGACGGCCTGTGGCGGCGGCGGGTGATCGCCTGGATCAACGAATTCCATGCCGCCGGGGGCACGATCCTGATGGTCACGCACCACCTGCGGCTGGCCGCCAAGCTGGAGCGGGTGCTGGTCCTCGACGCGGGGCGAATCGTGGCCGACGGGCCGCCGTCGGCCGTCTTCGGCCAGCCGGAGGTGCTGGCCGCCGCCGGGCTGAGCGAGCCGTTCAGCGTGGCCCTGGGGCGGGCGCTGGGCCTGCCCGGCCCGACCCTGCGCATCCGGGACGTGGCCGCCGCGCTGCAATTGGGGGCCCAGGTCGTCTCTCACCTGTCCAGCGACGGGGATTGAGGGGGGCGGTTCGGTCCCTGGGTTTTGGCCTATTGAGCGGACGGGGCACTGCCCCGTCCCTACAAGTTTTAACTAATAACTGAAAACTAATAACTAACCACTTTCTATGAGCATCGCCGTCGATCTGTACGTTCCCGCCGCGTCCTGGCTGCATGACCTCGACCCGCGCGTCAAGCTGTTGGGCGCGCTGGCCGGGTCGGCGGCGGCGTTTCTGCTGGCCGACCCGCTGGTCCTGCTGATCGGCCTGGCCGGGGTGATCGGCTTGCTGCGCCTGGGGCGCGTCCCGGCCCGGCATATCGGCTGGGCGCTGCGCGGTCTGCTGCCGCTGACGATCCTGATCCTGCTGATCCAGCCCTGGTTCGTGGTCGGTGGGCAGGAGATTATCACCCTCGGCCCGGCCCGCTTGACCACGGACGGCCTGCGCGCCGGGCTGGTGATCGCCATCCGGGCCAACGTCCTGGCCCTGCTGGCCCTGATGCCCCTGTTCACCACCCGCCACGACGACATCGTGCGCGGGCTGGTCCAGTTGGGTCTGCCCTACGCCTGGGGCCTGACCCTGACCCTGGCCCTGCGCTACATCCCCGTCGCGGCCGGGCTGTATACCACCATCCAGCACGCCCAGGAAGCGCGCGGCCTCGACCTGCGGCGCGGCGGGCTGATCGGGCGCGTGCGCCAGTTCGTGCCAATCCTGACCGCGCTGGTGATCGCCTCGATCCGGCTCAGCGACCAGTTGGCGATGGCGATGGCCGTGCGCGGGCTGAACGCCGGGCCGCGCACCGAGCGCCGCACCCTGGTCATGGCCCGCGCCGACTGGCTGGCCGCGGCCCTGATCGGGCTGGGGCTGGCGGCCCTGATCGTCCTGCGGGCAACTTCGTAGCGGCGTTCTCCGCGACGACGGTATGAACGCCAACGGCGGGATGCTTGAAGCATCCCGCTGGGGAAGTCGAAGCCCACTCAAGGGGCTGAAGGCGATCTGGTTTTTTGAGCCCCTTGAGTGGGCTTTTTTCCCCAGCGGCAGGGTTTGACCCTGCC
>CAZHMJ010000397.1:0-2978 GCA_964533805.1 uncultured Anaerolineae bacterium | reverse complement strand
AGATCATCGAAGTCCCCGACTTCGTAACCGTGCGCGATCTGGCGCAGATGATCGGCTCCAGTCCCATCGATGTGATGAAACAACTCATCAGCAATGGGATCATGGCATCGATTAACCAGCAGATCGACTTCGATACCGCTGCGATCGTGATCGAAGAGATGGGTTACGAAGCCCGTCCTGTGACCGTCCAGGAGAAGACCGTTGAGGAAAAGGACATGCCTCAATGGCGTCACCTGTATGATGGGCAGGACCCCGCGAAGTTGAAGAGACGTCCCCCGGTCGTGACGGTGTTGGGCCATGTCGACCATGGCAAGACCTCGCTTCTGGATGCGATCCGCAGCGCGCATGTGACCGAAGGCGAAGCCGGTGGAATCACCCAACACATCGGCGCCTATCAGGTCGAACTCCAAGGCCGCAAGATCACTTTCCTGGATACACCCGGCCACGAGGCTTTCACGGCGATGCGGGCGCGTGGTGCGCAGGGCGCGGACGTGGCTGTGCTGGTGGTTGCCGCCGATGACGGCGTGATGCCTACCACCAAGGAAGCCATCGCCCACGCGCGCGCGGCCAACGTGCCGATGGTCGTGGCGATGAACAAGATCGACCGTCCGAACGCCAATCCTGAGCGCGTGAAGCAAGGGCTGGCCGAAGTCGGGCTGATCCCGGATGAGTGGGATGGCGATACCCTGGTCATTCCGGTCTCGGCCCGGGAGAAGACCGGGATCGAAGACCTCCTGGAAGCGATCCTCCTGATCACGGATGATCTGACTATCGTAGCGAACCCGGATGCCAAAGCGGCTGGGACGGTCCTCGAAGGCCGGATCGAAAAGGCCCGCGGCCCACTTGCGACCCTGCTGGTGCAGAACGGGACCCTGCGTAAGGGCGACATTGTCGTCGCCGGGCGGGCGATGGGACGTATCCGCGCGATGTTCGATGAAAACGGCAAGGAAATCAAGGAAGCCGAGCCTTCGCGCCCGGTCTCGGTGATCGGCCTGGATGAGGCGCCGCAGCCCGGCGACTCGTTCGAGGTGGTGACGAAAGATCGCCAGGCCCGCGAGATGGTGGGCGCGCGCCGTGAGACGGCGGCGACCGCCGCCCGGCGCGGCCCGCAGGCGGTGACCCTCGACGACATCTTTGCACGGTTCGAGGCCGGCGAGGCCAAAGAACTCAATCTGATCGTCAAGGCGGACGTGCAGGGATCGCTGGAACCCATCGTGAATTCGCTCGAGGACCTGCGGGTAGGCGATCTGGCCGTCAAGGTGTTGTATGCGGAAGTCGGCAATATCACCGAGAACGATGTCAACCTGGCGAGCGCGTCAGGCGCGATCGTGATCGGGTTTGGCGTGCAGGCCGACAGCGCGGCGCGTCACATGGCGGACAGCAACGGCGTGGATATCCGCCAGTACAACATCATCTACAAACTGATCGAGGATATCGAACTGGCCCTGAAGGGTATGCTGGAGCCGGTGTACGAAGATGTCGTGATTGGCACGGCAGAGGTTCGCCAGGTCTTCAAGATTCCGAAGGCGGGCAAGATCGCCGGGGTGTTCGTGCGGGATGGCGAAATCCGCCGAAATGCCCAGGTGCGCGTCCGGCGCGGGGCAGAGATCATCTACCCTGGCGGGAATGTTAGCTCGCTCAAGCGGTTCGAGGAAGACGTCCGCGAGGTTCGCGCCGGTTATGAGTGCGGCGTCAGCCTCTCTGGATTTGAGAATTTCCAGCCGGGCGACGTCTTGGAATTCTACGTCAGCCAGCGGGTGAGCTAAGTGGGGTAGATCGCATGTCGTCGATCAAGCAACAGCGCATGGCCGAACGAATCCGCAGCATCCTGAGCGAACTGCTGCGGTCGGAAGTGCGTGATCCGCGCTTGAAGAATGTCACGGTGACACGGGTCAAGCTGGATCAGGAACTCCAGTTTGCCGATGTGTACGTGAACGCGCTCGGCGATGAATCGCGCCAGAAAGAGGTCATTGCCGGGTTGGATCGCAGCAAGGGCTTCCTCCGGCGGGAGCTGGCATCGCGGGTGCGGGTACGTCAGACGCCCGATATGCATTTCCATTGGGATTTGAACCTGGAGCATGGCGAGCGCCTCAACCAGATTTTGGATGGACTGGATATCCCGGAGGCCGAAGAGGAACCTGAGGATATTCTGGACTTCTCGATTGAGGACCTGCTCGATGAAGACTGAGTGGAAGCGGGCCGCCGAGTTGTTGGCGGCGGCCCACAATCTCATCATCGTGACGCATGTCAGCCCGGACGGCGACGCAATCGGATCGCTGCTCGGGCTGATGTGGATTCTGCGCCAGCTTGGCAAGCAGGTGACTCCCGCGGTGGATGGCGGAGTCCTGCCTTCGCTGCGCTTTCTGCCGGGCGCGGAGGAGATCGTCCCTGCGCTTGATCAGGTTGCCCCGGACCTGGTCGTGGCGGTTGACTGTGGCGATGCCGGGCGGATGGGGCAGGTGGGGGTGGTGGCGACCGCAAGCGGCGCGCCGTTGATCAACCTGGATCACCACGTCTCCAACACCCTGTTTGGCACAGCCAACCTGGTGGATCCGGCGACGGTTTCCTCGACGGAATTGATCCTGGATTGGATGCCTCGCCTAGGTGCCCGTCTGGATACCCGGATCGCAACCTGTCTGCTGACGGGTCTTGTGACCGATACCCTATGTTTTCGCACGGACAATGTAACGGCGGCCGTTTTGGGCAAGGCACAGCGCCTGGTCGAAGCCGGCGCACCGCTGAGCGAGATCACGCAGCGGACCCTGCTGACCAAGCCTTTCGCGGATCTGCGGCTGTGGGCCGAGACCCTGCGCACGATCCAGTTGGACGAGGGCGTGATCTGGGCCACGATCGACCTGCAAACGCGCGACCGCGTCCAGGCCACGGATAACGGCGACGCAGGCTTGGTGAGTTTCCTCATCACGGCGGAAGAAGCCCCCGTCGCGGCCGTCTTTCGCGAGAAGGACGACGGCCGGGTC
>CAZHMJ010000396.1:0-2986 GCA_964533805.1 uncultured Anaerolineae bacterium | reverse complement strand
AGCAAGGTCGCGAGCGCGAGGCGCTGGCCATCTATCAGGCGATCGTGCCGGCTTTCCGGCGGTTGGGTAACAGCCACTACCTGTACTGGAGCCTGAATAACCTGGCTCTCTTGGCGTCTCAATTGGGTCTGTACGACGAGGCGGAACAGGCCGCGCGCGAAAGCGTCGCCATTGTGCACGATCTGCTTCCGGAAACCGAAGGCGGCATCCTCGACACGCTGGCCGAAGTCAAATATGCGCGCGGGCAGTACGCCGAGGCGCGGCGCATTCGCGAGCAGGCGCTGCGCCTGTACGAGAAGTTTGCTTTGAATAATGCTGCCGGCATGGCCTACATCCACAAGCAGATGGGGTTCGACGCCTGCGCGCTGGGCGATCGGGGTGATGCCCGCGATCACCTCCGCGTGGCGCTGGACCGGTTGCATGACCTCGATCCGACGGAGTGCTGGCCTCAGGCGATTCTGATCGACACCATCCTTGGCGTGGCGCTGCTGTCTGCGGTCGAAGGGCGGCTGGAGCGCGCGGTCGAGTTGCTGGCGCTGGCAGCCCGCTACCCGGATGCCATGGGGGCAGATCGCCACGCCCAGGACGAGGTCCGGCTGCGCGACGAGCTGAAGGCCGAACTGCCGCCGGAGGTATTCCGGGCGGCCTGGGTGCGCGGGGAGGCGATTCCCCTGGAAGGACTCGTCGCCGCGCTGCTGGCCGAATTGGGGTAAGCCTCAGGAATCGGGAGGAGAAAAGATGACAAGGTCACGGATCTTGTATGGGTTGCTGGCGGTTTGTCTGCTGCTGGGCGTGAGCGCTGTGCTGGCCCAATCCGGCACGGAGCCGGTGACGCTCTATATTCTGGGTGGGACTGATGTGCTGTACGATCCCCAGGCGAATTACACGGATTGGACAGCGATCAACCATCTCTTTCTGGGCCTGATCGACTTTCATCCGGTCAGCCGCCAGATCGTGCCGCGGCTGGCGACGGCCTGGACCTTCGACGAGGCGACGGATACCTGGACCTTCACCCTGCGCGACGACGTCTCGTGGGTGCGGCGCGACGCGGAGACGGGCGCGATCGTCCCGGTGCGGCCGGTGGTCGCGGCCGACTTCGTGACCGGCCTCCGGCGTGCCTGCGATCCACGGCTGGGCAATTATTACCGGATGATCGTCGCCACGGTTGTCGCCGGCTGCAAGGCTGCGGCCGAGGCCGATCCGGCGACCTTTGATTCGGCTCTGCTGGAGCAGGTCGAGGCCCGCGCCGTGGACGACACGACGCTGGCGGTTACGCTCACCGGGCCGCGCATGTATTTCCTCTCGATCACCTGGCTGCCCGCCCTGCGCGCCGTGCCGGGGGAGGTGATCGAGCAGTATGGGGAGGCATGGAGCACACCGGAGCACCTCGTGACGAACGGGCCGTTTGTTGTGGCCGAAGTGGAGACCACGGTGCGCGCCAGCTACGAGCGCAACCCCTGGCTGCCCGCCGACCTGGCCGGGCCGGGCAACCTGGAGCGGGTCGTGGTGCTCGATAGTGACATGGCTTCAACGACGGAGGTCCTGCTCTACCTGGATAACGAGATCGACCGCGTCGGCTTCGGAGATGACATCAACTTGTACGTGACGGATAATCCCGACCTGGTCAACCAGCTCGTCCAGGTAGCCTTCGACAGCGTTTTTTCGCTGTACTTTGACCTGGGCCAGCCGCCGTTTGATAACGTGCACGCCCGGCGGGCCTTCAGCGCGGCCTTGGATCGCCAGGCGTATGTGACCGACATTTTGCCGGGCAGCGGGGTGCCCATGATGCACCTGATCCCGCCCATCTCGTTCGGGTCGTCGCCGATCGATGAGGTTGGGATCGACCAGGGGCCGAGTCCGGGCTTCGACCCCGACTTCGCCCGCGCGGAGCTGGCCCTGGCCGGCTATCCGGACTGCCAGGGCTTTCCGGAGATTTCCTTCGTGATCTGGTCAGGGGGCGGGCTATTTGGGGAGTATCTCCAGGGGATGTACGAGACTCACCTGGGCTGCCCGCCAGACATCCTGAGCATCGAGGAGTACGATTTCGTCACCATGCTGGATCTGATCTCGAAGGAGACTCCCAGCGAGGAGCGCCCCAATCTGTGGTTCGTTGGCTGGGGGCCGGATTACCCGGACGCCAACAACTGGCTGTACGACGCGGGCCTGCACTGCGAGTCGACCAATGACATGCGCGCGCCGTGCACGGCCTGGGATGACCTCGTTCTGGCCGCTCAGGCCGAGATCGATCCGCAACGCCGGATGGCGATGTATCGCGAGGCCGAGGAGATGATGTTCGGCTACGAGGGCGAGTTCCGAATCGCGCCGTTTCTGCTGAGCGCCTGGTCGTATCTGGTCAAGCCCTGGCTGAGCGCGCCGTCCGACTACGCGTTGCTCAACCGCTGGGATTGGATCACGATCGACGCGGCCTTGCAGCAGGCCGCGCGGGCCGCTTCGTGACATCTGACACGATGCGACAGTTGAGCAGTCTGGACTATAATCATTGGCGAACCTGACCAATCAACAGGAGCGAACCCTTCGTGACCAAAACCGCGTGGATTGAACAGGAAATCGCGGCCCTCAAAGACCAGGGCCTGTTTACCAACATCCGCACCATCGGCAGCGCCATGGGCGCCTGGATCGAAGTCGATGGCAAGCGCGTGCTGAACTTCTGCGCCAACAACTACCTGGGGCTGGCCAACCATCCCCGCCTGGTGTCCGCCGCCAAAGCGGCCGCCGACCAGTACGGCGTCGGTCCCGGCGCGGTGCGCACCATCGCCGGGACGCTCGACCTGCACCTCCAACTCGAAAAGCGGCTGGCCGAATTCAAGGGCGTCGAGGCCGCGATCACGTTTCAGAGCGGCTTCAACGCCAATCTGGCGACCATCCCGGCCCTGGTCGGCAAGGACGACGTGATCTTCTCCGACCGGCTCAACCATGCCAGTATCATCGACGGCTGCCGGCTTTCGGGGGCGAAAATCGTTGCCTA
>CAZHMJ010000395.1:0-3035 GCA_964533805.1 uncultured Anaerolineae bacterium | reverse complement strand
TGGCGTTCTTGGCGTCTTTGCGGTTCTAAATGCTTTTTGATGCGATTGCCCTGAGTTCAGGCGCCTGACAGGTGGGCGAGGCGTGTTGGATACGCTATTATCGCACAGCCCAGCGGCCACACTGCTGGGATTGACCGGGACGAGCGGATTGTGCCGTCGGTGATCCGACCGACAGACTGCCTATGAAGCCCAAAGCTCTCTTCGTTGTTGTAGCCCTGGCGCTTAGTCTGAGCGCCTGTGGCACGCCAACACCTCAAGCCGTGCCACAGATAGAATCCTCTGCCACGCCTGCGGCGTCCGAGACGCCTCTGGTGGAGGCGACTCTTCCACCCCAGGAAACGCCACTTGCTGCCGTGCCTGCCGAGACGACCGGCGGGGAAGGCGGCGAACCAACTCTGGTTGCGCCGACTCAGATGCCCGCAATCCCGACCGTGCAGCCCACGGCCCGGCCGGCGCTCTCCGCGCTTGAGCGCATCCGGAGCGATTCCCGGCTGCGGGTGGGGGCGCTGTACAACGCGGCCCCGCTAAGCAGCCTGGATGAGCGCGGGCAGGTGGTTGGCTACGAAGCCGATCTGGCGCGCGCGATCGCTGCCGACTGGCAGGTGGAATTGGAGTTTGTCCAGGTCACGCGCCAGACCGCGATTCCAAGCCTGCTGGCGGGCGACGTGGACATCCTGATGGCCTCGGTGATCCACCACCGGGATAGTGAGGCAGAGATCGCGTTCTCGCATACCTATTTCGTCAGCGGCCAGATGTTCCTGGTCCGGACGGACAGCGATGTGCAGGACGTCGCCCAGTTAGAAGGGCGTCGAATTGGGGTGGTGCAGGGCACCGAAAGTGAGCGCGCTCTGGGCCGGGCCACCAATTCCGGCCGGCTCAGCGTCACGCCGGCGTTCTACCTGACTCTGGATCAGGCGATCGGCGGGTTGGGCGGCGGTGAGGTGGATGCCGTGCTGGCGACCCGGATTCAACTCGATGCAGTTGTACAGCGGGCCGACAACGTGCGCCTCGTGGACGAGATGCTCGAGGCAGAGCCGTTCGGGATCGCCTACCGGCGGCATGATGAGGCGCTGGGGTATCTGCTTGACCGGTCGTTGCAGCGGATTTATGCCGAGGATGGATTTGCAGGCATCCGGCGGGCCTGGTTCCCCAACATGCAGTTCAGCCTGGAAGTGCCGGTCTGGGCGGGTCTGGACGATGACACGCGCGGCCTGGCCGATTTCGATACCACGATCGTCTATCCAGAGACGTCGGCGACCGATCGGATCGTGGCCGGTGAGCCGCTGCGGGTTGCCGGCTTGAGCCAGAGCCAGGAGCTTTCCGGGCTGAATCTGCGCCTGGAGAACTTCTACCGGGCCGTGGTCGACGAGATGGCCGGGCGCTGGGGCGCAACACTGGAATACATCCCCGATTCGGCCGCGACCGCGATCGAGTTGGTGGCTTCCGGACAGGCCGACCTGGCCGTGGGTGTAACGCCGAACTGGACCGGACCGTACGCGGTCGCCTATGGGCCGCCTCTGATCAACCATGGGAAGCGCCTTATGCTGCCAGCCGGCAGCGACGTGACCGGGTTCGCCGACCTGCGCGGCGGTAAGTGGATCGGTATCTTCGCCAGTGAGCCGGGCAGCGCCGACATGGTCAACGAGCTGGCTTCCAGCGTCAACACTCGTGTCAACATCTTTACGATCATCAACGACGAAGACGCAGTGTATTCGATGCTGGTCGATGGGAATGCTGACGCGGTGTTTGGCGACAACTTGCGGCTCCAGCCTTTGCTGGAAGCCAACGCGGAGTTGGTCATGCTGACCGACCGCCAGTACACCACCGAATACTTCGGTCTGGCGATGGCGCGGGCGGACAGTGACTGGCGGGCGCTCGTGACGATCACGCTCCAGGAGATGGGTGCGGATGGCACCTATGCGCGTCTGTGGACCGAGCAAATGGGCTTCGGCCAACCGGTGACGTTCGAGCAGTGGCCGGGCACGGATTCCCAGTATTTTGGGATTGGGGTGGTCAGTCCGGCGCAATAGGTGATTCAATTTCAGCCTGACGGCGACTTTCCCCTGGGGAGGTCGCCGTTTGTGATCCTGTCTGTGCCAGCGCAGCGTGGCCGGATCAGGCTCCGGCGGTTGCCTGCGTGGGGGCGTTGTCTTTGGCAGACAGGATGCCGATCAAGATCAGGCCCGCACCGAGCGTCTGAACCAGAGTTGGGTTTTCACCGAGGAAGAGAAAGGCCAGGATCGCGCTGCCCGCCGGTTCACCCAGGATGACCAGCCCTACATGGGAGACAGGCAGGTGGGCCAGGGCGTAATTGAACGATGAGTGGCCGATGAGCTGCGGCACCAGGGCCAGCAGGAGTATCCACATGTAGACTTGGGGTGGGTAGCCGGTCAGGGGCAGGCCGGCCAGCCCAACCACCACCAGCAAGGTCAGGGCGGCGGCGCCATAGACGAGCCAGATATAGGGCAGCAGACTCAGCGACGCGCGCAGTTGCCGCCCGATGATCAGGTAGAAGGCCGCGGCCAGCGCGCCAATCAGGGACAGCAGGCTGCCCAGGACAGGAGAGGCCCCGGACAGCGTCATTTCGCCATTGCTGAGGCTGATCAGGATGCCGCCCACGAAGGCGATAGCGATTCCGGCCAGCGTGCGGCGCCGGAGGGGCTCGCGTAGGAAGACCGGGGCCAGCAGCGCGACCCAGAGCGGGCTGGTGGTGACGAGGACAACGCTAACCAGCACCGAGACGTATTCCAGCGAGGTGATCCAGCTTGCGAAATGGCTCGCCAGAAACACACCCGACCCCAGTGCCAACCCGATTGCCTTCGGGGAGAGGCCGCGCAATTCGGCGTGATGCCGGCGCAGAGTCGGCGGGGTGAGGATCAACGTGGCCAGGGTCAGGCGTCCGGCGGCGATGACGAGCGACGGGACGCCGTCGGCCTGGGCATACCGGATGAAGATCGAGGCGGTGGAGGCAGCCAGGACACCTATCAGAAGGATGACGTAGGGAGAGGGCCGATGAGATGGACTGGCGTGATCGG
>CAZHMJ010000394.1:0-3048 GCA_964533805.1 uncultured Anaerolineae bacterium | reverse complement strand
GCCCCGCGCAGCCTTCCGATTGGCTCGCCCAACCACGCTATTCTGCGGTGCTACCTCTCCGCGTCCTCTGCGGTGCGATTTTTGGCGATTGCTTTTCTCAGCGCTTTCCTTGGCGTACTTGGCGTTTTGGCGGTTCGACTGGTCTTTACCCGCCGCCCAGCGCGGCCAGGGCAATCTGGATGCCCGTGGTCATATCCGCCGCCAGGAAGGGCAACACACCGAAGACCAGCGTCCCCAGCCCGGCCACGATCAGCCCGGCGCGCAGCGTGCGCGGCAGGCGTGGCTGGGCGATGTCGGCGCTGCCTTCTTCCAGGTACATGCGGACGATGACGCGCACGTAGTAGAACGCGCCTACCACGCTCGTCAGCACGCCGATCACGGCCAGCACGATCTGCCCGGCGTTGATCGACGCCCAAAAGACGTACCACTTCCCGACAAAGCCCGCCGTCAGCGGGATACCGGCCAGGCTGAGCATGAAGAAGGCCATCAGCAGGGCCAGCCACGGCCGCTGGCGGGAGAATCCGCGCAGATCATCCAGGCTGACGCCCGTCCCGTCGTTGCGCTCCACCGCGATGATGATCCCGAACGCGCCCAGGTTGGTGAAGGCGTAGGTCAGCAGGTACATCAGCGCCGATTGGACGCCCTGGTTGGCGACGGCCGGGTGGCCCGCCGCCGCGACCGCCATCAGGATATACCCGGCATGGGCGATCGAGGAGTAGGCCAGCATGCGCTTGAGGTTGGTCTGCATGATCGCGGCGAAGTTGCCCAGGATCATGGTCAGAGCCGCGATCAGGGCCAGGGCATCCACCCAGGCGGCGGCGGTCTGCTCGGCCACGATCAGGCTCGGCAGGCCGACCACCAGCACGCGCAGCAGCGCGGCGAACCCACCCGCCTTGGCCCCCACGCTCATGAAGGCCGTGACCGGGGTCGGCGCGCCTTCGTAGACGTCCGGCGTCCACATGTGGAAGGGCACGGCGGCGACCTTGAAGCCCAACCCGACCACGATCAGCCCCGTGCCGAGCAGCACCAGGTAGACCGCGTTGGAGCCGCCCTCGACGATGGCGCTGACCGCCGCCCAGACAGCGGGCAGGCTGGTGGTGCCGGTCGCACCGTAGATCAGGGCGATGCCATACACCAGGAAGCCGCTGGAGAACGAGCCGAGCAGGAAGTACTTCAGGGCCGATTCCTCGCTGCGCGCCTCCGGGCGGCGGAAGCCGCTCATCACGTACAGCGGGATGCTGAGCAGTTCCAGGGCCACGAAGATCACGATCAGGTCATTGGCCGCGCCCATGAACATCATGCCGCCGGTGCTGAAGAGCAGCAGGAAGTAGTACTCGGAGCGGTTCATCTCGGTGCGGCGCAGGTAGTCCATCGCGATCAGGATACCCACCGCCGCCGTGATCAGCACGACCACGTTGAGGAAGGCCGTGAACGAGTCGGCGACGAACATCCCACCGAAGGCCTCGCCCGTCCGGTCGGCCGTCAGGAGGGTGATCCCCAGGCTGACCAGCACGCCGGCCAGCGCCAGCCAGCCGGTCAGCCAGCGGCGGCGCTCCGGCAGAAAGACGTCCACCAGCAGCAGCACGATCGCGCCCAGCACCAGCGCCAGCGCCGGCAGGGTCACGACCACATTCAGGCTTTCGAGCGTCGGAAGTTCAATCATGAGTTTCCCCGTGCCTGACGATCAACAAAACAGGTGTTTACACGTATGTAGGGACGTTGTTACGTCCAATGTGCGTCAAAGATAACGGCCTGATCCGATCTTGAGATGGCGGCGGCCGGATCACCCGCGACGCATGAATCTCTGCAAAATAATCCGGTTACTGGCATGCCAAAATCGGGAGACGTTGGCCGTCCGATCGCCCGCGACTCAAGTCGCGGGCTAGGGATACCAAGTCCGCTAAAGCGGACTCAAAGGACCCGAAGCGCCAGCCCAGGAGCCTGCTTCAGCAGGGGTTTGACTTTGTAGCCGGGGACTTTGAGTCCTCGGCGGCGGAACAGCGCGCAACCCCATTGGCACTCGCCCAATGACCGGATTAAATTGTTAACCTTCACAAAGTGGACTCAAAAACGCCCAATCACCCAGTCCGCTTATGCAGTTTTACTAAATAGTACAGGTACGAGCATGGGCCATCTCAGGCTGGCTGATACCATGATTATTTACTTAATCTGCATCAGCGGACTTCGTGTCCGTAGCCGGGGACTTGAGTCCCCGGCGTGCCCGCCGCGCCACCGTTGCCTTGATGTATCGCAATACGTCCCGACATCATTTCCGATGGGCCTAACCCCCACCCGCCGCGATCTGGACGAAGGGCGCAATTTGGGCCACCAACTGGCCGACGGAGCTATCCATCGCCGCGAACCAGCCCGACGGGGCCAGGCCGATCCAGAAGACCAGCAACAGCAGCGGGATCAGCGCCGCGAGTTCCTGCCAGGTCAGCGGCTGGTTCTTGAGTTCTTCGTTTTCCTTCTTGTCCAGCGGGCCCATGTAAATCTTCTGGAACATGTACAGCAGATAGATGGCGGCCATGATCACGCCCAGGGTGGCGAAGAAGGTGAAGAAGAAGCCCAGCACCTGGCTGCCAAACGAGCCGAGCAGGATCGTGAACTCGCCCACGAAGCCGTTCAGGCCGGGCAGGCCCATGCTGCTCAGGACGACGATCAGGCTGATCCCGCCGTAGAGCGGCATGGCCTTCCATACCCCGCCGAAGGCGTTGAGCGCCTTGGTATGGCGCCGTTCGTACAGGATTCCGACCAGGATAAACAGCGCGCCCGTGCTGATGCCGTGGTTGACCATCTGCAGGATGCCACCCTGGATGCCCGCGCTGTTCAGGGCGAAGATGCCCAGCATCACGAAGCCCAGGTGACTGACCGAGGAATAGGCGACCAGCTTCTTGGCGTCGGTCTGGCCGTAGCTGACCCAGGCCCCGTAGATGATCCCGATCACGGCCAGGGTGGCGACCACCGGGGCAAGCTGGACGCTGGCCTCCGGAAACAGGGGCAGGTTGAAGCGCACGAAGCCGTAGGTGCCCATCTTCAGCAGGACGC
>CAZHMJ010000393.1:0-3054 GCA_964533805.1 uncultured Anaerolineae bacterium | reverse complement strand
GCCCTGGATGTGCTCCATCTCAAGCAGATCGTCCAGCAGGACCTGCATCCGGTTCATGGCGTCGATGGCAATCTCGTAAATCTCGGCCACCGTCGGGTCCTTCATCGGCAGCGAATCGCGGAGCATGACCAGGGCGCTCAGGGTGACGCCCAGCGGATTGCGCAGGTCGTGGGCGGCGTTCTGGATGAACTGCATCCGGGTTTCTTCCGCCTGTTTGAGGTGGCTGACATCGCGCAGCAGGATGACCCGCCCGCCGATGCCTTCCGGTCCGCCGCTGGGCAGGAGATACGAAACCACTCCGGCCAGGACCTGGCCGGTATCCAGGCTGATATCCAGCACACTGGGGGTCGTGGTTGTGCTGCCATGCAGCACGTCGTGCAGCTTGCGCAGGACTTCGACGGGCAGGGTAGCTTTTTCCAGGGGGAGGCCCAGCACGCTGTCGGCGCGCAGGCCCAACAGGCTCTGCGCCGCCGGGTTGACCAGACTGATCTCGCCAGCAGGATTGGTGACGATGATTGCGTCTGCCGCCGACTGGATGATGGCGCTCAGGCGGGATTCCTGGCGGCGCGTCTCCTCGAACAGGCGGGCATTGTCCAGAGCGACCCCAATCTGGTCGGCGATCGCCTTGAGCACGTCCAACTCTTCCGGCGCGAAGGTGTATTCCAGGTGGTGCATGACGCTCAGGATGCCCACCACCCGGCCGCGGGCGTGCATCGGCACCAGGGCCTGGGCCTTGATCTTCTCGCGGGTGAAGGCCGGGACGGCCAGGCGCTGGTCGCCCCGCACGTCGCCGGTCACGATCACGCGATCCTCGCGGATAACCTGGCCGGAAAGCCCCTTGTCCAGCGGGATACTCATCGGGTCGGTGACAAAGTCATACTTCCAGCCGCGTTGGGCGCGCAGCACGAGCCGGCCCGCCTGCTCGTCGATCAGGCTGATCCCGGCCGCGTCGACCGGGATGATGCTCAGGACGGCGTCGAGCGAGGTGTTGAGCGTCGAATCGAGGTCCAGCGACTGGCTGACGGTGGTGGCGACGGTGTTGATCGCGGCAAGCTGCCCGACCCGGCGCTGGATTTCTTCGGTCAGCACGCGGTTTTGCTGGAGCAGACTGACCGCATCGTGGGAGCGAGAGGGTGTGTCCATCATGAGTCCTGAGCAAGTGTTGCGTGCCGGTGTGAATGCTGAGATGAAGTTTTCGCACTATACCACGAAACAGGCCGGGCTGCATAGCCGCGTGCCCTACGGCATGGGTCCGGATCGAATACGCTCGGCGCGAGGGGAGAGGCCCGGCGCGGCGTTTGGCATTTCGCGGGCGTCGAGACGGCGCTTCCCCTTTGGAGGCAGGCCAGCCCTACCCGAACCAGCCCAGGGCCGAGGCGATTGTCAGGACGACCAGGAATATCACCAGCAGCAGCAGCCAGGCGACCAGGTGCCCGCTGGACTGGCCGGCCGAGAGCGCTTTCTCCTCCATTTCGACATTGCCCAGCAGATCGACGTAAAAATCCAGGTTGCGGCCGCCCAGCGTCAGGCGGGCCATGTAATCGTGCTCGGCCACGACGGCCCAGCCATCGGCCAGGTAAGGCTCCAGCGCGGCTTGCAGGCGCTGGCGGGCTTCCTCCGGGGGAATCGGATCAACTTCGGGTGGGTGTGAGCTAGAAGGGGGCATCGTCGCATCGCTCCTGGTGCGGTATCATCGGGCGGTTGAATGCGTGAGGCATCGCTTACGACGCTGATCATGCCGCCGGGAGCGGCAAGGCGTCAAGCGAAAACCAGGCCGGTCGCGCCGCCGTTTTGCCTCTGGCTGACCGCTGTTTTCCAAGGAGCTGATCGGGCGTGAAAAATTCCACCCTTGGCCGGATCGCGGCCATCGTCTTTCTGCTGATGATCATTGGCAGCATGCTGCTGTCCACCATGATTCCCGCCACGCGCACGCCGGACAGCGCGTCCCTGCCGACGGCCGACCTTTCGACCGCGGCCCCCACGGCGGTGATCTTCCCCACCCCGGACCCGGCCGGGCCGAACGTCGTCGCGGCGGGCGGCTACGTCCACCCCAGCGGACTGTTCACGATCATGCAGCCGGAGGGCTGGCTGCCCTACCCCCAGACTACGGAGACCATCGCCAGTGCCAGCTTCGTCAACAACACCCTGCTGAGCGTCGTGCACGCTTACACCCAGAAGTACGATTACGCCCAGGACGTGACCACGCTCGACGCCCAGAACAGCGCCGATCAACTCGCTGCCTCCTGGTCGGAATACGACGCCTGGCGGGAAACGAACCGTTCCACGGCGTATGGCATGCTGACGATCGACTTCGAGCTGGACCTGGCGGACAACACCTACCTGGCCCGCCACATCACCTGGGCCAGCGACTCCGAGCCAACCCTGGCCCTGGTCGTGCGCCTGGTCGCGCCGTACAACAACCCGGCCCTGCTGGATGCCCTGGCCGAGGCGATCATCCCCACCTTCCAGGTGCTGCCGGAGTCGTTCGCTGCGCCAGTGAGCTGGCAGGCCTACATCGATCAGACGTCGGGCTTCCTGATCCGCTACGGGCCGGACTGGACGGTGGCCGAGGGTCGGCCGGGCGGCGTGGCGACCCTGACCGGCGCGGAGGGGACGCTCAGCCTCTCGTTCGAGCCGGATCGGGTCGTGGCCGACGAGGACGCGGCCCGCGCCTGGGCCGAGGCGGCCAAGTCCGGCGCGGCGATCCAGGAGATCACACCGGTGACGCGCGGTGAGACGGCCGGGTTCCAGGTGCGCTATACCGCGCCGGACGCGGACGGCGCGCCGCAGACGTACCTGGCCGTGCTGCTGCCCGCCGAGGGGCGCGGCCTGGCCGTGGCGAACGTCCTGATGGCGGGAGGGGAGACCGATCTCCTGGCCCCCGAGGCGGCGGAGGCCTACACCAGCCTGCTCACGATGCTGGACACCTTCCAGTTGTTGCCGGAGGACGCGATCCAGCCAGCGGCGTAAGCGGGGGCGGATGTCGTTGTAGGGGCGGGTCGCGAACCGCCCAATATGCGTCAAGATAAGGAAAGGGAGGTAATCTCCAGAGAG
>CAZHMJ010000392.1:0-3136 GCA_964533805.1 uncultured Anaerolineae bacterium | reverse complement strand
AGGAGTTGAGCCTTTCGCTGACCAACATGCGTAACAGCGCCGCGAAAGCCAGGGGGATCATCCAATCCCTGCTGCTGCTGGCCGGGGTGCGCATGCAAGAGGCGGTGATCCTGGCGCCGGTCGCGATGGGGCCGGTGGTCGACGAGGCCCTGCAGCGCCTGGCCGTCCAACGGCTGGAACTTCAGGCGGAGATGACCCAGCCGGAGCGCTGGCCGGCCGCCACCGGCTATGGCCCTTGGCTGGAAGAAGTCTGGGCCAACTACATCGGCAACGCGCTCAAATACGGCGGGGACCCGCCGCGGATCGAGCTGGGCTACGCGCCCCAGCCCGACGGCCAGATCCGCTTTTGGGTGCGCGATAACGGCCCCGGCCTCGCTCCGGAAGACCAGGCCCGTCTGTTCCGGCCATTCACCCGGCTGGGCAAGATGACCCGCGAGGGGCACGGTCTGGGCCTCTCGATTGTGCAGCGCATCGTGGAGCGCATGCACGGCACGGTGGGCGTGGAAAGCGTGCCGGGCGAGGGTAGCCTGTTCTACTTCACGCTGCCCGCCGCCGAGGTCCAGCCGGAGGAACCCTGGCCCATGGCTGCCCGTCCGGCGCGCCCCTCCGCCGGACCCGCTGGCGGGCAGGACACGCCGACCCTCGCATGATTCGGGCGGCGGGGCTAACTTTTCCAGGCCCGTGAGCGGGTGTATAAACAAACTGACGCACCGCACAAGCCATCAGCCTGAGAACGCGCGCGGGGATCGGGGAAATCGCATGGATTTGCAGTTCAATCCACTGGCGGCGCCGTTGCTGGTCGGCGAGTTGATCATGGTCGGGATCATTCTCATCGCCTGGCCGCGACGGTCGTCCGTGCGTGTCCGGGCGGTGATCCTGCTGACCCTGGCCATCTTGATCTATAGCGGCGGCTACATTTTCGAGCTGAGCAGTACGACCGTGGCCGGAGCGCAGACCTGGATCAAGATCGAGTACATCGGCATCGTCGTCATCCCCGTGGCCGTGTTCATCCTGGCGCTGACCTATCTTCCCTTCTCACGTTTTCAGACCCCGGCGACTTACCTGGTGTTGATGACCATCCCCTGCATCACGCTCGTGCTGTCCTGGACGAACGAACTGCACGGCCTGATATGGCGCGACATGCATTTGCAGCCGCTGGGCGATTACTTCATCCTCGACTTTACCGCTGGCGCCTGGTATCCGGTCAATCTGGTCTACCTCTGGGCGGGATTGTTTGGCGCGGGGGTGGTCATGCTCATGGCGTACCGCCGTTCGTCGGGCCTGCGCCGCAAGCAGGCGGTCCTGTTCCTGATCGGCCTGGCCTTCCCGATCATCGGCCATCTCGTGTACCTGGCGCGGCTGCTGCCGGTTAACCTCGATATTTCGCCCTATGCGCTGATCCTGTCCAACATCGTCCTGGCCTGGGCAGTTCTCAACTACCGTATGCTGGACCTGGCGCCGGTGGCGCACGAGGCCGTGCTGGCCGGCATGAGCGACGCGCTAATCGTGCTCGACGCGCGCCAGACCGTGGTCGAGATCAACGCCGCGGGCCAGTCCCTGGCCGGCCGGCCCCAGGACGCCGTGTTCGGCGAGCCGGCCGCCGCCGTGTTCCCGGATTGGTTCCCGGCCGTGACCCTCTCCAGCACGGAGGCGGCCAGCACAGAGATCACAATCCAACAGGGGGACGAGACGCGCCATTATGACCTGCGCACCTCGCCCCTGCGCAGCCGGGTCGGCAAGTTGGAAGGGCACATGATCGTCCTGCGCGACATCACCGCGCGGGTGTGGGCCGAGCGCGATCTGCGCGAGTCCAACCGGCGGCTGGAGATGCTGCGCGCGGTCGACGCCGAGCTATCCAGCAAGCTGGACGTCCACCACGTCGGCGACATCACCCTGGATGCTGCCATGCGGATGAGCCGGGCCGAAACCGCGTTCATCGCTTTTCAGGAGGAGGGCGGCTTGCGGCTGGTCTTCGGCCTGGGTAACTGCCCGCCGGACGTGATCGGCCGCCTGATCCCGCCGGGGACGGGCCTCGTCGCGCGGGTGATTGAGTCGGGGGAGCCGATCAGGATTCTGGACGTTTCGCGGGAGCCGGATTACTACGCCCTGGTGCCGGGCATGCGCGCCCAGATCACCGTGCCGCTGCTTTCCGGCCGCAAGCTGATTGGGGTGATCAACCTGGAAACCGCCCACCCGGACCATTTCACCCCGGAAGTCTTCGAGACCATCCAGTTGCTGGCGGTGCGGGCTGCGGTCGCCATTGACAATTCGTACATGTACGAGGAGCGCCAGAAGCTCGTCAACGAGCTGGACGCCTATTCCCACACGGTCGCCCACGACCTCAAAGGCCCGCTGTCGGTGCTCAAGGGGTATGCTGAGCTGCTGCTGTCCGACATGGACCTGCTGTCTCGCGAAGACATGATCGACTACATCCGCGCCATGCAGCGCAGCGCCGAGAAAGCGCAGGGCATCATCCAATCCCTGCTGCTGCTGGCCGGGGTGCGCCTGAAAGAGTCGGTCAGCCTGGCGCCGGTCGCGATGGGGCCGGTGGTCGGCGAGGCCCTGCAGCGCCTGGAGATGCAGCGGGCGGAGCTTCAGGCCGAGATCGTCCAGCCGGAGGCCTGGCCCAGCGTGGTGGGCTACGGCCCCTGGATCGAGGAAATCTGGGCCAACTACCTCAGCAACGCGCTCAAGTACGGCGGGCGGCCGCCCCAGATCGAGCTGGGGTACGACCTCCAGCCGGACAACCTGATCCGCTTCTGGGTGCGGGATAACGGCCCCGGCCTCACCCCGGAGGAACAGACCCGCCTGTTCCGGCCGTTCAGCCGGCTGGGCAAGACTCGCCAGGAGGGGCACGGCCTGGGCCTCTCGATCGTACAGCGCATCGCGGAACGCCTGCACGGCGAAGTCGGCGTGGAGAGCACGCCCGGCCAGGGCAGCCTGTTTTACTTCACGCTGCCCGCCGCCGTCACCCGGCCGGAAGATTCCTGGCCGAAGCCGCTCAGCCCGACTCCCGCCTGAGTCTTTGATCCCGATCGGTCTCCATCCCGTTTCCTTCGTATTCCACCGCCATGTCCAACCCCAGGGCAATCGCATCAAAAAGCATTTAGAACCGCAAAGACGCCAAGAACGCCAA
>CAZHMJ010000391.1:0-3152 GCA_964533805.1 uncultured Anaerolineae bacterium | reverse complement strand
CCGGCGCGCGACTCCATTGGCACTCGCCCGATTACCGGATTAATTTGTTAAAGTGTATCAGCGGACTTGGTATCCCTAGCCAGGGACTTGAGTCCCTGGCGTGTCCCGCGCAGCCTTTCGATCGGCTCACCCAACCACGTTATTCTGCAGTGCTACCCATCAAGCATCCCGTTGGGGAAAGTGGAAGCCCACTCAAGGGGCTGGAACAGCTTTTAGCCTCTTCAGTGGGCTTGTTTACCCAGCGGCAGGCTTGGAGCCTGACGCGCGTCCGACAGCCGATCGTGCTGGACAGCGTGCGGAAGGCGGATCGACCGTTCGATTCCCGGCATCGGAGCCGGCTCCGACGCTGCGAAAACCGCGCGCCCCCATGTCAAATCGATTCTTTGGCCCCCGCCAGGCGTGCCCCTAGAACTTCTCCTTGAACGCGGCTGGGACCTGGGCCAGACCGTCCCACACGATCCGCCGGAAGTGGTTCGGATCGGTGTTGCCCTCGGAGTTGATCAGCAGCACCTGGGAGTCCCTGTCCAGCCTGAGCGCGGCTTTCAGGTCAGCCAGTTCCGGCCGTTCCAGGGCGAACATCAGCGCGCCGAGCGTCACCGCGCCCGATTCGCCCGACACGATGAACGGGTCGCCGGCCAGCGGCACGGCGTACACGCGCATCCCCTTGGCGGCCACGTAATCCGGGCAGGAGAGGAAGGCGTCCGCGCACGAGCGCAGGATACCCCACGCGATCGGGCTGGGATCGCCGCAGGCCAGCCCGGCCATGATCGTGTCCAGATCGCCGGGGAAGCTGTGCGGCTGCCCGTCCCCGATCTCGATCGAGCGATACAGGCAGGCCGCCTTGTCCGGCTCGACCACGACGTTGATCGGCCGCTCCGCGCCGAAGAGCTGGCTGTAGAAGCCGATCGTCGCCGCGGCCAGCGCGCCCACCCCGGCCTGGACCAGGACGTGGGTTGGCCGGATGATGCCCTGCGCGGCGAGTTGTTCCTGGGCTTCGTTGAGCAGGGTGGTATAGCCCTGCATGACCCACTTGGGGATGTCCTCGTAGCCTTCCCACGAGGTATCGGAGACGACCTGCCAGCCCTCGCGCTCGGCGTCGACCGTCACCTGGCGCACGGCGTCGTCATACGTGCCGTCCACCACCACGACCCGCGCCCCGTTGGCCTCGATCGCCTTGATCCGGGCGCTCGACGTGGCCTTGTGGACGTAGATCACCGACCGGAAGCCCAGGGCATGGGCCGCCCAGGCGACGCCCTTGCCGTGGTTGCCGTCGGTGGCGGCGGCGAAGGTCAGGTCGCCCAGTTGGGCGCGGACGGAATCGGACATCAGCTCCGTGAAGGGGATTTCCAGATGTTCCATGCCCAGCCGGCGCTGGATGGTGCGATAGATGGCGAACGAGCCGCCCAGCACCTTGAACGAGTTGAGGGTCAGGCGGGCCGATTCGTCCTTGACCCAGATGCCGCCGATGCCCAACATGTCGGCCAGGCGCGGCAGGCTCTTGAGCGGGCTGATCTTGTAGCCCGGAATCTGGCGGTGGAAGCTGCGCGTCAGGCGCGAGATTCCCTGGGGCAGGATGGCATCCACGGCGGGATACGAGTCGCTGCGCTGGGCATCCGGGTTGGGGAGCCACAGCACGGGCAGGGGTTCAGTCATCGTCTTGTCCTGTGTATCTCCGGGGCGTGCGACCCCGGGCCGTAAGCATTCCCTCTATTGTAAGCCACGTCGGGCATGGCGATCCCCTCCCTTTTGTCACCCTTCGCCGCGCCGTTAGGCTCCTCAGAGCCTTATGGACCGGCGCAACGCCGCCTTCGCTGCCGCGCGATCCTGGTCGCCCTCGGCCATCCCAAGGTCCACAGTCGGGCCGCCCCCGGAAACCTGATGCGGGCTGTCAGGCGCGCGTTTGACAGCCGTGGCGCACACGTCCAGTTTGGTGAATGGGAATCAGCCTATACTGATCACAAGCATGGTGCAGGACTGACCCAGGAGAGGTGTTCGATGCGCAGTGCCCGTGTGCAATGGATCTGGATCGTCGCGCTGGTGGCGGTGTGCTTCCCGGTGACGGCTCAGGCCGCCGCTTTGATTGGCACGTGCGGCCCCTACCAGCAATCGGCCCCCGGCGCGCTCTGCCGGGAGCCGTATATTGGCGGTGAGTTGATCCGCCTGACCACCGGGGTGGCAGCCGGATCGCTGCGCAGCGCCCCCGCGTCCACAGCCGCCGTGGTGGCCACCCTCGCCCCCAGCAGTTACGCCAGCATGCAGATTGTGCCGCCCCCAGGGCCTGACGACGCCCCGATTGCCGCCTGGGATGGCACCCAGCGCTGGTACCGGGTCCATCTCTATCCCCTGAACCGGCAAACCGAAGGCTGGATCGAGCAGGCATCCTTCGGACCGGCCAGCGCGCTCGGCTATCCCCCGGAGGACCCCGCCACGAACGCCGGATGGCAGGCGGGCCGGCAGGTCAGGGTCAAACCCGGTTTCCCGTTCGTGTGGCTGCGCGCTGCGCCATCTTCCGACGGGCCGGTGATCGCGACCGTGGTCCCCAACGACCATCTGACCCTGCTGGGCGCGTCCACCTTCGATGGCCGGCAGTGGTGGTGGCAGGTCAGTCATGGATCGGACACCGGCTGGGTCGAGCAGGCCGGGGTCGTGGTGGGGGCCAGCATCGGCACCATCGGCGCTTCCTCGGGGAGCTTGAGCTATCCCCCGGACGATCCGGCCGCGCTGGCGATCTGGTACCCGCCCCTCCAGATGCGGGTCAAGCCGGGCATCCCCTTCCTGTGGCTGCGCGGCGATCCGGCGTCGACCGGCCGCGTCCTGGCAACGGCCTATCCCCGCGATCGGATGGCCCTGGAGGGGAGATCCATTTTCGATGGGGTGCAGTGGTGGTGGGAAGTCTCCAATGGGCAGCTCACCGGTTGGGTCGAGCAGTCGCATCTCGTCGCGATCCAGCCCTGATCCACGGCGGGGTGGTTGTTTGTGAAGGCTGAGTTGCTCAGGGGGACCCGGAACCGGCCGGGCGGAGGGTTCCCGGTCCCCCTGGTCCCCGCGCTGGAGCGTGCTGGACTTTCCCCCCTGCCTCCAGCCTCTTTCTTCGTTGGCGCAGTCTCACCGCGCCGCGCAGTCTCACCGCGCCGCGCAGTCTCACCGCGCCG
>CAZHMJ010000390.1:1253-3197 GCA_964533805.1 uncultured Anaerolineae bacterium | reverse complement strand
TCAGATCACCTTATCTTGCCTTTTTCGTTTTGTCCACTCAATGGACAAAGTCGAGCCTGCGTGATCCCGGCGTACAATGACGAATAGGGGCCAACCTTACACCGGAATCCTCTCGTTTTGCGGAGAATGACTTGATCTCCATCATCGAATCGGGGTATAATCAATTGGATTAATTATTCAGGTTGATTAATTAATTAGGTCGTCACCTGGATAGGATGCACCCGATGGTCATCAGGCGAACCCCGCTGGGTTCCAGCAGCGCGACGATCAAGGCCCGCAATATCAGCGCCGTGCTTTTGATGCTGTTGCGTCATCAGTCCATCTCCCGAGTCCAGCTTGCCGAGCGCACTGGCCTTTCCACGACCACCATCACCAATCTGATTACAGAACTGATCGAGCAGGGGATCGTCACTCAGAGCGACAATCAACTCGAACCGCTTCCCCGGCGGAGCGTCGGCCGGCCTCAGCAGGCCCTCAGCCTGGCTCCAGATGCCCGCTATGCGATCGGCGTGCACATTGGCGTAGGCAGCGTCAACGTCGCCCTGTGCAACCTGCTGGCGCAGCCGGTCCACAGCCTGTCGCTCGATCATCCCCTGGATCGCTCGCAGGATGACGTGATGGCTGAGACGGTGGTCATGATCCGGCGGGTGATCGCCGAATCCGGTGTCGACTCGGGCCGAATTGTCGGCTTGGGCTTCGGCGCGTCCGGACTGGTCGATCCGGCCACCGGGGTCAACGTGGTCGCGCCCAATCTTGGCTGGCACGATGTCCCGGTGCGCGATCGGTTGTCCTCTGCCCTGGGGTTGCCGGTCAGCGTGGATAACAACGTGCGGGCCATGGCCCTGGGCGAAGCTCTGTTTGGCTGTGGCAAGGATGTCTATTCGCTGGCCTATGTCTACGTCCGGGTTGGGGTTGGGGCCGGTATCGTGGTTGGCGGCCAGCTTTATTATGGCGGCGGGGCGGGCGCGGGGGAGATCGGCCATATGACCATCCTGCCCCACGGCGGGGCGGCCTGCCGCTGCGGTAATACTGGCTGTCTGGAGACTCTGGTCTCGGAGCCTGTGATCTTGCGCCTGGCCCGGCAAATCGCCCAGCGCGAACCAGAGGGGCGTCTGGCGCGCGCGTTCCGTACCGGCCGGGGCTTGCCGATCGAACAGGTTTTCGCAGCGGCACGAGCGGGCGATCCTTCCGTGCGGGCCATGCTGGACGAGCGTGCCTATTACCTGGGTGTGGCCCTAGCCAACATGGTCAACATCCTCAACCCGGAACTGATCATCCTCGGCGGGATTCTCGCGCTCGGCCAGGATGTGCTCCTGCCGGTGGTCAGCGAGACGATGCGCCAGCGTGCGTTTGCCAACCTGGGCGATAAGGTGCGCCTGGAGACACCCAGTTTCTACCCGAATGCCGGGGTGGTGGGTGCCGCGGCGCTGGCCTTGAACGCCTTTCTCTATCAGCAGACCGAGGTTCTTGCCTGATGCCACCATCTCCGGCGACCGTCGCTTTCGTGCCGGTGGCGCGCACCACCTTTGATATCCCTCTGGCGCAGGACGTCACTCAGCAGGCCCGCGCTCGGCTGGAAGGGCTGGGCCTGAACCTGATCGGCCCGGACGCCCTGATCACCGATCTCGATTCGGCCGGCGCGGCAGCGGTACATCTGGCCGAGGCCCGGCCGGCGCTGCTCGTCGTTTTCCAGGCGACCTTTGCCGATAGCACGATGGTCCGGCGCGTAGCGGAGACGATCGACGCGCCGTTGCTGTTGTGGGCCGTCCCGGAAGCGCGCACGGGCGACCGTCTCCGCTTGAACTCGCTGTGCGGGATCAACCTGGCGGCGCATGCCCTGACTCGCGCCGGGCGGGCCTATGATTATCTGTATGCCGCGCCCGATAGTTCCCAGGTTGAGGCGAAACTGCTGCCCCTGGCGCGCGCGGCCATCATGCGCCAGTG
>CAZHMJ010000390.1:0-1243 GCA_964533805.1 uncultured Anaerolineae bacterium | reverse complement strand
GGCGTTCACCCCGACGGGTTCGAGAGCTGCCAGTTTGATGCGGAGCGCCTGGCCTGGCAGTTCGGAGTGGAAATTGTCCAGTTCGAACTGGACACAGTCTTCGACCGGGTACGTGCGTTGGAACCCGCACAAATCACATCCATCGCCGAGACGTTGTCGGCGCGCGTCTCCGGCCTGGGCGAAGTCGATCCGGCGGCGCTGCATGGCACGCTGGGGACGTATCTCGCCCTGCGTGAGCTGGCCCAGGCGCAGGGCCTGGACGGGTTGGCGGTGCGTTGCTGGCCCCAGTTCTTTACCGATCTCGGCTGCGCGGCGTGCGGTGCGTTGTCCATGCTGAACGACGAGTTGCTGCCGTGTAGCTGCGAGGCGGACATCCACGGCGCGATCTCGCAGCTTATCTTGCAGGGCTTCAGCGGCGAGCAAGCGTTTGATTCGGACATGGTGGGCTTCTACCCGGACGAGGACCTGGCAGTGCTGTGGCACTGCGGCAAAGCGCCCCTGGCGATGGCCGATCCGGATTTCCCGGCGCGGGCAACGATCCATTCCAACCGCCGTCTACCGCTGCTGATGGAATTCCCGCTCAAGCCGGGACGTGTCACTCTGGCCCGGTTGAGCGAGGCTCAGGGCGAACTGTGCCTGGTCGTCGGGCGCGGGGATATCCTGCCATCGCCCCCCAGCTTTTCCGGCACGTCGGGTGTGATTCGCTTCGAGCGCGCGGCGGAAGACGTGCTGGATACGATTCTGGGCGCTGGGTTAGAACATCACGTCGCCTTGACGTATGGCGATTTTGTGGACGACCTGCTCATTCTGGCCCGGCTGCTCGGCCTGCCGGTGCTCCGGCTGTGACGGGGGCCGCATGCCGGCCGAAAGGAGGTGTTGGCCAAACGACGTAGACTCTACCGGACTCGCTCCCCATTTGCTGGCGGCAGACATCTGTCTTCTGCCGGGCCAGCCTGAAGAGGACCTGAGGAGAAAAACTGATGAATAAGCGTTTTGCGTTCGTTGTGCTTGTGGTTATCGCGCTGATCGGTATGGCGCTGCCCATCAGCGCGCAGGGCGACGCGGTCGAACTGCACATCACCTGGTATGACGATGGCACCGAAGGGGCTGTGCTGCGCGACCTGCTCGATCGGTTTGAAGCAGAGCATCCGAATATTAAAGTCGTGATCGACACCGTGGCCTATGCCGACTTGCACACCCTGCTCCAGACGCAGGTCGAAACTGGCCAGGATCCGGATATGGC
>CAZHMJ010000389.1:0-3211 GCA_964533805.1 uncultured Anaerolineae bacterium | reverse complement strand
GCTGAGCTACACGCCCATAGCGTCGAAGTATAGCACACTGCGGTTTGACTGACAATGGTTTCTTTGGGCGGCGGCCCTGGCACCGCCAGAACCTCCACCTATGGTCTAGTGTAAACGATCTGGAGGCAAAATCAAACAATGTAAGGTTAAGATCGGCCGGGGACACAAGCCCGACGCCGCGCGTCCCGGCCCTGGCGCTTTATTCTGAATCGATGAACCCCATAGACGCGATCGCCCGGCAAGACGGGCTGTTCGACGCCCTGTGTCGGACCCCGGCGATGCAATGCAGCCCAGCCGGATGCTGCGAATTCGGCGTTCTCTTTTGCCACCGGCCTCCATGCATCGCCGGCCTGTGGTCTCCGGGCCTCTGGACTCCCGGTCTGGAAACTAGCACTGGAAACCCCGGCGCGGCCTGCTATAATACACACTCAGTCTCAAATTATCGGGAGAGGTAGCATAGTCCGGCCTAATGCGCTCGCCTGGAACGCGAGTAGGGTGCAAGCCCTCGCGGGTTCGAATCCCGCCCTCTCCGCCAATGACAAACCCTGCGTGGCTTGGCGGCCCGCAGGGTTTGTGTTATGCTACCGGCGCTCGCGGTTCGCCGCGGGCGTGGGGGGCAGTCGACAACCGGACACCAAGAGGATAATGCGCCTATGACCTGGGTGACATCTGAACCAACCCCCGACCCAGACCCGAACCTCGCTGACCTGCCCGGCCCTTCCCAGCCGGCCGCGCCGGAGCCTGAAGCTCCCGCCAGCGCGCCCAACCTCCCCCCCCTCGACGAAACCCCCGAAGCGCGCGAACGCCGCCTGGCGGAGCTGGTTGTCCAGGACGAGCTGGCCGAGATGGAAGCCGAACCGATCGATCTGGCGGCCGAGCCGCCGATCGATCCACTGGCCGATACCAGTCCGCGGGCCATCGCCCTCGAAGACGACGACCTGGGGCTGCCGCTGTGGCGGCGCGCGGTGGGGCTGGGCATGGTCCTGCTGGCTGCGGCGCTGATCTTCGTGGCCGGGCTGATCCTGCTCTTGCCGCTGCTGCGCGGGGCGCTCCCCCAGCCGACCGCGGCCGCGCTCTCGCCGACGACCACGCCGCAAGTCGCCGCGACCGTCGAAGCGGGTGGGGCGGGGCTGCTGGCCGACATCCAGCCGACCCTGTCGCCGGAAGAGATCGCCGCGCTGCTGGCCACGCCGCCCACCGACCTGAACCCGGACGGTGTTGCCATTGCCCGGTCGGATAGCCCGTTCACCATCATCCCGGAACGCTCGCGCGCCGAGGTTATCTCCTACACCATCCAGTCTGGCGACACGATCAGCGCCATCGCCGAGCGCTTTGGGCTGGAGATGGACACCATCGCCTGGTCGAACGACTCCCAGACGGTCTTCTCCCTGCGGCCCGGCAACGAGTTGTACATCCTGCCCGTGGACGGCGTCTATCACCGCGTCCTGGTGGACGAGACTATCCAGTCGATCGCCGACAAATACGGCGTCGATCCATACGCGATCATCAACTCGGAGTTCAATAATCTGTTCGGCTCCACGCCGGAGCGCGTGCTGTCCAGCGGGACGCGCGTCGTTGTGCCCGGCGGGACGAGCACCTCGACCGACTGGACCTATAACCCGGTCGTGGAGCGCAGCAGCGGGCCTGGCGGCACGAGCGGCGGCGATGGCACGATCGCCTTCGCGCCGGGCCAGCCTGGAAGCTGCGGCGCGCAGCCCAACCCCGGCGGCACGGGGTACTTCGCCAACCCGCTGGGCAGCTACAACTGGGTGCGCGGCTTCTCGTCCTACCACACCGGCGTCGACCTGGACGCCCCGGTGGGCACCCCCGTCTTTGCGTCGTCCGCCGGCCGCGTGATCTACCGGGGCTGGAACAACTGGGGCTACGGCTACATGGTCGTCCTGGCCCACGGGCCGTTCACGACGATCTACGGCCACCTGAACGGAATCAACGTGAGCTGTGGGCAGTTGGTCGGCGCGGGGGCGTTCATCGCCACGACCGGCAACAGCGGCAATTCCAGCGGCCCGCACCTGCATTTCGAAATCCGCTACAACGACATCCCTGTCGATCCGACGCTCTACGCGCCGTTCTAGGCGCAACCTGCGGGGATGGGACACCTGCCGGACGAGGCAGTGTCCCATTCCTACCACTTCCCGGAGACTCCCCTTCTCATGTCCGATCCCACGTCCGGTCCGTCCGTCACCCGGTTGGTGCGCCTGCGCAAGGGGCCGCTGGGCGCGGCCTTCGCCGTGATCTTCGCGGCGGCGCTGGCCCTGCCGCTGGCCTATGCCGTCCTGCTCCTGTGGAGCCTGGGCCGGCCCGACCGGCTGGCCGATCCGGCTGCGTGGGGCGTCCTGACCGGGGCCTACCTGGGCTGGCTGGGCATGGCGTTGATCGTCCAGTTCGTGCTCTACCCTGACCTGGAGCTGTACACCCACGGGATCGTGATCCGGGTGCCGGGGCGGCGCTTCATCCTGCCCTGGGACGCGGTCCACGCGGCCCGCCAGACGCGCGGCCCGCTGGTGATTGTCCTCGACGCGCCGCTGACCCCCTTTCACCACCTGCTGGGCGGCCTGCTGCTGACCCGCCGCCCGGTCATCCTGATCGCCGCCCGCCAGCGCCGCGCCGCCCAGGTCCGCGCCGTCCTGCGCGAGTACCTGCCCGAAGGGCGGTACCGGTAGGGACAGGGCAGGGGGCAAGAGGAAACGTCCGCCCCGGTGATGGCGGCGTCGCCGGCGACGCCGTCACGAATGGGCGCTGCCCCCCCAATCTGAGGCTTGGCAAAGCGCTAAACGGGCTGTATGATATGGCATAGATTGCTTATTGCAATTTTTTACAACAAGGAGCCTGTGCCATGTTCTTTCCGCCCGTGCTTGCCATGCACATCCCGGATGGATTCCTCAGCGTGCCGGTGGCCGTGATCGGCTGGCTGCTGCTGATCGTCCTGATCGGGCTGGCCTTGCGCCAAAGCCGGACCCAGCTTGGCGAGCGCCAGATCCCGCTGATGGGCATCCTGGCCGCGTTCATCTTCGCCGCGCAGATGATCAACTTCCCGGTGGCGGGCGGCACGTCCGGCCACCTGCTGGGCGCTGCACTGGCCGCGATCCTGCTCGGCCCGTGGCCGGCCGCCCTGGTGATGACCAGCGTGGTCGGCGTCCAGGCTTTGCTCTTTCAGGATGGCGGGCTGCTGGCCCTGGGCTTCAACACGATC
>CAZHMJ010000388.1:0-3231 GCA_964533805.1 uncultured Anaerolineae bacterium | reverse complement strand
GCTGGCCGGGGTCGACATGCTGGTGGAGATGCGCAAGATCACCCTGCTGATCCTGATGGAGAGCCTCTTCCGGGTGGACTTCGCGCCAGACATGAAACGCCTGTGGGACCCCATCCTGGCCTCGATCGGCTACATCTCGCCAGGGCCATGGGTCCTCTGGCCTGGCATCCCGCGCCCCCAGTATCGCCAGGCGATCGCCCAGATCGATGACTACTTCCTGACGCTCATCCAGGCCAGACGTGATTCGATGCCCGCCGAGGCCGAGTCGCCACGCGATATGCTCAGCCTGCTGATCGAAGCCGGACTGGACGACCATCTGATTCGCGATCAGCTTCTAACCATGCTGATCGCCGGACACGATACCAGCACCGCGCTGCTGGCCTGGTCGCTTTACCTGCTGGGCAGCCATCCAGAGGCGATGTCCCACGCCCGATTGGAGGTCGACCAGGCGTTGCCCGAATCGGATAGCCCGACGGCGCCCGGCATGGAAGCAATCAATGCCCTACCCTATCTGGGTCAGGTCATCAAGGAGGCGCTACGCCTCTACCCCCCAATTCACATGGGATCGCGGGTCGCAGCGGTCGATCTGGAGTTCAAGGGGTATCACATCCCGGCGGGCGAGCGCGTGGTGTACTCGATCTATCTCACCCAGCGCAACCCTGACATGTGGCCTGATCCGGACCAGTTCGATCCGGAACGTCACGCTCCCGGCCGGCATCCGGCAGCCTACGCCTGGCTGGCTTTCGGTGGCGGCCCACGCAACTGCATCGGCGCGGCCTTCGGGCCGTTGGAGGTCAAGCTCGTGCTTGGCTATAGGCTGCGCCACTTCGAGCTGACCCTGACCCCCCCTCGTATCCACCAGCACATGGGCGCGACCCTGGAGCCGCGCCCTGGTGTCCGGATGCTGGTCCGCCGCCTGTAGGCGCACCGGGGCAAGCAGCCGCTATTTCTGTACGTCCACCACGACCTTGAATACGCCGGGTTCATAAGCGACGTTGGTGGCGAAGGCTTTGCCCGTCTCACTCAGCGCGAAGCGGTGCGAGACCAGTTCATCCAGGTTGATCGGCTGCGGAAAATTCGTGGTGAGGTGGATCGCCCGCGGATAGGTGTGCTTCATGCGCCGGGTCATCATAATCGTCAGACCCTTACGGCGCACGGTTGAATGGCGCATGTACAGGTCGTTGTCGCCGGGAATACCCACCAGGACGACCCGCCCGCCCAGCCGCGCCCCTTCCGCCGCCTGCAGGATGGCTTCGCCGCCCCAGGCGACTTCGAACGCCACGTCGACACCCCGCCCGTGAGTCTGCTCGGCCACGATCGCGGCCGGATCGCCGGCGTCGAGCGTCCAGGCATCCGTCGCACCCCAGGCTTTGGCTTTCTCGACACGCCAGGGGAAGCGATCGAACGCATAGATGGGATCGGCGCCGGACAGGCGCGCCAGGCGCAGGATCAACAAGCCGATTGGCCCGCAGCCCAGGATCATGACGCTGCGCGCCACCTTGAGCTTGCCCAGATCGACCGCGTGCATGGCCACGCCAAGCGGCTCCAGCAGCGCCCCGGCCGCATCGCTCAACGAGTCGGGATAGGGGAAGCAGTTGCGAGCCGGCACCACCAGTTGGCGCTGGAGCGCGCCATCGTGCGGCCACAGGCCCAGGAAATGGTGGTTCGGGCACAGATTGGGATGGCCGTTCTCGCAGTTCTCGCAATGCCAGCAGGAAACGGTTGGCTCCACCGCTACCCGCTGCCCGACGGCCAGCCGCTGGTGCAGGCCGTCCCAGGCCTCCGGGCCAGTGGCGCGCACCACCCCCGCGAACTCGTGGCCCATCACTACAGGCGATTGGACCTGGGTGTCGCCAATGCGCCCATCTTCATAGGTGTGCAGGTCGGAACCGCAGATTCCCACCGCCGCCACATCGATCAAAACCTCACCACTGCCGGGCGGCGGCGGAGCCGGGACCTCATCGATGCGAATGTCGCGTGCCCCATACAGTCGAGCAGCCAGCATCATCCTACCTCCCCACTTCTCATCCAACTAACGTCCAGAACGCGGCGGCGCAGTACTCAGCCGCTGAATGAACTGCGGATCGATCACGTGCTGCCGAGGGGGGGCATCCGGGTCGCCGATCCGTTCAATCAGATACTCAACGCCGCGCTTGCCCAGCGCGGCGAAGTCCTGCCGCACGGTGGTCAACGGTGGCTCATACCACTCCGCTTCAGGGACATCGTCGAAGCCGACGATGGACACGTCCTCCGGGATGCGCAGCCCGTGCTCGCGCAAGCCCCGCATGACGCCGAGCGCCATCTGATCATTGCCCACCACGATGGCGGTCCAATCCGGGTCTTCCTGAAGAAGCGATTGAACCGCCCGGTAACCGCTCCGGGCTGTCCAATCCCCTTCCTGGCTTGGACCGGGCTCCAGGCCGGCTTTGATCAGAGTCCGGCGCCAGCTCTTGTGGCGCGCCTGAGCTCCATGCCATCCCAGGGGACCACTGATCTCGGCAATCCGGGTGTGTCCCAGATCGATCAAGTGCTGGGTGGCCAACTCGCTGCCATAACTCTGATCGACCACGACCGAAGGCTCAGCCGCGCCGAGCTGGTTGTCGATCTGGATGACCGGCGTGCCCGCGCAAATCGAATCCAGCTCATCGCACACGGAACTGATGACCGGCGTGATCACCAGAATGCCATCGACCTGCCAGCTGCTCAGGCTGTTGATGGCCTGTCGCATCTTGTCCAGGGAAGTATTCGCGACGTTGGAGAAGATCAGATCGTATCCCGCGCGCTTGGCCGCCCGCTCAATGTGGATGATCATCTGCGCCGGGCCATAATAATCCATCCCATAGGCAATCACAGCCAGTGTCTGCGACCGCCGGGCCGCGAGACTCTTGGCCGCTTTGTTCGGCCGGTAGTCCAGCTCGTGGATCGCCTTCAGGACGCGGTCCCGGGTTTCGGTGGCCACATACGGATGGTCGTTGATCACGCGAGAGACGGTCTGGTACGAAACGCCTGAGCGCTCCGCGACATCGTGGAGCGTGATACGCCGAGAAGAAGAAGCACCCATACGACCATCCCAGGTTGGTTAGGAGGAAGGAAAATCGAGCGCAAAGTCAAATGATACCAAAAACCGGAACAACTCTCAGGTCCGGCCGCCTGAGCAGGTGCGCCGTCCCCGGTGTCTCTATCGGTGTGACCCTATCAGTTAATGAGGCTCACCCCGTGGCGACAGATTGT
>CAZHMJ010000387.1:0-3249 GCA_964533805.1 uncultured Anaerolineae bacterium | reverse complement strand
ATAACCCGGAGGTCGCAGGTTCGAATCCTGCCCCCGCTACTCCCAGAACCGCCGGTCGAAACGACTGGCGGTTTTTCTTTGCCTGGCCTGCAACCTGAGCTGGTTCTAGTCTGGCAACTCAACTATGCGCTATAATGTCACCAAAGTACATCAGGATAGCCACATAACCAACTCAGCAAGGAAGGAACATCGTCCATGGCGGAACAGCGCATCATGATCGTCGATGACCACGAGGTCGTCCGGTTGGGGCTTAAGGACCTGCTGTCCCACCATCCGGGTCTGGAAATTGTGGCCGAAGCCCGCACCGCGAAAGAGGCCATCGAAAAAGCGGACATCCACAAACCCGACGTGATTCTGATGGACATCCGCCTGCCTGGCGCGAGTGGCATCGAAGCCTGCGCTGCGATCAAACAGCAGAACCCTGATATCAAAGTCATTATGCTCACGTCATATGAAGAGGATGAAATGCTGTTTTCTGCCCTGCGCGCCGGGGCTGAAACCTACCTTCTCAAGCAGATTGATGGACCAAGCCTGATCCAGGCCATCGAAGCCGTCGGCCGCGATGAGGTCGTGCTCGACCCCAGCGTGACCAAGCGCGTCCTGGACGAAGTGCGCCGGGCCAAGCGCCAGGAGGAAGCCGAGGCATTCGCCGACCTCACGGCCCAGGAGATGCAGGTACTCAACCTGGTCTCCGAAGGAAAAACCAACCGCGAGATCGCCCAGGCGCTCTTCCTGGGCGAAGGCACCGTACGTAACTATGTCAGCAACATCCTCAGCAAGCTGAGTGTATCCAACCGGGCCGAAGCCGCGGCCTATGCCGTCCAGCATCACCTCAAGGACTATCTGTAAACCTTCCACTGTGCACAAACAAAACGGCGAGAGGACCTCTCGCCGTTTTCAATTCACCGCCTGCCGAGCGCGCTCAGTCCTGCTTCTCAGGAGGACAGAGCCGGTACAGGTAATCCCAGGTATAGATACCGGCGTCATGAGAATCATCCCAGACAAACTGGAGCGCATAATTGCCAACCAGTTCGACGTTCTGAACGGTATGGCTGCGCTTGGGCGTGAGCACCAGGATATGTTCCGGGTCGTAAGCGCTGCCCATCCGCTCGTGGCCCCCCCGGCATTCCGCGCAAGGACAGGCCTCGCGCAGGTGACTCAGAGGATAGGCGCACGACCGACCATCGCTCCACTGAATGCGAAGCTCACCAGCCGCCCGATCGAGATCGATATTGGCAGGACGAATGGCCATCTGTCGTTTCTATCCCTTTGCCTCGCTCGCCAACTGCCGAGCCTGCCCCGTCCAATCCTCCGAAACTATCCGATCTCCAATGATCCGAACGCCTTTTTCGCGCAACCGGGTCGCCAGATCTTGCGGTTCCTGCCGCGCCAGGTCGCCATACGTCACAATGCCCAGGGATTGAAGCGCCTCGGCATATTTCGGCCCAATCCCCGTGATCCGAGTCAGATCGTCCCGCGAACCGCCCGGCCGGGCAGCCGTTTTTCCACCCCGCTTCGAGGTGGCGCTCACGCGGATATCCTCGTCCAGGTCCGGTGATAGCGGAATAGGAATTTCCGCCAGACGCTGGGTGCTGACCCGGACGGCTTCTTCCGTTTCTTCTTCCTGCTGGAACAGGCGGAGGAGCCAGTAGATCAGCAGCCCGCCCAACGCAGCCCCAATCCCCACAAGGAAAACCATCCGGAGAATCCGGTTCACTTTAGACATAGTGAATTCCCAGAGTAAGCAGGTACAGGTTGGTTCCCTCATTGTAGACTGCCCCAGGGAGGCTGTCAAAAAGGGAAATGGGTGAGCCAGGGGCAGGCAAGTGCTTAATGCATCAGAGAATCAGCCTATAAGGAGTTCTAGTAAGCATGTGCTACAGCACGCTTAACTGGTCATTTGCATTAGATGCATGCCTCCCCTATACTAGCAGTATGATATGCAAACCAGTGAAGCGAGAGGCGCCCTATGAAATTACATGGAATGGTGGCAAGCAGCTACGGAGCGTTCCTGGAACACGCCTCTGGAACTCGCGTCATTCTCCTGCATCCTCATAGCCGTTATCGCTCCGTACTTGTAGCCAGACTGATCAACGATCCCAATCTACAAACCCTGTACTATGCGATGGGGCCAGATGATGTCAGCGTGCCGGCCCTGCTGGCTGGCCTGACCCATGACCTGGCAAACCAGCACCCTACTTTCGGGCACCATCTGAACCTGGTCTCCCTGCGTCCGGGCGAAGGCACTCTGGAGGGCTGGCTGGAAGCCCTGGCCGCCGACCTGAGCGACTGGACCGGCGAGCCGTTCCTCTTGATCCTGGACGAATACGACCGCTCGGACAGCGCGGACGATGTCCAACGATTTGTCGAGCTGCTGATCCCCCGCCTGCCCGCTCACTGCAAGCTGGTTATCAACAGCCGTTCCCTGCCCCGCTTGCCGTGGGTATCGCTTATTGCGCGCAATCAAGCCATCATCCTAAGAGACGACCAATTGATTTCAGAAGATTTCTATGATCATGGTTCAAATGAACAGGCAGGCCAGGGCGCGCGCCTGGAGGTCACGGCCCTGGGGCCCGGCTACGTCTCCCTGAACGATGAATTGATCACCACCTGGGAAGGTCATCTGCCGCGTTTGTTGTTCTTTTTTGCGTTGGATCGCCCCACCGTCACCCGATCGGAGATTTGCCAGGCCTTCTGGCCGGAGCTGGATATCGAACAGGCCGTCAACGTCTTTCATGTGACCAAGCGCCGCCTGCACAAGGCCCTAGGCGAGGATGTACTCATCCACAAGGATGGCTACTACAGGATCAACCCCGCGCTGGCCGTCAGCTACGACGTGATCGACTTCGTCGGCGCGCTGGTCAAAGGCCGCGCCGCTTCCCAAGAAGAACGGGTCAGCTTCTGGCAACAGGCAATCAACTACTACAAGGGGCCGTTCCTGCAAGGCCATGACGATCCCTGGATCGTCGCTCGCCGGGTGGACCTGCGCAGCGGCTACATGGAAGCGGTCACCGCCATGGCCGAAGTGCGCTATGATCGCGGCTACATCGAACATGCCCTGCAACTCTACCTGCGGGCGATCAGTGAGGACAATACGCGTGAAGACCTCCACCGCAGGGTCATGCAGCTCTTCGCGGAAATGGGCCGGCGCAGTGAAGCCGCCGCCCACTTCCAGAAGACCCAACGCGACCTGAACCTGATCGGCTTGACCCTCTCCCCAGAGACTGAAGCCATTTACCATCAGATCGT
>CAZHMJ010000386.1:0-3263 GCA_964533805.1 uncultured Anaerolineae bacterium | reverse complement strand
TTCAACACTGCTGAAAGCTGAACGCTATTTCGAGGGGGAAAGTCACCATGAAACCACTGGCCCGTCTGATCGCGCTGGGCAGCCTGACTGCGGCGGTCTATGCCATGCTCGTGCGGCCCTGGCACCGGCGCTGGGGCGCTTCCGAGGAGGAGGCGGCCCGCCCGCTGCCCGGCGATGAGCTGATCCCCGTGCCCGCCTGGTCGGCGACCCACGCCATCACCATCGACGCGCCGCCGGAGGCGGTCTGGCCCTGGCTGGTCCAGCTCGGCCAGGGGCGCGGCGGTTTCTATACCTACGATTTCCTGGAAAACATGATCGGCCTGGATATCCACAGCGCCGACCGCATCCTGCCCGAATACCAGGCGCTCCAGGTGGGCGATCTGATCCCGCTGGCTCCCGGTGGATTCGGTATCCCGGTGGCGGCGCTCGACCCGGCCCGGACACTGCTCCTGCACGGCGATACGCGCCTGGGCGGAGCCGAGACTGAGTTCATGGCCCTGCGCCCCGGCGACTACATGGCGACGACCTGGCTGTTCCAGCTCGAAGCCGGGCCGGGCGGCACCACCCGCCTGATCGAGCGCTTCCGGGCGGATTACAACCGCAGCCCGCTTAACGTGATCTTCTACCACTTCCTGCTGGAGCCGGGCAGTTTCATCATGGAGCGCGGGATGCTGCTTGGCCTCAAGCGCCGGGTGGAAGACCGTTAGCCGGCCCGGACGCCATCCGATCCTTTTGCCCCGGCGGGTGTCTGCCGGGGCGTTTTCGTGCCTAGGGGGAAGCGCGCCCCTACCCGACGCCAAACTTCGCCGAGGTGTCGTCGCAGGGCAATTCCAGACAGCGCGCGATCTGCTCCAGGTGGTCGATGTCGTGGCAGGCCACCTGCATGGCCTGCTCCAGCAGGGTGTATTCGCCCGACTCCGGATGCACCCCGCCGCGCCCCCAGTCGGATTCGCCGCGCGCCTTGAGCCACTCGATGAAGGCCAGGCGCGTCTCGATCAGCGCTGCGAACGCTGCGCCAAGGTCCTGGGCGGCGTAGTCGTTCTCACGGGCCAGAATCTCGTGGTCGAACGGCACGAGGACGGGGTGATCCTCCTCGACGATCTGGCGCGCCCGGCTGAAGAAGATCGCCTCGAAGTCGCGCAGGTGGCATACGATTTCGACGACATTCCAGCCGTCCGCGCCGTCGCGGGCCGCGCTGGCCCGCTCCTGGGTGACACCGCACAGCAGGGCGTCCAGCAGCACCGGGGTCCGCTTGAGGGCCTTGATGAACCGGCCAGGGGTCAGCATGGTCATGGGTGAATGATCTCCGTGATGTAGATGAAAATGCGCTTCTGGCTGTTAGCTTTTGGCTGTTAGCTTTTGGCTGTTAGCTTTTGGCTGTTAGCTAAAAGCTAACAGCTAACAGCCAAGAGCCGCCTTTCTCACCTGCGCAGGGCGGCCCGCAGCATGGATTCGTCCAGCGTCGAAAGTTCCAGAAGGCGCTGGTAGGGGTCGCCGCTCAGGCCGAAATAACGGGCGAAGGCCGGCTCGGTCTTGAGGCCCTCGCGCTTGAACTGGAGGATGGCCTCCCTGGCGTGCGGCCCGGCCAGGGTCAGCAGCCGCGCCTCGACGAGCATGTGCCGGTAGGCGTGCTGCTCGCGCACCGGGCGCGCCTGGCCGAAGATCTCCAGCGCCAGGCCGCCGCTGGTGAAGCGGGCGACGGCGGCCGGCAGGCCATCGAACTCCGCCTTTTTGAGGGTGAAATTCTCCTGGTGGCCGAAAGCGCGCTTGAGACGGCGGGCGAAGGTGTTGAGGTCATGGGCCTCGCACGCGATGTCCAGGTCACTGCCTTCCACCGCCAGATCGAGCGGGAACGTGCCGACCAGGACCGGGCTATAAGCGCGCAGCACCGCGTCGACGCGCAGTTCGCTCAGGACGGCCCAGGCGGCCTGCTGCTGCGGGCTGCCCTGGGCCAGGTAGCTGTAATCACGCCAGTTCCGGTTCATCATTGGGATTGAGCCTGGCGTGGGGCGGTCCGCCGGTCGGCGGGAGTCAGGTGATGGTGGCGGAAGGCGACCTGCCAGACCCGCAGGGCGGCCTCCAGTTGAATCTTGAGGCTCATTTTGCTCTTGCCACGCTTGCGCTCGGAGAAGTGGATCGGGACTTCGAAGATGCTGTAGCCCAGCCGCTCGGTCACATAGGCCATCTCTGCCTGGAAGATGTACCCATTGGACTTGATGATTCCGCGATCGATGCCTTCCAGCACATGCCGTTTCCAGACGCGATAGCCGCCGGTGCAGTCGTGGGTGCGGGCGCGCAGAATCAGGGCGATGTAAATCCGGTTGGCCCACCAGGAGAGCAGCTTGCGTTCCCAGCCCCATTCGGTATCCAGGCTGCCGCCCTTGACGTAGCGCGAGCCGATCACCACGTCGTAATCGGGCGCTTTGGCCATCATCTCCACCAGTTTGTCCGGCGGGTGAGAAAAGTCGCAGTCCATCTGGGCGATGTAGTCCGCGCCCATCGCCAGCGCCTTTTCGAAGCCATCCTGGTACGCCCGGCCCAGGCCCTGTTTCCCCGGGCGATGCAGGACGTGCACGCGATCCGGGTGTTGGGCCGCCAGTTCGTCCGCGAGCCGGCCCGTGCCGTCGGGCGAGTTATCGTCGATGATCATCACTTCGAGGCCCTCGATGGGCAGGGCCAGCAGCGTCGGGATCATGATGGGGAGGTTTTCGACCTCGTTGTAGGTGGGCACCAGAACCATGACCTTCATGCACAAACCTCCAGATCAAGGCAGCCGGATCGCGCAAGCAAGGCCCCGATCCAACCCTATTGTAGGCCGGACGGTCAATCGCGATAGCCGCCCCGGCCCGGCGTCTATGCCCCTAGTGTAAACCACTCGGCGGGTTCTGTCCGCAGTTTGGCGAGCCGTGAGAACAGGACGGTCAGCCAGAGAAAACCGACGAAAAGCCTCTCATCGCGGAGGACGCGGAGAGCGCAGAGGAGAAGCGGTGTTAGTGATTGGTTTGGGGTGAGTGGTCAAACCAACGGCCGATCGTTTCCACGCCGCGTGGTTCGTCTGGACATGTGCCACTTTGGCGGTTTCGCTTGCTCCCTGGCCGCCCGGCACGGCCGGACGGGGCACCACCCCGTCCCTCCTTCTGGCCGCCCAGTTCGGTGAAATTCCCAATGAGGCAACGTATCCTCACAAAGTAAGATTCTTCGTGAGGCAATCGGGGCTGTAGCAAAGTCATAGGAGCAAAGCCAGGGCATCGGGCAGATGAGCC
>CAZHMJ010000385.1:0-3328 GCA_964533805.1 uncultured Anaerolineae bacterium | reverse complement strand
TGCCTGGCTGTTTTTGCCTTTGGCTGACCGCTGTTCTCCAAGGACAACGTAGAGAGAAAAAAGGGGCGTGGGCCTACCATTCGCGGCCTCTGCGATGCAAGTCTCTCCTATCCTTTGCATTTCTCCGCGTTTTTCCTTGGTGTTCTTGGCGACTTGGCGGTTCAATCTGCTTTTGATGCAATAGCCTGACGTTTGCTCCCCCAGAGGGTGTCCGGCTATAATGCTCGCCATCCGGTCGGCTTTGAAGCGCAGCCAGGCATCCATGATCACACCCCCCGTCCAACGCCCAAACATCCCCAGCCATCGCGGCATCCTGATCGCGGCGGTGTTGATGATCCTGGTCGGCTGGATTGGGCTGTATGAACTGGTGACGCGCACCCTGCCGCTGGCCTTCCCGCGCTGGCTGTTTTTCATCCTGCTCTTTTTCGCCGTCACCGGCACCACCCTGCCCTTCGTGCGCTATCTGAACATCCGCTTCACGAACCCATCCTACCCGGTCGCGCCGGCCGGGGTCATCCTGCGCCAGAGCATCTGGTTCGGCCTGTTCGCGGTGACGTGCGCGTGGCTGCAAATCCCGCGCGTCCTGAGCTGGCCCGTGGCCTTCTTCCTGGCGCTCAGCTTCTTCGTGATCGAGGTCTACCTGCGCCTGCGCGAACGCGCCGCCGACCGCGAGATCTGACCGTTTTCATCGCTGCCACATCCAAGCCTGCCCGGCCCGCCTGAGAGGAAGCCACCATGACGGCTGATGTCCACGACCGCCTGCGCGCCCTGCCCAGCGTCGACAGCCTGCTGACCCGCTCCGAAGCTGCCGCCCTGACCAGAGTCCACGGCCGCGCCGCCGCCCTGCGCGCCCTGCGCGCCGCGCTGGAGGAGGCCCGCCGCGCCATCCGCGCGGGCGAAGACGCCCCTACCCCGGCCGCCCTGCTGGACGCGGCCGCCGCCCGCCTGGCCCAGGAGCACGCCCCGACCCTGCGCCCGGTGATCAACGCGACCGGGGTGATCATCCACACCAACCTGGGCCGCGCCCCGCTCAGCGCGGCGGCCCTCAGCGCCGTCCAGGCCGTCGCCGCCGGATATTCGACCCTGGAATACGACCTGGAGCCGGGCCAGCGCGGCAAGCGCGACGTCCATGCCGAGCGCCTGCTGTGCGACGTGACCGGAGCCGAAGCGGCCCTGGTCGTCAACAACAACGCGGCGGCGGTGTTGCTGGTGCTGCTGGCCTTCGCCCAGGGGCACGAGGCCCTGCTCAGCCGCGGCCAGCTCATCCAGATCGGGGGCGGATTCCGCGTGCCGGATGTGATGGCCCAATCGGGCGCGCGGCTGGTCGAGGTCGGCACGACCAACCGGACCACGCTCGACGATTACGCCGCCGCCATCACCGACTCCACGCGCATCATATTGGTCGTCCATGCCTCCAACTTCAAGATGATTGGCTTCACCGAGCAGCCGGACCTGAGCGACCTGGCCGATCTGGCCCACGACCACGACCTGCTGCTGGTCTACGACCTGGGCAGCGGGGCCTTGCTGGATACGGCCGCCTTCGGGCTGGCCCACGAGCCGACCGTGCAGCAGGCGCTCGATGCCGGCTGCGACCTGGTGACCTTCAGCGGTGACAAGCTGCTGGGCGGCCCGCAGGCCGGGCTGATCGCGGGCCGGGCCGATCGGGTGGCAGCCCTCAAGAAGCACCCCTTCGCCCGCGCGGTGCGCGCCGACAAGCTCGACCTGGCCGGGCTGGTCGCCACGCTGGAGAGTTACCGGCGCGGCGCGGCCCTCGACGAACTGCCCGTCTGGCAGATGATCGGCGCGGACCTCGCTGGACTCAAACGGCGGGCGGGCCGCTGGCGGCGCGCCCTGGGAACGGGCGCGGTCGTCGCCGGGGAGAGCACGGTCGGCGGGGGCAGCCTGCCCGGCGAGACCCTGCCCACCTGGCTGCTGGCTCTGGACGTGCCCGGCCCGGACGCCTTCGCCGCGCGGCTGCGCCAGGCCGATCCGCCGGTGATCGCGCGGATCGCGGATGATCGCGTCCTGCTCGATCCGCGCACCGTCCTGCCGGGGCAGGATCGAGCATTGCTGGGCACGATCAAAGCCGCCCTGTCACACCACTGAGGGAATATCATGAACACCTTGCCAACCCCTTACCCGGCCCTGAACACCGTCCTGCACGAGATGGTCAGCAGCATCCAGGCGATTCTGGGCGCGGACTTCGTGGGCGCGTACCTGCAAGGCTCGTTCGCGGTGGGCGACTTCGACCAACACAGCGACGTCGATTTCATCGTCGCCGCCCGGCAGGAACTCAGCGCCGGGCAGGTTGAGGCGCTCCAGGCCATGCACCCCCGCATCCACGACCTGCCGATTCCCTGGGCGCAGCACCTGGAAGGCTCCTACTTCCCGGTGGATGTCCTGCGCGATGCGGCCCGCGCGGGCGAACCGCTCTGGTACCTCGATCACGGCAGCCGGTCGCTGATCCAGGACAAGCACTGCAACACGCTGGTCGTGCGCTGGACGCTGCGCAAGCACGGCGTGACCCTGGCCGGGCCGCCGCTGGAAACCCTGGTCGATCCGATCCCGGTCGAAGCCCTGCGCCGCGAAATCCTGGCCGACATCCACGACTGGGGCCGCGAGATTCTGGACAACGCCGATCATTTCAACAACCGCTTCTACCAGGGGTTCATCGTCCTGAGCTACTGCCGGATGCTGCACGACCTGATCGCGGGCGACGTCAGTTCCAAGCGAACGAGCGCGGCCTGGGCCAAAGCGACTCTCGACCCGGCCTGGCACGGGCTGATCGACCGGACGTGGGCCTGCCGCCCCGATCCGGCGACCTCGGTCCGCACCCGTCCCGACCCGGCCGACTTCCAGGCGACCCTGCGATTCATTGAGGTTATAATCGAGGCAAGCGACAGGTACGCAGCGGCCCATCATCTCTAAACGTCCTTCATTCGCTTTCTCATGCTTTTCTCTGCGCGCTCTGCGTCCTCTGCGGTGAATGCTTTTCAGAGGAGATCAAACATGGACTGGTGGCAAACGGGCGTCATCTACCAGGTAGTTCCGCGCAGCTTTCAGGATAGCAACGGGGACGGCATCGGCGACCTGCCTGGCCTGACGACCCGGCTGGAGTACCTGGCCTGGCTGGGCGTGGACGCGGTCTGGATCTCGCCGTTTTACCCCTCCCCGATGGTCGACTTCGGCTACGATGTGACCGACCACACCGGGATCGATCCGACGTATGGCACCCTGGCCGACTTCGACGCGCTGCTGGCGCGGGCCCACGAGCTGGGCCTGCGCGTCCTGGTGGATTTCATCCCCGGCTGCACCTCGGACCAGCACC
>CAZHMJ010000384.1:0-3354 GCA_964533805.1 uncultured Anaerolineae bacterium | reverse complement strand
CCCGCGTATTTTGTAGAGACGGGTCACATCAATGCTTCGCGTCGTGACCCGGCCCGCGCGCGCGGGACGTAGCGGCGTCGCCAGCGACGACGCCGTGACACCGACAGCCGATCGTGCCGGGCTGCGTGCCGAGGAATGTCGGCCGCCCGATCGCGGGATGCTCCAAGCATCCCGCTGAGAAGTTGGAAGCCCGCTGAAGGGGCTGAAACGCGGGGCCATCTGCTTTTTTAAGCCCCTTTAGCGGGCTTTTCCCCCAACGGCAGGCTTTGAGACTGCCGCGCATCCAACCGCCGATTCAGCCCTGCCGCGCGCCCGCGGGATACTGACCGTCCGGTCACAGCGTCGTCGCAGGCGACGCCGCTACGAATGGCTGACAGAGGCAATGTCGAATTGGAGCGACGCAGATGAGCCGCCCCGCGTATTCGTAGGGACGGGTCACCGACCTGTCCGCTGCGCGCCAATCGATTCTTCTAAGGATGGACTTGGACGGCCAACCAAAAGAAGGGCGTTTTGGACAGCAGGGTGTGATTCGCATAGGCCGGACGGGGCAGTGCCCCGTCCCTACACCCAAGCGCCGGTTCTTGTATGAGGCGTCTACGGGGTTAGCGTGAACACCCACGGGCCGTCGATGCGCTGGCTGCCGCCGTGATCGGGCATCCGCGCGACGGCGGCTTCGAACGTCGCGTCGTAGGCTTCGGCGTCCAGGTCCTCCGGCAGACCGTCCGGGAAGTTGAGCGTCACCCCGCTGGCGTCGGGCACGATCTCGGCCCGCACGCCCAGGGCCGCCCAGGCGTCGACCAGGTAAGCCAGGTTCTCGCGCGTCCAATGAAACGGGGTGCTCAGGTAGGCCGCCTCCAGCCGGATATCGTCCGGCAGGCGGTCCACCGGCACGAACCAGCCGCCCGTGTAACAGGTCTGTCCCGCCCCGCGCGCCAGATGGCTGGCGTAGCGGCTGTCCGGCGCGCCGTCCATCCGGACGCCGTCAAAGGACAGGCGCAGGGCCGGCCACCAGTACTGCTCGTCCAACGGCGCGGCGTAACATACTTCGAAGGTGATCATCGTGTCGGTGACGCGGAAGTCCTCCAGAGTCATGGCGATGTCCCCGGCGGTGACCGTCAGCGGCTTGGCCACCAGCCGCGCCGGGCGGAAAGGCAGACTCACATCGAAGCCCAGCCCGCCGCCTTCCAGCGGGAACCAGACGGCCAGGTCGAGCGTCTCCGGCACGGTCTGGAGGCTGCGCGTATCGTAGAAGACGGTCAGGGTCAGCGCGCCGGGCACGGAATCGTCGGCGTGGACCAGGCTCATCGCCTGGAAGGGCTGGCGCGCGGAGTCGCGCACCGCGGGCGGTTCCGGCCGTTCGGTCAGCGGCTCGTCGGGATGGGCGGCGTCGCGCAGGGTATAGTTGAGGACGAGGCGGTTGGCGTCGGCGTAGCCCCAGTTGAGGGTGATCGTCCACTCGCCGCGCGTCTGGCTGACGTCCAGCGGCGTGACCAACTCGACGGCCCGCTCCCCGCGCAGGCCGGGGTCGAGGTCGATGATGCCCTGCATCACGGCCGTGGTCACCACGCCCAGGAGCAGCACGATCACTGCCGCCCCCGCGAAGCGTGGGACTCGGCCCAGCCGCCGCGCGCGGGCCGGACTCCGCCGGGCCATTTCCAGCCGCGCCCGCACGGCGGGCCACAGGTCGGGCGCGCCGGCCAGCGCTTCCTCGCCAATTTTGTCCAGAATCGGGGACAGCTCACGCTTGTTCATGGGTTTCCTCCCAATCGTCCAGGGACAAGCGCCCGCGCAGCAGCCCGGCCAGCCGCCGCCGGGCCGCGTGCAGGCGCGATTTGATCGTGCCCGGCGCGGTCGCCAACTGCCGGGCCATCTCGTCCTCGCTGAAGTCCAGGTAGTAGCGCAGCACGATCACCGCCCGCTGCTCCGGGGAAAGCCGGGCCAGGGCCACGCGCACGGCCGCGACCCGGTCGCGCTGTTCGATCAGCTCGCCCGGCCCCGGGGCGGGATCGGCCATCATCTCGGCCAGGGATGACCCGGCCTCCGGCAAACTATCCAGCGGCGCGTCCAGCGAAGTCAGGCCGGCTTCGCGGCGGGCCGCTTTCACGGCCGCGTTGGCCACACTGCGCAGGAACCACGGCCCGAACGGCCGCGCCGGGTCGAACTGCCCGATCCGTTCGTAAGCGCGCACGAACGCCGCCTGAACCACGTCCTGAGCCAGCATCGGGTCCCAGGTGATCAGGTACGCGGCGCGCAGGGCGCGGGCCTGGTAACGGTGCACCAGCGGGGCCAGGGCGTCGATCTTGCCGCGCCGCAGCCGGTCGATCGCCTCTCGTTCGTCCAATCGCGTCTCCTCCTGGCTGTCGAAGGTCATGGTATAGATATCCCCCAGCCGGGCAAAAGGTTCGAAAACGGCTCTTAGCTGTTGGCTGTTAGTTCTTGGCTAAAGGCGTTTTTGATCTCGGCATCTGGATAAGCACCGGAGCGCTTCCACGCCAGACAGGAATTCTGTCCCCCAACTCGCCCACCCGCTTCGTTTTTAGCTAAGAGCCAACAGCCAAAAGCCAATAGCCGCTTTTCCAATAGCCGCTTTTCCTCCAATTGGGTAAACTGCTGCCCATGTCCGAACTCAGCGCCCCCCTCCGCCGCAGTCTGCCCCTCCGCCAGGAGAATGTGGCCCCCTACTACAACCTGATCCTGGCCGGAACGATGGGCGTCGGCAAGCGCGAGGTGGCCCACCAGATCGCCGAGCACTTCGGCGCGCCGCTGCGCGATCTCGACGCCGAGATCGAAGCCAGCGAAGGCATGTCCGCCCTCCAGGTACGCGAGCTGTTCGGCGAGGCCCGCCTGACCAGCCTGGAAGCCGACCTGTGCCGGGAGTTGGCCCTCCAGCGCAGCGCCGTGATCTCGGTCAGCGCCAGCGTGATGCTCAACGAAGCCAACCGGGCCCGCCTGCTGGAAACCGGGACGGCCCTGGTCCTGACCACGGCCCTCAACGAGACGCTGCGCCGCCTGCACGAGGCGCGCGGCGAGGCCTTCCGCACCGAGCGCGCCCACGCGATCGAGATCGCCCGGCTCAAGCGCGAATGGAAGGTGCGCGCCCTGCCCGGCCTGGCCCACCTCGATACGACCCTGCTCACCCCGGAACAGGTCGTGGCGGAGGCGATCGCCTTCTGGAAGTCCACCCCCGAAGTCTAGAAGACAATGTTGAATGATGAATGTTGAATTTTGAATTGGGGCGGCGCGAGTGAGATGGCCCGTGATGAGGGTCTATGGGGGCCGCCGGACACGGTCGCGGCGTACTGGCATGCCGAAATCGGGAGGCATCGGCCGGGGATCGCCCGCGACTCAAGTCGC
>CAZHMJ010000383.1:0-3393 GCA_964533805.1 uncultured Anaerolineae bacterium | reverse complement strand
CAGCGGACAAGGTGTACTCACCGATGACGATTTCTACGAGAGCACCTACACCCAGCACGACCTCATCCGCGAAACGAGCGAGGCCGGCTTCGAAGTGCTGACCGTCAAACCGATGAGCCACGCCTTCACGCTATGGGGACTGGGCGGCCCATTCCGATCGCCGGGTTACTACCAGACCTCCCGGCTGGCGGACTGGCTGGGCAGCCTCCTCAAAGTGGTCGCGCCCTGGTCCTTCTGTTTCAGCACCCTACTGATCGGGCGCAGGCGTCCCGGTTAGTCCGCCGGACAGGGCAGAATCTCAGCCACGACATCGCTCAACACCCACCCATAAATCTCATTCAGGCCGGCCTGGTCGATCTTCACCAGATACCAGCGCCGGCCTTCGCTATCAGCTTCGATGTGCCGAACCTGCATGGCCGTTCCCATCTCGGCCGACCATATGACCGGCGCGGCGAGTGAGGCCTGCTGGCGAACATTCACCCCAACCTCATTCTGAACGAACACCCAGCACAGAGTCTCAGGTGTCGGCGTCGGGGTCACCGTCGGCGTCACGGTCGGTGAAGCGGTCGGCGTGGCTGTGGGGGTACGGGTCGGGGAAGGCGACAGGGTCGGCGTGCGAGTCAGGGTCGCAGAAGGGGTTGAAGTCAACGAGGGAGGCACCAGAGTCGGCGCCTGGAGCGTGGCTATCAAGGCGGCCTGCGCGTCCAGGCGGCGAGTCAGGTCCGCCACCTGGGTCGCCTGAACATCCGCCTGCTCGGTGATCACGGCCACGAGAGCCGCGTTCTCGGCCAGGATTGCCTGCGCACCTTGGGTCGCAATCGCCTGCAAGCGATCCCGATCGGCCACCGTGGTTGCCAGATCGTTCATGCGGACAGCAAGGTCTGCGTCCCGTCCGGCAAGCTGGGTCGCGTACGCCTGGACCTGGGCCGTAATCGCCAGGGATTGATCGACCTGCGCGGCCGATACCACCGGTGCCAGGGCGGTCGCCGTGCCAACAACCGCATCGCGATCCGCCAGGACTGCCTGCAAATCCGCCGCCAGCGCCGTCAGGGAGACCTCCAGGCCGGCGCTGACCGCATCTCCCTCGATCGCCTGCCGCGTCGCCGTCAGGTTGAGGCTGTTCCGCTCGGTAGCCGCCAGAGTGAGCGCCTCGGCCTGAGCAACCAGGGTGCTGTTCAACCCGGCGCTGGCCGCGTCCGCCTCAAACGCCTGCCGCGTCGCCGTCAGGCTAAGGCTGTTCCGCTCGGTGACGGCCAACGCCAGCGCGTCGGATTGGGCAGCCAGCGTGCTATTCAACTCAGCGACCTGAGTCGCCTGAAGCCCTGCATTCAGAGTTGCGACGGCTTGCCAGCTTGCGATGTCAGTCGCCAGGTCCGCGACGGCCTGGGTTGCGGTCGCCGCGAAAAACGCCTGTCCGGCCGCGGCCGTCGCAAGCATCCGGCCACCCGCCTCGATCGTCGCCTGCTGGATGGCGAGATCGGTGGCCGCAATCGACTCCACCTGACGGACAGTGTCGGCGCGCAGGGTCGCCTCGATACTCCGCGCCGTACCAACCGCCTCATTCACCGCCTCCTGGACTGCCTGGGCCTGGAGGGTCGCCCCGGCGCTGAGCAGGGCGTTATAGGTCGCCACCGCCTGGCGCGGCCAGGCGGTCAGGGTTACCCGCGCCTCGGCCGCCTGGGTTTCCGCCCCTATCAGGGTATCGGCTTGCGCCGTCAGACGCGCCGCCTGATTGCCCAGCGACATCGATTGTGCCGTCAGCGTCACCGACAGGTTCTGGTCGCTGCATGCCGTCAACGCCAGCGCGGCCAGAACCACCAGCGCCACACGCCGCCCCCAAGCGTGAGCCATAATTGCGCCCCTCAATGTTTACAGGCTGCGAACTGCTGACACTGTAGCCCGGAAGCCCTAAAAACACAAAACCCAGGGTCAGGCATCCACCTCGCCAGACGGTTGGGCCGCATCACGGCTGCGGACAAGCAACGTCCACGTCCCACGCTGAGCCACGGTATCGTCCTGCTTGATAACCTTGACTTCCAGAGTCACCTTCCCCCCGCCCAACCGGCGCATTAGCTTGAGATCGGTGATGGCGAGCGTGCAATGGATCGTCTCGCCGATAAAGATCGGCGCGCTGTATTTCCATTCGAGGCTCAAGAATGCCATGACGGTGTCTTCCAGGAAGCCCGCCTGGTAACTCATGCCGGTGGCGATGCTCAGCCCAAGCGCCCCGTGGGAAATCCGCTGGCCGTATTCGGTATGCGATGCGAATTCGGCATCGACATGGATCGGGTTGAAATCACCCGATAGCCCGGCGAAATTCACCACGTCGGCTTCGGTGATCGTCCGGCCTTTGGTGGACAGAGTCTGACCCAGTTCCAGATCCTCAAAATAGAGTCCCTTTGCCATGCGCGCTCTCCCCATCTATCGGAACACAGGCCGGCGATTGTAGCGCCGCCCGATCGGGGGAGCAACAAACGTCGGGAGGCTGTACAATACGGATAGACTTTGTTGCAGCCCTGTTATTCGGCTATCTGAATACCCAAAAGGAGTGCTCTTTCGTGGCGAAAACCTACAGTACCCCTCCCCAAATGAGAATCGATCCATCGCGCAGTTATTCCGCTATCTTCCATACGGAAAGGGGCGACATTACCGTCCAGCTTTTTGCAGACAAGGCGCCCCGCACGGTCAACAATTTTGTTTTTTTGGCGAAGGAAGGCTTTTACGACGGCACGACGTTTCACCGTGTAATCGAGAATTTCATGGTCCAGGGCGGCTGCCCGCACGGCACAGGCACGGGGGGCCCAGGCTACAAGTTCGAGGATGAGCAGGGTGCGCTGGCCCTCAAGCATGATGGCCCCGGTGTGTTGAGCATGGCCAATGCCGGCCCCAATACCAATGGCAGCCAGTTCTTCATCACCCATGTGGCGACTCCCTGGCTGAATGGGAAACATGCCGTCTTCGGCAAGGTCACGGCAGGGATGGATGTTTTGATGAGCATCCGCATCCGCGACCCGCGCGAGACCGCGCCTGGAGATCGCCTGAACTCTGTGGAAATCGTCGAGGGCTAACCCAGGCCCTCGAAAAAACGAAGCCGCCTCTCCGGGTAGAGAGGCGGCTTTTGTGTGGGACGTAGAAGACTTGAACTTCTGACCTCTCGGATGTCAACCGAGTGCTCTAGCCAACTGAGCTAACGCCCCGTAATTGAGAGTTAGTATACACAGGTCCGGCCACTTTGACAAGCCCGGAATCCACGGTTCGACCGGCCTATCACCGTTGCGAGCGTCCCTGTGAATTAACCATTGACAAGCCTGATCCCCCTGTGTATACTCCTTTTCAATATTGCGGGGTAGAGCAGTGGCAGCTCGTCGGGCTCATAACCCGGAGGTCGCAGGT
>CAZHMJ010000382.1:0-3411 GCA_964533805.1 uncultured Anaerolineae bacterium | reverse complement strand
GGCCGTTCGACAACGCCTATTCTACCGGATAGGAATTTTCAGATGGGTTCTCAGCGGACTTCGTGTTCGTAGCCGGGGACTTGAGTCCTCGGCGTGGCCGCCGCGCCACCTGAATCACGATCATGCCCGGTTACCGGATCAAATGGTAAGTTCCATGAGTCCCTGGCGGCCCCCACGCAGCCTTCCAATCGCTCACCCAACCACGCTATTCTGCGGTGCCACCGGCGCTGGCCGCGCGCGCGTGAAAAATTCCTAAATTCCAGGGAACAGCCACCTCATTAATACAGAGTTGAGTTACAATAAATTGAGGCCTACCAGATTGAAGAATCCCCTCATCCAAGGAGTCCATCCATGAAGCGACTGTTCAGCGCCGCCCGCATCGCCGCGGTCGTGTGCATTATCTTCATACTGGTCCAGGCCGACGCGGCCGGGATCGCCTACGCCCAGTGCGCCGGGGGCAGCACCAGCGTCGAATGCACGGGCGTCGATCCGGATGGCTACTTCACGCTCCCTGGTCACTCCACGACCGTCACCGTCCACGGCGGCGCGCAGGTCAACGGCCCAATCTTCCTCGACGGCGACGATACCTTGAACGTGCAGCCCGGCGGCACCATCAACGACGGCCTCGTCGGCGGCCCGGCCGTCTTCAGCGACAACGGCTCTCAGGTGAATAACGCCGGCACGATCAATTCGGAAGGCGACCTCGCCAACCTGGGCATTGTCGGCATAGACAGCGGGCCGATCAGCAACAGCGGCGCGATCAGCGCCAACGGGACCGACCAGGGCACAGGCATCGAGGCCACGGGCGACGCGATGATCATCACCAACAGCGGCACGATTACCGCCAGCGGCGGGACGACGGCCGAGGGCATCTACGCCACCGGCACGACTGCCGTCCAGATCACGAACAGCGGGGCCATCACGACCGACGGCATCGGGACCGGCGTGGGCCTTATCGCCCAGGGTGGCGCTACGGCCCAGGTCACCAACAGCGGCACGATCGATTCCGGCAGCGGGATTGCCTCCATAGGCATGCAAGTCATGGGTGGCGTTACGACCCAGGTGACCAACAGCGGCTCTGTGCACGCCAACGGAGCCATGATAGGCATGGGTCTCCTGGCCGCGGGTGATAACGCCCAGGTCACCAACAGCGGCACGATCGATGCCAGCGGCGGGATGATGGTCTTCGGTGTGCAAGTCGCCGGGAGCACGATGGCCCAGGTCAACAACAGTGGCACGATCAACGCGCATGGGAGCGACATGGGGGTGGGTCTGATGGTCCACGGCACAACCTCCCAGGTCGCCAACAGCGGCACGATCGAGGCCGGCGGCGGGGTCCAGGGCATGGGCCTGATGGTCATGGGGCACGCCGAGATCGTCAACCGTGGCACGATCTCCGGCAATACCGCCGCGATCTGGGGACAGGCGGGCAACCAGTCGGTCACCAACAGCGGCACGCTCAACGGCGACGTGGGACTGGAAGACGGCAATGACTCCTTCAACGCGGCCGGCGGCGTGGTCCACGGCCTGATCGACGGTGGGGCGGATTACGACGTCCTGAGCTTCACGATGGACATCAGCGCCGAGAGCTGGGAATCGGCGGTCGCGGCCCTGGCCGGGCAACTCGACCCCAACGGCGGCACGGTCGTCCTGGGCGGCGTGACCTACACCTGGGCCAACTTCGAGGAACTGCGCGGCCTGATCCGGCTCTACGCCTTCCGCGACCGGCGGATCAACTACCTGGACTTCGCCGCGACGGCGATCGTCTACCGTCTGGAAGAAACAGGCGTCGAGCTGTACACCCCCCAGGGCGAATGGGTCTTCCGGGCCGAAGCGACCGCGATCCGCGCCGCGCTGGCAAGCGCTGCTTCCAGCCACGCCCCGGTCGAAATCGGCGCGCGGCTGGGAATCGCGCTCTACGCCCAGCCGGACGGTTCCCTGCTGGCGACCGGGCCGGGCTACACCTTCGCCTTCCAGCCCTACCAGTGCGGGATCGAGGGCTAAGATCGAGACTGAAATCCCTCCCTGCTTGCGGGATTTAGGGTGGGATTGCCGGGCGCGCTCAAGGCTGGGCGCGCCCTTCTTTTTCATCGGGCCGCGCCGTGGGAGATATCGGCCGTTCGATTCCCAACCACGAAAACTCTCCGCGCCCCATTTGCCCCCACGCCCGCCCCGCCTTTCCATTCAAAATTCAGCATTCAACATTCAAAATTGCTCTATAATCTGCCCATCGACCACGCACCCACCCACAGGCTCCGCATGCCCCAGTCTCCGCATATCTGCATCGTGACCACCGTCCACGATCCGCTGGATACCCGCGTCTTCTACCGCGAGGCGCGGACGCTGGCCGCGGCCGGGTACTGGGTCACGCTGCTGGCCCAGGGCGCGCGCGCCGAGACGATCGACGCGGTACGCTTCAGGCCGCTGCCGGCGCGCCAGTTCTCGCTCCCGGCGCGGGCGCGCGGGGTGTGGATCGCCTGGCGCGCGGCCCGGCGCGAGGCCGCCGACGCCTACCACCTCCACGACCCGGAGCTGACCCTGGCCGGGCTGCTGCTCAAGCTGGAGGGGCGGCGGGTGGTGCTGGACATCCACGAGCACACCCCCTTTCACATTCTGGAAAAGCCCTACCTTCCGCGCCTGCTGCGCCGCCCGCTGGCGACCGCGTACGACGGCTGGGAGCGGCTGGCCGCCCGCCTGGCCGACCGGGTGATCACGGTCGGGGAGGTGATCGCGGTCCGCTTCGGATCGCGCGCGGTCATCGTCCGCAACCTGCCCGACCTGGAGCGCTTCGCGGCTCGACCCGCCGATCCAGCCAGACCCGCCCCGGACGGATCGCTGACCGCGATCTACACCGGCGTGGTGGAGCGCCAGCGCGGCCTGCTCGGCGCGGCGCGGGCGGTCGCCAGCCTGCCCCCGGAACTCAACCTGCATCTGCGCATCGTCGGGCCGTGCCCGTTCCCGGCCTTCGCGGACGAGCTGCGCGCGGCCGGAAAGGGCCGCGTCCGCGTGGAGCCGCCCGTCCCGTACCCGGCCATCCCGGCCCTGCTGGCCGAGGCCCACATCGGGCTGGAGGTGGCCCTGCCGACCCCACTCAACACCCTGCTGTGGCCGCGCAAGGTGTTCGAGTACATGGCGGCCGGGCTGCCGGTCATCCGGGCCAATTACCCGGCCTGGGATTCCTTCGCCGCCGAAGGCTGCCTCGCGATCGATCCGGCCGACGAGGGCGCGATCCGCGCCGCGCTGCTGCGCCTGGCGCTGGACCCCGATCAACGGGCCAGACTCGGCGCGGCGGGCCGCAGACTGGTACAAAACCGCTTTCGCTGGGACAATGAAGCCCGGACTCTGCTGGCGATGTACGCGGGGCTGGTCGGCGCACCCAAAAGCAATGTTGAATTTTGAATTTTGAATTTT
>CAZHMJ010000381.1:0-3419 GCA_964533805.1 uncultured Anaerolineae bacterium | reverse complement strand
ACACCCCAGGAGCGTCACCGGAACCGCGAACAAAACCGCCACGGTCAGCCCAACGGCTCCAAGCACCAGCAGATCGAGATCGGCCAGGGCGAACGCCGCCGCCATCTGAAGCATCAGCGGCCGCACGAACACGGGCAGCAACCCCGCAGTGAAGGCTGCCCAGGCCAGGAGCCGGAAGAAATCGGGCTGGTGCGGCCTCCGATCGGCCAGCTTCCCCCCTAGAAAGTATCCAGCGGTGAGATAGACCAGCACCAGGGCGATCACCACCGCCCAGACCAGATCGGATGTCCCCAGCACGGCCCCAATCAGCCGCGAGGTTGCCATCTCAACCCCCAGCGTGGCCAGGCCAGCCACAAAAGCCGCCAGAAAAAGAAACCAACGGGGCGTATCGATCTGAGTTTCCGGACGGGGCGCGGAGTCGGATTTGATCACGAGTTGAGTCTGCCTTGCCGCGGAATGTAGAGCGTAAAAGCACTTCCTTCGCCGGGCTGACTCTCCACCTTAAGCCCGCCGCCGTGCCGCTCCCCCACGGTCTGCGCGATAAAAAGGCCCAATCCCATGCCCATCGTATCGCCCATCTGCTGCGGGCGTCCACGGCTGAAGGCGGCGTTGAGGCTCTGAAGGTCCTGGCGGTCGATGCCCGGTCCCGTGTCACGCACGCGCAAACCCGCATAAGGCTGGTGGCGAAGCTCGAATTCCACCAGGTCGATGTCGACTCTTCCCCCCGGTGGGGTGTACATCAGCGCGTTTTCGATGAGCTCGTAACAGGCCTGCGCCAGCCACTGTTCATCGCCCTGGATGACATCCAGATCGGCCGGCGGCGAGATTACCTCCAGCACCACGCCCTGCTGGGCAGCCCGGTCCACGAAACGCGTCCGCAGGCTTTCCAGTAAGGAGGAGAAATAGATCACCTGGTTCAATTGAAGCGTATCGACGTCGGTCAGCCGGGTAACCGCCAGAATCTTTTCCATCAGGCTGACGAGGCGCGTGGTTTGCTGATCGAGGGCGGATAACGTCCGTTCGGCGGGGGATGAATCGCCCAGCATCCGCCGCAGGAGGTGCAGGTGCAGCTTAAGATTGGTCAGTGGTGTACGCAATTCATGCGAAATCAGACTCATGAACTGGCCCTTCATCCGCTCGAGGACCTGGGCGTCCGCCATGGGCCGCATGCTGGCGATGAAACCAACGACCTGATCGTCTTCGTCCCGGTACGGCAAGATGGATGCCTCGACGGGGACGGGATACCCATCTCGGTGCTGGAGAACGATCTCCCCGCGCCAGGGAGTATGCTGGCGGAGACTATGGACAAGGTCGCGAAACCGGCGGCGTGGCACGCCCGAATAAAGAAGGCTGTTCATTCCACTGTCCAGGACGTCAGCTTCCTTCCAGCCAAGCAGGCGCTGCATGGCCTGGTTGGCGTAGTTGATGTGTCCCCCCAGACTAAGGATCAACACGACATCATCGATGTTGCGCAGGATCGCGTCCATCCGGTCGGTCTGGACCCGGATCTCGGCGGTCCGCTCCTCGACTTCGGACTCTAGTCGGTCGGCGTTATCTTGCACCTGTTCGAACAACAGCGCATTCTCAACGGCCAGCGAGATCTGGGTCGCGAGGGTATCCAGAATTGCCCGGTCCGAGTGGGTATAGAAATACGGATCATGATGATCCAGGCAGAAGATGGCTACCACCTGCCCACGAGCACGAATGGGCGCCCCCACCCAGGAGCGAACCCAGTCAAAGGCGGGGTTTTGTAGCCAGCCTTCGCAGTCCCGCGTGTCGCCGACCACCACTGTCTCGTTGAGCTCAACCGCCTGTTTCATCATCGTTGGCGCCGATGCCTGCCAGACGGAAGGCAGTTCGTCAGACGGGTTCCCATAACGTCCGTCGCCAACCCAGGCAAATCGTCGGAATGATCCATCCGGTTCGATCAACCAGACGGACGCGGCATCGTACTCAACCACGCGCGCAACCTGTTCCAGCAACCGGCGCAAAATATCTTCGTGCCGAAGCGCGCCGGTGAACACCATGCCAATATCGCGCAAGGTATCCGAAATGCCGCGCTGGCGCTGCTCCGACTGGTAGAGGTGAGCGTTCTCAACCGCGACGCCCGCCTGGCGAGCCAGCAGGCTGGCGAGAATCTCGTCATCTTCATCGAAAGCAGCGACCTCCAGACTCTCGACGGAGAGCGTCCCCCAGACATGGGTCGCCGAGACCAGGGGAGCCACCAGCAGCGAATGAAATTTGGGCAGATGCTCACCGCGAATGAAACGGGGATCGGTATGCACGTCAGACACGTTGATGACGCGCTGTTCTTTGACGGCCAGACCGGCGATTCCCGTCCCAATCCGGAAATTCACCCGGTGGCGTGTCTGAACCATGCCGGCTGAGGCCGACATAGTTTCCATGAATTCGCCGCTCTCGTCGAAAATCTGCACCGTGACCGCAATTGCCGAAGGAAACACCTGCTCAGCCGCTTCGACAAGCTGTTGTAAGATATCTTCCAATTGCAGTGTGCTGCTCACCCCAATGGCCACCCGGTTGAGCACCAGCATCGCCTGATTGCGTCGAAGCAGCTCATCCTCAATCCCATGCCGCAGGCTGACATCCCGATCGATTCCCAGGACCAGTTCGCGCCCACCCGCGTTCACCAGCGTGGTCGAGACTTCCACCGTGATGAGGCTGCCGTCCTTGCGTTTGTGGACCGTCTCGTAATTCAAGCGGCCCTGCTGCTTGAGCATATTGAGGTAGACGGCTTTTCCCGCGGCGGTGTTGGCGGCAGGATGCAGGATATCAATCGGTTGCCCGATCAGTTCTTCGCGGCTATACCCATTCATCTCGCAGGCCACCGGGCTGCATTCCACAATCGGCCAGGGTACCTGCTCGTCATAGGGATCGATCAGGAAGATCGCGTCTGGAGAATTGTCGGATAGCATCCGGTAACGGTCCTCGGCTTCCTGCAACGCCCGATCCTTCAGTTCGAGCTGCAGCCGCATCCGATTCAGACCGGCTCGATAAGCCAGAAGTCCGGCGCCCAACACGCTCAGACCGGCCAGCAATCCCAACCCAGGTCCTGCCAGCGATCCAGGTGAACCGATCGCCGCGTTTGCCCCGGTCTGGAGGCCCAGCCAGAAAACGAGGAATCCCAATCCAATCAGGCCCACAAGCGATAGAATGAGAATGCCAAAAGCATGCTGTTTCAACGAGGTCTTCCTCGGTCCACGCCGTCTGGCGGATTCCACCAGACAACGACCCGTGTATGCATTGATAGTACCTGTTCCGATCGTCGTCGCGAAGTTCCATATTGATTTTACCTGCATGTTTTGCCAAAAGCAGAAAGTTCTTATAAAAATAGGATCAAGCATTCAAGGGTTTCGATCAACAAGGGCGAGAATGCGCCAGTCGCCCTATCCTTCCAGCTC
>CAZHMJ010000380.1:0-3472 GCA_964533805.1 uncultured Anaerolineae bacterium | reverse complement strand
ACCAGCCAAGTGCTGACCGGCCATAGAAACAATTCCGGCGTGGTCAACGGCAACCCGACCCGCGATCCCCCTGTAAGGATGGTTGATCACCCAGATAAGCGTTTCTATGTTGAGCAAAGAGGATATTTACTGTTTTCTGCTGCCGTGAGGCGCGACTACAGCAAATCTATATGACCTGGTCCTGCATGGGCGCTCCTCCGCGGTCGATCACCGCGTATTTCAGGGACGCCCCGGATCTTCCTGAGCTTCATTATACTGCAAGCATCCGACTGCCGTCACACTTAGGCGAGCAACCATCCGTCTCCCTTACAGATGGCCGATTGTCTCATTGCCTATGCCTCACTATACACCGATCTAGCATGCAAGGAAACTCGTCGTTCTGCCCGAAGTCTGGTATGTTCGTAGATTGTGCGCTTTCCTGCGGGCGGCTCCAACCGCCTGGACCGAGGAGCAATCCACCCCATGTCCAGCTACCCTTTCCGCCAGGTCGATGCCTTCACCCGCCGGCCGCTCGGCGGTAATCCGGCCGCGGTCGTCCTCGATGCTGACGACCTGACCGACGAGCAGATGCAAGCCATCGCCATCGAGATGAACCTGTCCGAGACCGCCTTCGTCATGCGCTCGACCGTGGCCGACTTCAAGGTTCGCTTTTTCACCACCTTCGGCGAGATTCCGCTGGCCGGCCATCCCACCATCGCCACCTTTCACACCCTGGCCGAAACCGGCCGCATCCAGGGCGAAGGCCGGGTGCGCGTCACCCAGGAGCTCAAGGTCGGCGTGCTGCCGGTCGAAATCGACCTGTGGGATGGCATCCCCCAGCGCGTGATCATGACCCAGCAGCCGCCCCAGTTCCTGGCTCGGCTCGATCCGGTCCCCTACGCCGAGGCGCTCGGTCTGGAGGTCGAAGACCTCCTGCCGGGGGTCGCGCCCCAGACCGTCTCGACCGGCACGCCCCAGGCCATGATCGCGGTCCGCTCGCTGGACGTGCTGCGCCGCCTCCAACCCGACGAGCGCAAGCTCAAGGCCCTGCATGCCAGCGCCGATTGGTTCAGCCTGCACGTCTTCACGCCGGACACGCTCGATCCCGGCAATGCCGCCCACGCCCGCCACTTCGCGCCCGGCGACAACGTCTTCGAAGACCCCGTGACGGGTTCGGCGACCGGCGGCATGGCCTGTTACCTGTACCGCTACGGTCTGGTCGACCGGGCCATTTTCACGGTCGAACAGGGCCACCTGATGGGCCGCCCCGGCCTGATCGACGTCGAGTTGGAAGGCACGCCCGACGCGATCACGGCCGTGCGGATCGCCGGCACGGCGGTCACGGTCATTACCGGCGAGTTGGTTCTCTAGCGCATTCCCGAAAGCATCCGATCCCTAATGCGACTGTTCAAGTCCACCGAAGTCACCTACTCGTCCCAGTTCTGGCTCCTGTTCTGGGGCACCCTGATCAGCTCGACCGGCCAGAGCCTGGTCTGGCCGTTCCTGACGATCTTCATCCGCCAGCAGCTCGGCCTGCCCCTGACCGAGATCACGCTGCTGTTCACCATCCAGTCGATCACCGCCCTGGCCGGCACAGCCATCGCCGGCCCGGCCATGGATCGCTCCGGGCGCAAATGGGGCATGGTGGTCGGCCTGGTCGGCAGCGGCGCAGCCCTGATCGTCATGATCGGCACCAACACCTTTCTCGGCTGGGCCGTCCTGCTGTCGCTGTACGGCATCGCCGGCGCGCTGTTCCGGATTGGCAGCCAGGCCATGATCGCCGACCTGCACCCGCCGGAAGAACGCCTGGGAGCCTATGCCCTGCTGCGCATGTCGCACAACGTGGGAATCGCGATCGGCCCGGCCATCGGCGGCTTCCTGGTCGCCGTCTCCTACGACCTGACCTTCCTCATCGCCGCGATCGTCCAGATCGCGATGGGCCTGCTCATCCTGGTGGTGATCCGCGAATCCCTGACCCCAGAGATCAAAACCGGCAGCGGGCTGGCCGTGCCGGGCGGCGCGTCGCTGGGTTACGGCCCCGTCCTGCGCGACCGGATTTTCATGAGCTTCTGGGGCGTCTACCTGCTGGTGGAGATCGCCGCCTCGCTCGTCTTCACCCTGCTGGCGGTCTACGCCAAGGAGCAGTTCAACATCCCCGAAGCGCAGTACGGCTGGCTGCTGACCACCAACGCCCTGATGGTCGTCTTCTTCCAGTACGCCGTCACCCGGATTTCGAAGCGCTATTCGCCGCTGGCCGTCATGGCCGTCAGTGGGCTGTTCTACACCGGCGGGCTGGCGATCTACGCGCTGGGGAGCAGTTTCCCGGCGTTCTGGCTGGGCATGGTGGTCATGACGACCGGCGAGCTGCTGGTCTCGCCGACTTCGACCACCCTGGTCGCCGATCTCTCCCCAGCCAACATGCGCGCCCGCTACATGGGCCTCTACGGTCTGTCCTACCGGGTCAGCGGCGGGGTTGGCCCGGTCATCGGCGGCCTGCTCAACGATCACGTCGCCCCGGCGGCGACGTGGTGGTTCGGTGCGTTGGCCGCCCTGCTTTCGGCGGGTGGCTTCGCGGCCATGGCCCGCTCCGCCGCGTTCCAGGCCAAACCGTCCGACACAACCGCAGTTCCGGCCGCCGATCGTTGAAACCCGGTGACCTGAGAAGGAGAGAGTCGATGGACTTTCGCACCATGAGTCCCAATGAGATCGCCCAGGCGACGGCGGACCTGTTGCGCGACGGCTGCGTGCTGATTGACCTGGAGACGACCGGCCTGGACGATAACCCGGCGGTCGAAGCGGTCGAGGTCGCCGTCGTCAGCCACCGCGACGAGACGCTGTTGAATACCCTGATCAAACCGCGCAACCCGATCCCGCCGGACGCCTCGGCCATCCACGGCATCCGCAACAGCGACGTGAGCTTCTCGCCCACCTTCCCCCAAGTCTACCCGGAACTGGTCCGCCTCCTCAACGGCCAGATCGTCGTCTCGTACAACTACACCTTCGAACTGAACATCCTGCGCGCGGTCTGCCGCCAGCACGGCCTGGCGGAGCTTGCCCCGCGCGAGTGGTGGTGCGCCATGCGGGCCTACGCCGCCTTCCGCCAGAAAGAGCGTTATGTGGCCCTCGGCCAGGCCTGCAAAGCGGAGAGCGTTCAGGTCATCAACGCCCACCGCGCCGCCGCCGACTGCCACATGACGCTCTACCTGATGCACAAGATGGCCGCCGAAGCCCGACCAACCCAGCAGTCGTTGTTCTAAAAAAGACAATCGAACCGCAAAGACGCGGAGGACGCCAAGACAAGCACAGAGTAGAATGCTTTTCCTTGGCGCTCTTTACGTCTTTGCGGTTCAGAATGCCTTTTGCGGCGCTTGCGGCCCGTCCAGCCGGGCGGCGACCGCCGCCATCAGCTTGCCCTTGCGCACCAGCCGGTGCACGGCCTGGATATCTGGCGCGAGGATGTGGTCGTGGTCCCAGAACTGGACGACCGACCGGA
>CAZHMJ010000379.1:0-3492 GCA_964533805.1 uncultured Anaerolineae bacterium | reverse complement strand
AGCCTGCAATGGTACCGCGACACGCTAGCCCCGCAGACCAGCTTCGATGACCTGGTGAACGAGGCGGCGGGCGTCCCGGCGGGAAGCGAGGGGTTGTTCTTCTTGCCCTACCTGACCGGGGAGCGGACGCCGCACCCGGACCCGCTGGCGCGCGGAGCCTGGGTCGGGCTGACGGTCCGACACACGCGCGCTCATCTGACGCGGGCCGTGCTGGAAGGCGTGGCCTTTGGGATCAAAGACAGCTTCACCTTGATCCAGCAGGCCGGCCTGGGCTCGATCAGCCAGGTGCGCATCTCCGGTGGTGGCGCGAAGAGTCCCCTGTGGCGGCAGATCATGGCCGATGTGTTGGGCGCGGAACTGGTGACAGTCAACACGACCGAAGGCGCGGCCTTTGGCGCGGCTCTGCTGGCCGGGGTGGGGGCCGGGTACTTTGGCAGCGTGCCCGAAGCGTGCGAGGCCACGATCCAGATCACGGGCCGGACAGACCCATCGGGCGATGTAAGCCGCTATGCGGCGGTGTACCCGCGCTATCGGGCGCTCTATCCGGCGCTCAAGGATGAATTCAAGGCGATCGCGGCGGTCGAGGCCGGGGCTTGATTCTCTCTTTTTGAAACATCCGTCTGAAATCAACAGAGGAGTGCCGACAGCCGCACTCCTCTGTTGATTCAAGGGCCAATCCGCAAACTTTGATCCGGGCCGTCCGAACTTACGCTAGAATGATGGCAGTTATTTTGAAAGTTGAGCTTTGCGGGGCGATGCATTCTTTTGTGAAAGGAATAGTCTGATGCAAGCTGAATTGCGCGGGCCGAGCAGTGTAGTCGAGATCGGGCCTGACCGGCCAACGGTGATCATTGGCGAACGGATCAATCCCACCGGGCGGAAGGTATTCAGCGCGGAACTGCAAGCTGGCGACCTGAGCCGCGTGCCGCGCGATGCCCAGGCGCAGGTGACGGCCGGGGCGCAGGTGCTGGACGTGAACGTGGGCGCGGCCGGCGTGGACGAGGTGGAATGGCTGCCGCGAGCGGTCCAGATGGTACAGGAGACCGTTGATGTGCCGGTGTGTATCGACTCGCCCAATGCGGTGGCGCTGGCGGCCAGCCTCAAAGTCAGCAAGGGGCGCGCGCTGGTTAACTCGGTCAGCGGCGAAACGGCCAAGCTCAACGCGCTGCTGCCCGTGGTGGCGGAGTATGGCGCGATGGTGATCGCGCTGTGCATGGACGACAACGGCATCCCGACCGTGCCCGAAGAGCGCGTGGCGATCGCCGAGAAAATCCTGGAACAGGCGCAGAAGGTCGGTCTGGGCATCGAGAGCATCCTGTTCGATCCGCTGGTGATGACGGTTGGCGCCGATCACCGGGCCGGACGGATCACCCTGGATACGGCCCGGCTGCTGAAGGAAAAGCTGGGCTGTCTCCTGGCGGTGGGGGCCAGCAATGCCTCGCACGGCATGCCTGACCGCGAAATGATCAACACGGTGTTTCTGGCTCAGTTGATCGCGATCGGGGTCAACGCGCCGATCTGCAACCCGCTCAAGAACGCGCTGGCGGTCCGGGCGGCCGATTTGATGCTGGGCCGCGACGAGTGGGCGATGAATTACATCCAGACCTACCGGGCGCTGTCCGCCATGCAGGAGCAGCCCAAGTAGCGGCTCGTCTTGCAGCACGCCATTTGCCCGATATCAAACTGCGCCGGGCGTGTTCGCGTCCGGCGCAGTCGTCTGGTGACCTCCTAGAGCAGCGATAGGCCTGGGTCTGGCTCGTGTTTGAACACGACGATGCCCAGCGGGGGCAGGGTCAGACTCAGGCTGTGCGGGTGGCTGTGCCAGCTCAGGTTGTCTGCCCGGCAGCCGCCCAGGTTGCCCACATTGCCGCCGCCGTAGTGCGCGGCGTCGCTGTTGAGCACCTCTCGGTAGAAGCCGGGCCGGGGGACGCCAATCCGGTATCCATACCGGGGCACGGGGGTGAAGTTGCACACGACCACCAGGAAGTCGTCGGGGTCTTCGGCAAAACGAATGTACGAGAATACGCTCTGCTCCGCGTCGTTGGCTTCAATCCAGCGGAAGCCGCGCGGGTCGAAGTCAAGCTCGTAGAGCGCTGGCTGGCTGGCGTAGAAGCGATTCAGGTCGCGGAACCAGGCTTGCAGGTCGCGGTGCATGCTGAACTGCTCGACCAGGTGCCAGTCCAGGCTGCGATCCTCGCTCCATTCGCGCCACTGCCCGAATTCCTGCCCCATGAAATTGAGCTTCTTGCCCGGATGAGTGTACTGGTAGCCGAACAGGAGGCGCAGGGTGGCGAACTTCTGCCACCAGTCCCCTGCGGCTTTGCCCATCAAGGAGCCTTTGCCATGCACGACCTCGTCATGGGAGAGCGAGAGGACGAAATTCTCGCTGAAGGCGTACATCAGGGAGAAGGTCAGGTTGTTGTGGTGGTAGCGGCGGTGGATGGGGTCCTTTTGAATGTAATTGAGCGTATCATGCATCCAGCCCATGTTCCACTTGAGGGTGAAGCCCAGGCCGCCCAGGTAGGTGGGCCGTGAGACCATCGGCCAGGCGGTCGATTCCTCGGCGATGGTGACCGCGCCGGGGCATTCGCCATGAATCACGGCGTTGGCTTCCTGCATGAAGGCGATCGCCTCCAGGTTTTCATGTCCGCCGTACTGGTTGGGCAGCCACTCCCCGGCGCGCCGGCCGAAGTCCAGGTAGAGCATTGACGAGACTGCGTCGACGCGCAGGCCGTCGATGTGATACTTCTTCAGCCAAAAGAGGGCGTTGGCGATCAGGAAGTTGCGCACCTCGTTGCGTCCGTAGTTGAAGATGTAGGTTCCCCAGTCGGGATGCTCGCCCTTGCGAGGATCGGCGTGCTCGTAGAGGTGGGTGCCGTCGAAGTAGCTGAGCGCGAAGCCGTCCTTGGGAAAGTGGGCGGGCACCCAGTCCAGGATGACCCCGATGCCTTGTTGATGGCAGGCGTCGATCAGGGCCATCAGGGCATGCGGATCGCCATAGCGGCTGGTCGGGGCGTAGTAGCCCGTGATCTGGTAGCCCCAGGAGGCATCCAGTGGATGCTCGGCGACCGGCATCAATTCGATGTGCGTGAAGCCCATGTCCTTGACGTAGTGGACGAGGTCGACCGCCAGTTCCTTGTAGGTCAGCCAATCCAGCCCATCGTTCTTGCGCCGCCAGGAGCCCAGGTGAACCTCGTAGATCGCTACCGGCTGCTTCAGCAGGCTTTTCTGGGCGCGGGTCGCCATCCATTCTGAATCACCCCACTCATAGCGATCCAGGTCGGTCACGATCGAGGCCGTGCGCGGGCGCATCTCGGTCGCGAAACCGTAGGGATCGGCTTTCTCGGCCCGGTAGCCGTTCTGGCGGGAGCGGATATCGAACTTGTACTGGCTGTATTCCTGGACACCGGGGATGAACAACTCCCAGACGCCCGAGTCGACGTGGTTCAGCATGGGGTGGACCCGGTTGTCCCAATTGTTGAACTCGCCGAC
>CAZHMJ010000378.1:0-3508 GCA_964533805.1 uncultured Anaerolineae bacterium | reverse complement strand
TTCGATTGTACCTTCGCTCTTCCCCCTCCCCATATTTGTGGGTAACGCATAGCCACAAAGTGGCGAGGGGAGAATCGAACGCTCGACGGAAAGCCGGGGTGAAGGTCAGCGCGGCACGACGGCGGCCACGCGCAGGGTCGATTGCACCTCGCCGCTGGCGTTGGCCAGGGTCACCACGTCGCCCGCCTGCCAGACCGCCCGCGACTGGCCCCAGAACAGGGCCACGGGCGTATCCTCGCCCACCCGGCTGAAGACCGTCACCCCGGCGTTGGAGAACAGCCGGTAGTCCGGGAAGGTGTAGGTGGTGCCCTCGGCGTCGGTCAGCGTCCAGCCGCGCAGGTCGACCAGCCCGCCCTGGTTGCGAATCTCCACGCCCTCGCGGGTCACGTCCCCGGCGGCCACGACCTGGACAATCGTCACCTGGGCGTTTTCGGCGGTCGGGGCCAGGGTCACGGTCGGGATCGGCGTGCCGCTGCTGGTGGTCAGCGCCCCGGCCACGGTCGCCCGCGGCGTCGCCTGTTCCGCCTCCGGCGCTTCCTCTTCGGGCGTCTCGGTCGGCGGCGGCTCGTTGGCCACGCACACGAAGCCCGCGCCGGGCACGATCAAGGTCTGGCCGGGGAAGATGTACTCCGGGTCCTCGATGGTGCCCAGGTCGTTGGCGCACAGCAGGTCGGCCAGGGAGACGCCCAGGTTCTGGGCGATGATCGACGGGCTGTCCCCCGACTGGACGGTGTAGGTCTGCTCCCGGGAGCCGCTGGCCTGGATCGCGACCTGGGTCTCCGCCGCGGCGGTGGCGATGCCGGGCAGGATGTCGGCGTTGAGGGTCGGGGCCACGGTCGGCTCGTCGCCGCCGCCCCCACCGCTGCCATCGGCCACGGCCGGCGCGGCGGCCTGGACCGTCACCACCCAGGGAGTCTGGGTCGGCCCCGGCGTGGCAGTGATGATCACCTCGAAGGTCTGGACGACCGGCATCCCGGCGTTTTCCTGAGGCACGAAGGTCTGGTAGGCCAGGATCACGGCCAGCGCCACGCCGATCGAAATCACAATATTCAGCAGGACAAATACAAACAACGCCCGTCGGTTCATAGCCAGGATACCTTTGCGCAGTGGAAGCCTTCCCGCAGGGTTCATCATAGCACACCCCCCGGCCAGCGGCAATTACAGCGTACAGCGTCCAAGCGGCAAGCGTCCAAGCGTCGAAGCGAAAAGCAAAAACGCAGACGCCACAGCCTGACCGGCCCATTTTCACCCGGAGGGCTGCGCCAGCACATGCCTCGGTATCCGTCTTTCGCTTTGACGCTTGCCGCTTCGACGCTTAGACGCTTCGGCGCTATTCTGTTACAATTCCCCGGCTGAACGCCGTTTCATCGACCCGACGAACCCGGAGTTATCATGTCTATCCCCCTGCTCTTCGATTCTCACATGCACACCCCGCTCTGCAAACATGCCAGCGGCGAGCCGGAAGACTACGCCGCCGTGGCCGAAAAGCGCAACCTGCGCGGGATCGTGATCACCTGCCACAGCCCGCACCCCGGCGACAATTACGATTTCCGCTGGCGGATGAGCGAGACCCAGTTCGACGACTACCTGGCCCTGGTCGACCGGGCCAGCCGGGCCTGGGCCGGCCGGGTCGATGTCCTGCTCGGCCTGGAGTGCGATTACTTCCCCGGCCACGAGCCGTGGCTGAGCAAGCTCCTGGCGCGGGGCGATTTCCACTACGTCCTCGGTTCGGTCCATCCCGACACGGAAGAATACCGGGCCGCCTATGGCGACGGCCGGGCCAAGGGCACGCCCTACGACCGCGACGGCGCGCTGAAGCTCCAGCGGGCCTACTTCGGCCACCTCGCCGACGCGGCCGAAAGCGGCCTGTTCGACTGCCTGACCCACCCCGACCTCGTGAAAAACGAGACGGCCGCCGAATGGCAGGTCGAGCGCGTCCTGGACGACATCCGCGCCGCCCTGGACCGGATCGCCCGGACCGGGATCGCGATGGAACTGAACACCTCCGGCCTGCACAAGCGCATCCCGGAGATGCTACCCGGCCCGGTCATCCTGGCCGAGATCGCGGCGCGCGGCATCCCAATGGTGCTCGGCTCCGATTCGCACGATCCGGGCCGCGTCGGCGCGGACTTCGAGCGCGCCCTGGACTTGCTGGAAGCGGCCGGACACCGCCGCGTGAGCGTCTTCCGCCACCACCAGCGGACCGATATCCCCATCGCCGCCGCGCGCGCCAGCCTGACTCCGATCCTGGCCCCGCTGTCGGCCGGGATACCGGACGCGGTCCCCGCGCTGGGCGACGACTGACCTGCGCTTGCCCTACGCCCGCCCCAGAAGGGGCTATACTGAGGTGAGGGATTTCGACTCTGGCCGCGTAGGAGTCAGTCAGGAGGATACGCAGCCATGACTGAGACCATGACTCGCCGCCGTTTCTTGAAGGTGGCCCTGGGCGGCACGCTGGGCTTCGGGGTGGTCGGAATCGGCGGCTCGGCCTACATCACCCGGATCGAGCCGTACGCGCTGGATGTCGCCCGCCTGACTCTGCCGCTGCCCGGCCTCGACCCGGCCTTCGACGGCCTGACCATCGCCCAGATCAGCGACATCCACCTGGGCGCGTGGATGACCCTGGAGCAGATGCAGTCCCTGGTCGAGCGGATCAATGCTCTGGAAGCGGATGTGGTCGCCGCGACCGGGGATTTCGTCAGCCGCCTGTGGTCCCAGACCCCCGGCGAGATCACCGCCAGCCTGCGCGGTCTGACCGCGCGCGAGGGGCTGTATGCCGTGCTGGGCAATCACGACCACTGGACGGACGCGGACACGGTCGGCGCGGCGGTGGCAGCCTCCGGCTTCGCCCTGCTGAACAACACCCACAGCGTCCTCCGGCGCGGCGGCGCGGCGTTGTATATCCTTGGCGTGGATGATGTCTGGGAGAACAAGCACAATCTCGGCCATGCCCTGACTGGCGTGCCGGAGGGCGCGGCCACGATCCTGCTGGCCCACGAGCCGGACTTCGCCGATCACGTGGCCCGCACGCGCCGGATCGGCTTGCAGCTTTCCGGGCACAGCCACGGCGGGCAGGTGCGCCTGCCGGGCAAGGGGGCGCTGGTGCTGCCCCACCTCGCCCGCAAATACGATATGGGCCTCTACACCGTCCCCCCGCCCGAAGGCCCGGCCGGCGACACCCCGCTCCGGCTGTACGTCAACCGGGGCCTCGGCATGACCGCGCCCTATGTCCGCTTCAACTGCCCCCCGGAAGTGACGCTAATCACGTTGGCAACGCCGGATGGTAGTGGTCAGTCGTCAGTTGACAGTTGTCAGTAAGAGCAGACCGATTGGCCGCGGCCGTGTCTGCTTCGCGCCTGCCAATCCGTTGCTTTTCTGGCCTCACGGGCTCTGGCCTCCTGGCCTCGGCGCAGCGAAGCTGCGCGGCGAACCCACGGGGAGCACCGCGGGGGGGCCGATGAATAGTCCCCCCCCAAAAAGAAAACAACCCCCAAACCCCCGCACACAA
>CAZHMJ010000377.1:2057-3525 GCA_964533805.1 uncultured Anaerolineae bacterium | reverse complement strand
GAAAGAGTATGATTGCCCGGCCCCAGCGCGTCCAGCACCTCGCCCTGCCGCACGAACACCGCGGCCTGGCTCTCCTGGACGATCACCTGGGACCCCATCCGCCAGTCGCCCCCACCCTGTTGAGGTTCGCGATAGGTCAGTTCATCATCCATCACATTCGGGTGATCAATGACATCAATAATGCGCGCCATAGTCGCTTAGCTCCTTAGCTGAACGTCCTCGGTTAAAACTCTATGACTGGCCCTGACCCAGACCGGAAAGCAGGTCCTCGCGCAGGTTGAACGCACTGCTAGCCTCTGCCACCACAGTCTCGAAGGCCACGATCGCTTCGTTGATGCCCTCCGACGCTATTGCCGCGCCGTGCAGGTTATCGATGGCCTCTTTCACCTGATCGACATAGCGCAGCATCGCTTCATCGAAGGCGTAAACCTGCGCCAGTTCTTCCTGGCCAACCTTCAAAGCGCCCGTGAACGCATAGCCAGGCGATGCGGTGCCAATCCGATCCGTTAGCGTCTGGAGCTTCATCTTGGCCGTGCGCGTCTTGGCCATGAAGGACAGCCCGCCCCCATCCAGGATTGCGTTTTCGACCTGCGCCATACGCCCAATCTGTTCTTTCAGTAGTTTGGCGATGTGTTCCCGGATGATCCGGTCGGCATCCCGGCCGGCGGACATATCGAAATAGGACTCAATATGGTCGCCCAACAGGGGAATCTTGGTGAGCAAATTCTCAAACGAGCCTCGCTCACTCACTATTCGATCAAAAAGATCTCCGCTCATGAAAAATGCCTCCTCATCTCACAGAGTGCTTGTCGTTAGCATACACCAGACCCCGCCCCCTCACAACCGCATACGGGCTGGTGTCAGACTGATATCAGCCCCATGTCAGCCCTGGCTTCTAGCTGAGATAGTATTCTGTCCCGCAGAACCGGCAGTTCACCACCCCCTTGCCCGCAAGCTCAATCTCGCCCCCGCAGTTCTTGCACTTCTCCAGCTCGCGCAGGCTGCGCGCCTCAGCCGAATACAGCGTGCCCTTATCCCAGTTCACATACCCGCTGAACACCTGGAGACCGACTAACTGGTGGATCATGTCACGCAGCGCTTCAGGACTGATCTGCATTTCGACCGCAAGATCAGCAATATCCACCTGTCCCCGGCTCCGCACGATATCTAGCAGGCGACGCTGGTCCGCCGCGCGCGCTTGAGCCTTCGCATCCTGATTGCTCTGGGCCAGCATGTAGATTCCAAATCCGATCAGGGGAGCCACGATCACCAACAGGGCAATCGCCAGCCCCAGGATGGCCCCGCCCGAGGTCAGCATGCCGCTCGCCACATTGATTGCCACGTAAGCGATCGCCAGGACGGCCACCAGCACGCCGACAACGATCGTAATCAGTCCAATCAAACGCCCGCTGTTCAAATCGTCTTCCTCCTCACTTCCCAGTCGAATAGGCGCAAGACCTGAACATTC
>CAZHMJ010000377.1:0-2047 GCA_964533805.1 uncultured Anaerolineae bacterium | reverse complement strand
GCCAAATCCCGCGCTGCCGCCCCCTCCGCCGCCACTGAACCCGCCGCCGCTAAAGCCGCCACCGCCACCGCCCCAGCTTCCGCTCGTCCCGGACGAGGAAGGCTGGCTGGTGAACGTGGAGGAGGCGCTGTTGAGCATGCCAACCAGCCCAGCCGACATCGCGTTTAGGCCGGAGCTGAGATTGCCGCTCATGCCGTCTAGCCCGCCGGGTCGGGCAAGCTGGCTGCGGATATCCGGGTCCCGCATGTCGACCGTCGGCATGCCCTGGTGATAGCCGCCGCGCCATGGGCCGCCCAAATAGGTTGGGTAGTACCAGTACGGAATGGGCGTGTCAGCCACCCGGCTGAAGGTATTCACCCAGGCCCGCTCCAGGCCAAACGCAACCGCATACGGGAAGTACTTATTGAACAGGTCAGTCGCTTGCTCGACATCGGTGTATTTTTTGATGTTGCTCAGGTACTCGCGAAAGGCGCGCCACTTGGCCGCTTCTTCCGCGCCAAGCGCGGTCTTGACCGGCATACTCGTGGCAATCGAGAGCAGCGCGATGGCGACCACCCCCAGACCGAGCGGCACGCAAATCAGCCCGGCGTAGCTCTCCACGGCAGCGAAGGCGAACGCGCCGACCCCAAACGCGACGAACAGCAGCGCCACGCCAATCCCAATCCATTTGTTCCGGACATTCTGCGGGCTTGCCTTGAAGAACCCCTCCTCAATCACCTCTTTGTACAACTCACTCTGAAGGCGAGGGATCGTCTTATAGAAATTATTGCGCAGCGAGTCCAGATCAACCTCATCAGACCGGCCAAACATGCGCTGGATCAGCATTTTCTCGTAGTGGCGCAATCCCAGCAGCGGCTGTCCAGTGAGCTTGAAGCTAAATGTTGCGGAGCGTCCAAGCCCAAAGAAGCCCTCGCTGCGCCCTTCCTCGATCACCAGAAACCCCCGGCTTGCCAGATCGAGCAGAGTCGCCATGATGTCCTGGACTTCAGCTTTTTCATCGATCAACGTGCCCACGATTGCGGGAGGCAGATCGGATGGTGGCTCGCTCAGGTAATCCGGCACCACGGCGACCTGGGGATCGCGTCCGCGCCGGCTCCACAGGAAGAACGCTCCCAGCGGTCCAGCCAGCGCGAGCAGCAGGCCCACCGCGCCCGACAGGAGATTGACCACGGGTTTGAGCACGGCCTCCTGCTCAGCCGCCGCCTGCCATCCGGCGGCCCGCGCCGCCAGGTCGTGTGGATACTGGACCCGGACACGCAGAGCCTCGTCGGCCTGGATCGTTCGAGTTGCCTGGTAGGTCACCAGATCGCCTCGCACATCAACCGTGGTTGGCACCCCGTACGAGACCACCGGGTCCACGTCCGGGCGCGGTTCGTAGCCGGTCGGCATGCGTACCGTCACGGTCGAGCTCTGGATCGGATAGGAATGATCAGGAGCCACCGCGATCCAGTCAAGCTGATCGCCATCCGGATAGACAAGCAGGCTTCCCGTCACGGTATATTCGATCCGGAAGACCCGCTGCTCATTCTGCGCCGGCCTCAGGAAATAGTAGACGATCTGAAGCTCACTCCCCTCTTGCGACACGCAAAAGGTCCCGGCCTGTTCGGAGCAACTCTGGGTGAGTGGGGTCTCCCCCTCCCAGACACGGATGTCGGTCAGGCTCTCCAGTTGGCGATCGGTCGGGATCGCCCGAAAACCGAAGCGAAACTGCCCGCTGGTAAACTGGATATCGTGCACCTCGGAGACATCAAACCGGTTATTCGCCGTATCAATCTGGTCGATCGACACGTCCCAGCGTCGCCAGTACAGCGATTTGACCTGTGCTTCGACCAGGCTGGTGGCAGCGCCCAGGCCGACGAGCACCGTCACTAGCAGGATCATCCACCGCCCCCGGCGTCTCAACATAGTCATACCTCTCGATTTTGCATCCATGGGAATTCAATCGGATTTTCGGGTTCAACCAGCGCGGTAGTGGCGCTTGGATTACATTCGTTATATCATGAGACAGGGTGACAATGCTACTAACAGGAGGATCGAGATATGCGAC
>CAZHMJ010000376.1:0-3602 GCA_964533805.1 uncultured Anaerolineae bacterium | reverse complement strand
GGAGCAACCTCCGCAGCCCTGGGTGCGGTCTCCATTGCGGTGGAAACTGTCTCCACGGACCGGGCCGGCGGCGGCGCGACCCACTTTCCGCCGAGCGCCGCCAGCAGGCGGTTGGCTTCCACGGCGGTGATCGTCCCGGCTGCCAGCATCTTCAGGACCCGGTGTTGGGGTTCGTTCATCATACCCTCGCTCGCTCAGCGGTCCGTCGCAGCCACTTCGACGGTCGCCCATCTGCCTTCAACCGGCCCGGCCCACGGACCGCGCTAAAAGTCCAGCCGCATGTGCTGCAAGGTGCGGCGCTTCACAAACCCGTAATGCTCGAAGGCCAGCGTCGCCGCCAGGTCATCGGCCGGATGCTCGGCCGTCAGCGGCCGGTAGTCGACCGCCAGGCGGCGGATGGCGTAGTTGATCAGCCCGTCCTCCAGCCGTCCCTGCCAGTCCGGCGCGACGATCAGGGTCAACTGGGTGTGGCCCGCCGTGAAGCTCGTCCTGGCCCACAGCGCCCCGGCGATCCGATCCCCATCGGGCACGATCCAGCGCTCCAGCGTCACCCCGCTCAGCCCGTCCAGGATGGCCTGCCACGGGCTGCGCGTGAACTCACGGGGATGCAGCGGCCGCTGCCAGCCCAACCCACCTCGCGCCTGGGGGAAGACCTGCCCCGCCAGGGCATACTCCTCCCGCCAGCGGTCGGCCGGGCGGAGCGTGATCCGGGGCGCGGCCGCGTCGCGGGTGGGGACGGACTGGCTGGTGCTGCGCCGCCACTGGTGCCAGGTGCGCTCCATCTGAAAGCCCAACCGTTCGTAGAGCCGCCGGGCCACGGCGTTGTCGTGATCCACCTGGAGGATGGCGCAGCGCGCCCCGCTGGCGCGCACGGCTTCCAGCGAGGCGTCCATCAACTGGCGGCCGATCCCGCGCCGCTGGAGGTCCGGATGCACGGCGACATTCGCCACAACCGTCACCGGCCCCAGTTCGGCCGGAACGCGGGCCGGAAAGAGGGTGACGTTGCCCAGGATGCGGCCCGCCTCTTCCCAGACAAAGCCCTGGCCGATGCCCTTGAGCAGGTCGTCGCCCAGGGACATCAAACCCAGCAGCGGCCCCATCCGGCTCAGGCTGCGCATTTCGTTGACGGTCGCCCGCCCGCCGGCGTCCATGCTGGACTCGAAACACAGTTCGATCAAATCGGCGATGGCCGCCAGGTCCCGGCTGAGGTTGACTCGCCGGAGGCCGCTGGCGGCCTGCGTCCGCAGGGTGGCTGCGATCATTTCCCCACCGTTCTAGCCGGACCGGCGCCCTTCGAGCGCGGCCAGCAGCTTCTCGGCTTCTTCCACACTGATCTGGCGGTTCTCGACCATGCGCAGGATCGTCATCCGTTCTTCGTCGCTGACCGGCTCGGCCGGCGGCGCCGGCGGGCGCGGGGCGCGCGCCGGCCGGCGCGACAGCCCAGCCTCGAACGAATCGCCCCCGAAGGAGAAGGTGAAGCCCTTGCGCTTGCCGCGCTCCGCCTTGCGCGCCATCCGCTCGGCATGGCGCACGGCCCGTTCGGCTTCCTTTTCGGCCCGCTCGCGGACCTTCTCCGTCTTGCGCAGGATCAGGTCGTCCAGGCCGGAAAGCTGCTCGGCCAGGCGTTCCTCGAGGCCCGCCAGCCGTTCGGCCAGCTCGCCTTCCAACTGGAAATTGATCGCCATCATGTAATCCTCGTCCTGGCCCACCAGCCGGATCTCGCCGCCCGCCTCCAGGCGGACGACCGCCTCGCCCGCGCCAAAGACGACCTCGTCCCCATCTTCGCCTTCGACCATCTGCGCGCCGGGCGCGTCGACCACCAGGTCGTGGCTGTGGGCGGTCTGAAAGCGCACGCTGGCCCCGGCCGGGATGCGGCACACGATATCGCCGCCGACGTCAAAGCGGTATGCCGCGCCGGGGATGAAATTGGTGCTCAACACCAGGTCCGAACCAACGTGCTCGACCTGGCAGCCGCCGCCGATATCTCGCACGTACAGGTCGCCGCCTACCTGGGCGATGGTCGTGTCGCCGCTGACCTCGCGGATGGTGGCGTCGCCGCCAACCATACCCAGAGTCACGCTGCCGTCGGCGCGCTTGACGCGCACGTCGCCGCCGATCCGGGTCACGTCCGTTGGCCCGGCGTCGCGCAGCAGCAGGTCGCCGCCCACGTTCTCCAGGCTCAGCCGTCCGCACAGGTCGCCAATCTTGGCGTCGCCGCTCACATTCCGCCCTTCCAGCGGGACTTCCATCGGGACGCGCAGGACAAGGTCGCCCATGCTGCGGGCCTCGATCTGGCCGTCCTCGGTCGTGGCGAGGGTGCCCGTCTCGTCCTGGACGGCCACTTCCGGGCGCTCCCAGCCGCGCACGCGCAGGTCGCCGGCCACGTTACCGATCCGCATGCTCGAATTCTGGTCAGTCCATTCCATCCGCTTCATCGTTTATCTCCCTCTACCATCCAGCGCGGGGTGCCGCCCGGCCGGTTCAGTCGTTGGGCCGTCGAACCATCCGCTCCGCTCAGTCTTCTGGAAACTGGTATGCCATCTCGCGGCGCAGGGCGGAGTTGATCATCGAACCAGCCTGCCGGACATGCCGCCGCTCGCCGGTCAGGCGCAGCAGGCGATCGCCACCGGCCAGGAATGTATACCCGATCCCGCGCAGCGCGATCCGCGTTGGCGCCCAGGCCACCACCGCCAGCCGTTCCACCCAGCTCGGCTCGGTCGCGATCCGGTGCAGTCGGGCCGCATGATCCTGCCGGGTCTTTTCCGCGACATACTGATTCATTGTGTCTAACATCCCTACCTCCTTCTCGATTGACGCCGTGTGACACCGCATCAATCCCCCGGTGGGCGCGCCCCCTCAGCCGCGCCCACCTAGCCCTGCAACAGGCGGATCGCCTCGGTGGACGAGATGCGCCCGGCGGCCAGGTCATCCAATACCTGGCGGCGCAGGCTGTCGTCGACCTCGCCTTCTTCCTCTGCTTCCGCATCGATCTCGTAGCCCATTGCCACGATGACCTCTTCCAGCCGGCTGCGGACAGTCGGGTAGGAGATGCCCAGCGCCTTCTGGACGCGGGTGATCTTGCCTTCGCAGCGTATGAAGGTCTCGACAAAGGCAAGCTGCTCATTGCTCAGGCTGCCCAGCCCGCCGAAACCAAAGCGGCCTTCCAGCGCGGAGTCGCACTCCGGGCAGTGCAATCGGGCGATGATCAACTCGCTGCCGCAGACCGGGCAGTTCTTGGGAGCAGAATACATATCGACCTCACAATGATTAAGGATCGCCTTGTGAATCTTGATGCCTAACCAAAGAATATCATCAAATCAAAGAATGTCAAGTAGTTTCCTAAAATTTCATCATGTTGAGGTAAAGATTTTTGATCTGAAATTAAAATTTTGAAGGTGTGAGGGAGGTGAAACCGTGAAGCGGGTCAAGGCAGGCGTGAAGCCGGCGACAGTTCAGGTCCACACAGTGAGCGATCGAAATCAATCGCGTGGATTCATCGCCGCCCGCGTCGCGGATTGATGAAGGTTAACAAATTAATCCGGTAATTGGGCGAGTGCCAATGGAGTCGCGCGCCGGTCGATCGCCGAGGACTCAAGTCCCCG
>CAZHMJ010000375.1:0-3627 GCA_964533805.1 uncultured Anaerolineae bacterium | reverse complement strand
CTGCCATGGTAACCGATCCGTCGGACTTCCGCCTGGCCGTCGAACGGGCCGGCCAGCTTCCCCGTCCGCTGACCGAGTTGATCTTCCGCCGCTTTTACGCCGTGTTCGGGTTGGAGGAGGCCAGGACCGCCCGCGCCGACTGGCGCATCCTGGCCTGGCAGGGTGACGAACTCGTCGGGCACGTCGGGATCGTGGAGCGCACCGTCACGGTCGGCGGCGCGCCCTACGATGTGGGCGGGATCGCGGCCCTGGTCGTCCAGGCGGAGTGGCGCGGGCGGGGCCTGGGCCACGCCCTGATGCAATGCGCGGAGGACGTCCTGCACGACGAGACGGATGCTGCCTTCGGCCACCTGATCTGCGAGCCGGACCGGGTCGGCTTCTACGCCGGGCTGGGCTGGCAGGAGGTCGCCGGGCCGCTGGTCTTCACCGCCTGGGACGGCCAGCGGGTCACGGTCGGCCACCGGATCATGGTCCTGCCCCTGCGGGGCGACCCCTGGCCGGACGGCCCGATCGACGCCCAGGGGCTGATGTGGTGAGAGAGCGATCAGCATTCAGCGGTCAGCGGTCAGCGAAAAACAGACTCACCCATTTCGAGAGGGCAAGCAGGGAGATTCATGAAAGATTTCCACAACTTACAGGTCTGGGAAAAAGCGCATGCCCTCACACTGACCATCTATAGGGAAACGGCTGCCTTCCCGGCGCAGGAATCGTACGGTCTGACCAGCCAGATTCGGCGGGCTGCCGTCTCGATTCCTGCGAACATTGCCGAAGGCTGCGGCAGACAGACTGAAGCTGACTTCGCGCGCTTTCTACAAATCAGCATGGGATCGGCCAGTGAAGTGGAATATCATTTGCTGCTTGCCCATGGCCTGGGATTTCTGGCAGACGCCACCTATGCCGACCTCAATCAAAGAGTTATCGAAATCAAGCGCATGCTAGCCGCGCTGCTGAAGACCCTCCGAACCGTGAATCTTTAAAGCCGCTTCCAGCCATCTGTAATCATCGGCCCTCAGCAAAAAACAATGAAGCGCAGCCTTCACTGTTTTTTGCTTTCGCTGACCGCTGAAAGCTGATAGCTCCTCCGCTATTCCACCAGATAGCACGCGATGAGATTCGCCGAGTGCTCCAGCGCGTCGCGGTGGGTGCGCTCGTAGGAGTGGGAGGCGTCCACGCCGGGGCCGAGCAGGGCCACCTGGGCCGCGCCCCCGGCCCGCCAGTAGGCCGAGCCGTCCGAGCTGTAATAGGGGTAGATGTCCACCTTGTAAGGGATACCGTTGGCTTCGGCCAGGCGGCGCAGCTTGCTGGTCAGCACGTGATGATACGGCCCGCTGCCGTCCTTGACGCAGATCGTGGTGTGGAACTCGTCCGAGGCCTGGCCTTCGCCCAGCGCGGCCATGTCCACCGCGACCAGCTCGGCCAGGTCGGCCGGGAGGCCAGACGCGCCGCCGTGCCCGACTTCCTCGAAATTGGTGATGAGGATCGACGTGTCCTGGGCTGGGAGCTGCCCGGCCTCGCGCAAGGCCAGCAGCGCGCCGTAGATGCTCGCCACGCCGGCTTTATCGTCCAGGAAGCGCCCCCGGATGAAGCCGGTATCGGTCACTTCGACGCGCGGATCGACGAAGATGAAGTCGCCGACCTCGATCCCCAGGGCGCGTACCTCATCCTCATCCTCGACGCGCGCGTCCAGCCGGATCTCCATCGTGTCGGCGTTGCGCCCGGCGGTGGCAATGTCGCGATTCACGTGCGAGCTGGGGTTGACCGGCACGACCGAGCCGCGCACCGTCCGCCCGTCCTGGGTGAGCACGGTCACGCCCTCGAACTCGATCCCGGCCCACATGATCCCACCCAGGTTGGTGGCCTTGAGCCGCCCGGTCTTCTTGATCTCCTTGACCATCAGGCCCAGGGTATCCACGTGGGCGGTCAGGCCGCGCGGCGCGTCGTGCGCGATCCCGCGCAGGCTGACCAGCAGCGCGCCCTTGCGCGTGACTTCCAGACTCAGGTAGGGCAAGCCCAGGTCGGCGAAGGCCTGGCGGGCGTACTCGATCGCGGCGGCGGCGAAGCCGGTCGGACTGGGCGTCTCCAGCAGGCCGACCAGGAAGCGGACCATCTCATCCGTCGGGATGGTGAACGTCGTCATGGGGAACCTCCATCAGATGGGCGCAAAGTGGGGGGGATTATACAACCGGCTGGGGAGGTTTTGGCAGGCGGCGAGGAACGAGGAAGCGCTAGAAACCCAATCCAGCGGCCCCAGCCAGTCCAATGACCACCAGGACGACCAGCGCCGCGACCAGGGCGAAAACAAACATCCTGACCAACCAGACAAGCCGCCGTTTCAGTGGGATGCGTTCTGGAGGTGGCGCTTCCTCTGCGACAAACGCCTCGGCAGCCCGCCGATCCAGCCGCCGGAGCAGCGCCAATGCCTGTTCGTCATGCGGACGCAGATGGAGGACATGCGCCAATGCGCCGACAGCCTCCTTACGACTCTTGGCGGCGCGGGCTACAGCCCACCAATACTGAGGATTTTTCACAGCATAAAGATAAGCCTGCTGCAAAACAGTCCTGGCTTCGTCTTTGCGCCCGCTGCGAATGCACTCCTCCGCCCGCGCGATCTGCCGGCTGACTTCAGGGGGAGCCAGATAGCCACCCCGATCAGGCTCCGACCGGGCTTTGAGCAGAAGCGCCTGTTCGTCAGCCGTCAACGAAGACTCAGAGAAATCGTTCATAACGTTCTCACCAGGTTGACTTACCAATGCGATTCATGACCAGCCCCAGCCGGGATGCCCCTGACTTGAGGTCCGGTGTGTATGATAATACACTCGTCCTAATTCCCCTATTCTACACCCTGGCTGGTTTCCAAGAAACCACGGCAAGGCTATTCGCTCCCCTCCAACACACAACGCCACCGGCTTCCACCGGTGGCGTGTTCATTCTCTCACAACCGGGCAACCGCCCCTGTGCCAAGCGGCCTTCGCCCCCCTACTCCTCGTCGACGAACACGCGGAGGTGTTCGGTCTTGATGCAGCGATCCATGACCAGGGCCAGCCCGGCCTCGTCCGCCAGCCGGAGCGCGTCCGGGTGTGCCACGCCAAGCTGCCCCCACACCGCCTTGGCCCCGACCGCGATCGCTTCCTGCACGATGCCCGGCAGGTGCTCGGCCCGGCGAAAGACATCCACGATGTCGATCGGCTCCGGCACCTCGGCCAAGCTGGCGTAAGAGCGCTCGCCGTCGATCGTGTCCACCGCGGGGTTGACCGGGTAGACGGTATAACCGGCTTCACGCAGGTAGTGGGCTATCCGGTAGCTGGTACGCTCCGGGTTGTCGGAGTGGCCGACCACGGCGATCACCTGGGCCTCGGTCAACAGGCGGCGCAGGTCGGCGACCGTCTCCAAAAGAGGCATCGAACCCAACCCTCCATTTGATCATGACTATGTCCGTTGTGCGTCAATTTGTACCATTTCCCTCGCCTGCCCGCCAGCGTCTTTTGGTCCAGGACAGTTGCATGAATGAAAAACATCTCACCGCAGAGATCGCGGAGGACGCAGAGAGAAAAACATGACTTTATAGGCTTTTCCTCTGCCTCGACTTTGTCCATTGAGTGGACAAAACGAAAAAGGCAAGATAAGGTG
>CAZHMJ010000374.1:0-3641 GCA_964533805.1 uncultured Anaerolineae bacterium | reverse complement strand
TATGGCCCGCATCACCTTCCCCGCCCGCTTCCTGGGCAGCTATCTGGACCTGTCCGAGTACGTTGCCGATCCACAGTACTGGCTGGACAACATCCCTGGGGCCGTGCTGGGTTCGATGCAGACCGACGCCGAGGATACCGGCATCTACGGCTATCCCACCCAGTTCACCGTGACCGGGCCGTTCATCAACGTGACTCTGTTCGAGCAGGCCGGCGTGGAAATCCCGGCCGATGACTCGACCTGGGAAGAGTGGGTGGCCGCCGCGACCGCCGTCTCCGAGGCGTTGAGCGACAGCGAGACTACCATCTACCCGGTGGCGATTGACCGCACCGGCCACCGCTTCTGGGGACCGTCCCTGAGCCGCTGCGCGACCTACATCAATGAGGACGGCACCTTCACCGTCGATACGCCCGGCTTCCGCTCCACGGCCGAGATGATTCTCGGCTGGCACAACGACGGCCTGATGCCCGCCGACGTGTGGGGCGGTAGCGCGGGTAACTACGTCCCGGCGGCGCCGTACTTCATCGGCGGCCAGTTGGTGCTGTACATGTCCGGGAGCTGGCAGGTCGGCAACTTCGCCACCAACATCGGCGATCTGTTCGACTGGAAGGTCATCCCCAATCCGAGCGGGGACTGTGGCGCGACCGGCGTGCCCGGTGGCGCGCTGATGGTGGCCTTCGCCGACACCGAGCATCCCGAAGAAGTCGGGATGGTGATGGATTACCTCTTCAGCGAGGAAGTCATTGCCGAGTTCTACGCCCGTACCCTGTTCCTGCCGGGGCACCTGGGCCTGATCGAAAAGGGCGTCGAGTACGAGAGCAACGCCGAGGCCCTGAACGCTTTCGCCAGCATGATCCCGAACCTAATGCCGGAGGCCTACGCGCTCCAGTATCACCCCAAGGGGCCGGATCTGAACACCGCCATCCGCGACCGCCTCAGCCAGGTGATTGCGGGCGAGATGACACTGGATGAGGCCATCGAACGCATCCAGGCCGACATGGACGCGCTCTTTGCCGGGGCGTCAAGCTAAGTCACCACAAGAAACCGGGCTGGTGGTCGCAGGCGCGGCTGCCAGCCCGACCTGATGGGATGGCTGCCGGCGTAGAGGAGGTGGTCATGACCACGCGCAGGGTGGGGTCGACACGGAAGAAGCGACGAATGAGTGAGTTCCTGGGAAGGCTTTTGTTCAAGCCCTATGCGGCGCTGATGAACCTGGTGGAAGTGGTTATCGACCCGATCCAGCACCTGATTGGGCAGCGCCGGATGGGTTATTTTTTTGTGTTGCCCAACTTACTGGTTTTTGGAATTTTCATCCTCTTCCCGATGCTGCTCAACTTTTATTATGGTTTCACCACTGGCGAGTCGATCCTGCCCCAGAACCGCGAGTTCGTCGGGGCGGCCAACCTCGAAGCCCTGTTCAACTGCACGGATTTTGGCAACCCCAATACCTGCCAGCACGACCGTTTCTGGCGCGCGGTGAGCAATACCGGTGGGTTCGTGGTCTTCCAGGTCGGGATCATGGTGATCTTCGCGCTGATCACTGCCCTGGCCCTCAACCGGGACATCCGCGCGCGCGGCTTCTTCCGTGGCGTGTTCTTTTATCCCGTGCTGCTGTCCCCGGTGGTTGTCGCCCTGATCTGGAAGTGGATTCTCCAGCCGGAAGGGGTGTTCAACGGGTTTCTGGTCTCGGCCGGGTTCGACCGGATGGACTTCCTGACCGATCCCAACCAGGCCCGGCTGTGGGTGATCCTGGTCAGCGTTTGGGCCCAGATGGGTTTTCATACCCTGATCCTGCTGGCCGGGCTGCAATCGATCCCCAGGGAACTGTACGAGTCGGCCTGGATGGATGGGGCGGGGGCCTGGCGCAGCTTTCGCTCGGTGACGTTTCCGCTGCTGATGCCGACGATGGTCGTGGTGCTGGTCCTATCCCTGATTCGCGCCGTCCAGGTCTTCGACCAGGTGTTTGTGCTGACCACCGGCGGGCCGGGCACGGCGACCCTGTACATGGTGCAGTACATCTTCCAGACGGCGTTCGACCGCCAGGACTTCGGGCTGGCGGCGGCGGCCTCGCTGGTGTTGGCCGTGGTGCTGCTGGTGCTGACTCTCTTCCAGCTCCGGTTGGGGCGCACGAGCGAGATCGCCTGAGCGGCGGGGAGCAGGCACAACGATGGCCGATCAACAGCCCAAGGGTGTGCGAGCCTTCCTCCTGCGCAGGCAGGGGGGCAAGCGGATGTCCGCCGCCGACATCGTGACCTACCTGTACCTGCTGGCCGGGGTTCTGGTGATGTTTGGCCCGGTGATCTGGCTGGTCATGTCCTCGTTCAAATCTCAGGCGTCGCTCTACAATTTCCCGCCGACCTTTTTCCCATACCGGCAGGAGACCGTCACGCTGCCCGGCTACGAGGAACCCCTGGCGCTCTACGACATCACCTTCCCCGATGGTACCACCCGGCGGCTGGCCCAGGTCTCGCGGGTGGGCATCTCGGCCCGGATGATCGATCCGGCCGACCCGCAGGGCGGGCTGCTGGACGTCAACCTGCGCGAGATTCAGGCGCGCGCGCCGGTACAGTCCGTGTTTTTTGACGGGGCAAACTACTCCGGCGGGGTGGAGAGTTTCCCGTTCGTGAACTACCTCAAGAACAGCGTGGTCGTGACCGTGCTGGCGACGCTGCTCACCCTGCTGATCAACAGTATGGCAGCCTTCGGCCTGAGCAAATACCGCTACCGGGGCCGCGACGCGATCTTCCTGATCATGATCAGCACGCTGATGGTCCCTGTCTCGGTGATCCTGATCCCGGCCTTCCTGGTGATCACCCAGGTCGGCTGGGTCAACAACCTGTGGGGTGTGATCATCCCCGGCGCGGCCACGCCCACCGGCGTGTTCCTGCTGCGCCAGTACATGCTGACCCTGCCCGACGAGCTGCTCGAATCGGCCCGGATCGACGGGGCCAGCGAATGGCGCATTTACTGGCAGATCGTCCTGCCGCTGGCCGCGCCGGCCCTGGCCGTGCTGACCATCTTTTCGGTCATGTGGCGCTGGAACGACTTCCTGTGGCCGCTGATCGTGTTGAACCATTCGGATCTGTTCACGCTCCAGGTCGGATTGAACGCCTTCCAGGGGGCGCTCAACGTGCAGTGGCATTACATCCTGGCGATGACCGTCCTGACCCTGCTGCCGATCACGATCGTGTTCGCGCTGTTGCAGCGCTACATTACCAGCGGGATCGCCACGACGGGTATGAAATAGCGTGTTCTCGCCCCGGCGGGGCGTGCGTGAGTGAGAGAGGAGTCGGAATGAGCGAACGGCACAAGTTCCTGGTCGGGGGGGCGTGGCGGAGCAGCGACGATGTCCTCCAGGTGCGCTTCCCGTACAATGGCGAGCTGGTCGCCGAGGTTTGCCAGGCCGGCGATCGAGACCTGGAAGACGCCATCCAGGCGGCGGTGCGTGGCTTCGAGATCACGCGCAAGCTGCCCTCGCACAAGCGCTCGTCGATCCTGTACGGCCTGCTGGCCCAGATGGAACGGCGTTTCGACGAACTGGTGCATGCCCTCCAGATCGAAGGCGGCAAGACGCTCAACGTGGCGCGGGGCGAAACATCGCGCGCGATCGAGACGGTGCGCGTCGCGGCGGAGGAAGCCAA
>CAZHMJ010000373.1:0-3651 GCA_964533805.1 uncultured Anaerolineae bacterium | reverse complement strand
CGCGGGGCTGGTCGGCGCACCCAAAAGCAATGTTGAATTTTGAATTTTGAATTTTAAATGTTGAATTGAAAGACAAAGCGGGGAAACGGGTGGTAGGTCGGCTGCATTTTGAATGCTGAATGAATCAGACTCGTCGTCCACAAATCGCCCAACACGGCCTATGGACACCAATTCAAAATTCAAAATTCAGAATTCACAATTGCCTCCATGGCCTTTGGTGTCGGTGATCATGCCGGTGCGCGACGAGGCGGCGTTCATCGCGCGCAGCCTGGGCGCGGTGCTGGCCCAGGATTACCCCGCCGACCGGCTGGAGATCATCGTCGTGGACGACGGCTCGACCGACGGCACGCCAGAGGCGATCGCGGCCTTGCCGGGGGCGGAACGGGTGCGCGTCCTGCGCCTGGAGGGCGGCTTGATCGCGGCGGCGCTCAACGCGGGCATCCGGGTTGCGCAAGGCGAGTTTATCGCCCGCGTGGATGGGCACACGATCATCGCGCCGGACTACGTGCGGCGCTGCGTGGCACACCTGCAAGCCACCGGCGCGGACAACGTCGGCGGCTTGATGCGCCCGGTCGGCCTGACGCCGGAAGGGGAAGCGATCGCGGCCGCGATGTCGTTCCCGTTCGGGTTGCCCGCCCGCTTCCACTACGACGAGCACGCCCAGGACGTGGACACGGTCTACCTCGGCGCGTGGCCGCGCGCCGTCTTCGAGCGGGTGGGCCTGTTCAACGAGGGGCTGGCGATCAACGAGGACTATGAGCTGAACTACCGCATCCGGCGCGCCGGAGGGCGGATTTTCCTGGCCCCGGACGTGCGCTCGGACTACTACGGGCGGCAGACCGTGATCCGGCTGGCCCAGCAGCAGTTCAACTACGGCCAGTGGAAGGCGCGCATGATCCGGCTGCACCCGCGCTCGATCCGGCCGCGCCACCTGGCCGCGCCGCTGCTGGTGCTGGGACTGGCCGGGCTGGGCCTGGGGAGTCTGATCGCGGTCTGGCCGCGCCCCATCCTGGCCGCGTTGATCGGCCTCTACGCCGCGGCGACCCTGGCGGCCAGCCTGTGGATTGCCGCCCGGCGCGGGTGGCGGCTACTGGCCTGGCTGCCGGTCATCTTCGCCACCCTGCACCTGGCCTGGGGATCGGGCTTCTGGCGGGGGTTGTTCATCCCGCCGGGAAAATAGACCGGAAACCCGTAGGGGCGGTTCGCGAACCGCCCGGCCTGTCCGGCGCGCGCGATCGACACGCAGCGGACGGGTCGGTGACCCGTCCCTACCAGGCCCGATCGTGATCAACGGCAGGGGGTACCCCCGCGCCAGGCGGCGATCCGACCGATACTGTTCGAGGCATGCGATGCGGACTCGTTCCACTCATTCTCCATCTTTCGTCCGCTGGACTGCGTGCCTGGTGCTTGTGGTGCTGCTGATCCTGGCGCTCGCCATCCCTTTCGCCGCCGCGCAGGAGCCGCCCACGGCCACGCTCGACCCGCGCCCGACCCTGCCGCCCACCTGGACGCTCACCCCGACGCTCGATCCGACCGGGACGCCGCTCCCCCAGCCGACGGCCACGCCCACCCTTCCGCCGACCCCGACCGCCAGCCCGTACCCGACGCCGCTCCCGCCCCCGCCCGCCGTCCGGCTGGAGGGGATGCGCCTGATCTGGCAGGACTACAACGGCTGCGCCGCCGCCGCGCTGAGCATGCTGCTCTTCTACCACGGCTGGGACGGCACCCGCGACGGCGTGGCGCGCGGCATCACGCCCAACCGCGATGACGTCAGCGTGCGCGGGATCGAGATGGTGGCCTTCGTGGAAGGCGAGGGCCTGCGCGCGGCGGTGCGCACCGGCGGGACGCTGGCCGTGATCAAGGGGCTGGTCGCGGCGGGCTACCCGGTGCTGGTCGAGAACGCCTACAACCCCGGCGGCAACGACTGGATGGGCCATAACCGGGTGATCATGGGCTACGACGACGCGGCCGGGGCGGTCTATACCTTCGATTCCGTGCTGGGCAACGGCGACGGCAGCGGCCGCCCGATCCCCTACGCCGAGTTCGACGCGCTGTGGAAGCCCTTCAACCGCACCTACCTGGTGGTCTATCCCTCCGAAGCCGAGCCGCTGATCCAGGCCATCCTGGGACCGCACTGGAACGCGACCGACAACGCCCGGCTGGCCCTGGACCAGGCCCAGGCCGAGATCGGCCGCGACCCGGCCGACGCCTTCGCCCTGTTCAACCTGGGCACGGCCCTGCTGACCCTGGGCCGCGCCGAGGAAGCCATCACGGCCTTCGAGCGCGCCCTGGCGACCGGGCTGCCCTGGCGCTATCTGTGGTACCAGTTCGGGCCGTTCGAGGCGTACCTGCTGGCCGGGCAGTACGACCGGGTGATCGCGCTGGCGGAGGATGTGCTGGCGACGACCCAGGACGCGGAAGAAATCTACTATTTTTTGGGCCAGGCCTACGCCGCGCTGGGGGAGTCGCAACGGGCGGCGGCCAACTTCCAGGCCGCCCTGACCCGCAACCCGCACTACATCGAGGCCGAGCTGGCGCTGGAGAGATTGTCGACGGGGTAAAACAAAACATTGGACACGGATATTTACGGATACGGCACAGATGAACATGGATAGAACGTCGAAACAGATGACACACATGCATCGCCCCGGCGTGCCCCCGTAGCGGCGTCGCCCGCGACGACGGAGTCCCTGTTCAGACACCCCAGTCGCCGCACAGGAACGGTGTCGCGGCTGGCCGCGCCGCTACGACTACCCCGCCCCTTGCATCCGTGTCGTCATTTCCGGCAAGTCACCGAATAGGACACGGATAGCCCAAAAACCTTATCCCGTGAAAATCCGTGCCTTATCCGTGCCCCATTGTTTTCCCCTCCCCGAACGGCGCACATTGGGTACACTGGTGGGCGTCGTCGATCTACCGCACGCCACTATCCAACGGAACCGGAAACCATGAACTCAGCCCAGATCGCCGCGGCGAAGCGCCTCGCTGCCGCCTTTTACCTGATCTACTTCGCCGCGATGGGGGCCGCCTGGCCCTACTTCACCCTGTACTACCAGAGCGTGGGCATGACCACCGCCCAGATCGGCACGCTGGCCGCCCTGCCGACCGTGATGACCCTCTTCTCCGGCCCGGCCTGGAGCCTGCTGGCCGACCGGCTCAACCTGCGCCGCCACCTGCTGCCCCTGATGATGGCCGGCACGATCCTGCCCGCCCTGCTGCTGACTCAGGCCCGGTCGTTCGAGGCCCTGGCCGCCCTGATCCTGATCTGGATGTTCCTGATCTCCCCGGTCGCCTCCCTGGCCGACAGCAGCATCCTGGACATCCTGGGCGACGCGCGCGAGAGCTACGGCCCGGTGCGGATGTGGGGCGCGGTCGGCTTCGGGCTGTCGTCCTGGATTTCGGGCCTGCTGGCCGAGCAGTTCGGGTTGGCGATTGGATTCGTGTTGTTCGCCGTCCTGATGGCCGGCGCGGTCCTGATCGCGCGGCGGCTGCCCATCCCGAGCCTTCTGCCGGTCGAGCCGTTCTTCGTCAGCCTGCGCAAGCTGGTCACCAACCAGGCCTGGCTGATCTTCCTGGGCGCGATCTTCCTGGCCGGGACGGCCTAAGCAATGATGATCTCCTTCCTGTCGATCCACCTCACGGCGCGGGGGG
>CAZHMJ010000372.1:0-3658 GCA_964533805.1 uncultured Anaerolineae bacterium | reverse complement strand
GTGCCCGATTGTCCCGATGTTCACATGGGGCTTCGTGCGCTCATACTTGGCCATGTTTTCCTCCAGGCTCTGAAGTGCCGGGAATTACTTCTTCCCGCCCTTAAGAATCTCGTCCATGATGTGTTGGGGTGTGGGCACGTATTTTTCGAATTCCATCGTAAAACTGCCCCGCCCCTGTGTCTGGTTACGGATATTGGTCGCGTACCCAAACATCTCACCCAACGGCACGGAGGCCCTGATCGAGGACGCCCCGTTGCCGCGCGGTTCCATACCCAGGATGTTGCCCCGCCGCGCCGACAGATCACCGATGATATCCCCGGTGTATTCATCCGGCGCGACGACTTCGACCTTCATCACCGGCTCCAGGATGACTGGCTTGCCGCGTTGGACCCCGTCCTTGAGGGCCAGCGACCCGGCGATCTTGAAGGCAATTTCAGAAGAGTCCACTTCGTGGTAGCTGCCATCGACCAGCGTGGCCTTGATCCGGGTGACCGGATAACCCGCCAGCACGCCGCTTTGCATCGCTTCTTCGATCCCGCGCTGGGTGGGGTTGACATATTCCTTGGGAATAGACCCGCCCACGAGCTTGTTTTCGAAGATGTAGTTTTCGGTCGAGTCCTCCGGAAGAGGCTCAAAGTCCACAATGACGTGCCCGTACTGGCCGGAACCGCCGGTCTGGCGCACGAAACGCCCTTCGGCGCGGACAGCGCGGGTGATCGTCTCGCGATAGGCCACGCGCGGCTTGCCGACGCGCGCCCCCACCTTGAACTCACGCAGCATCCGGTCGACCAGCACTTCCAGATGCAGCTCGCCCATCCCCTTGATCAGGGTCTGGCCGATGGTCTCGTCGACCTTGACCACGAAGGTCGGGTCTTCTTCCGCCAGCTTCTGGAGCGCGAGCGCCATCTTGTCCTGGTCGGCCTTGGTCTTGGGCTCGATCGCCACCGAAATGACCGGCTCGGGGAACTTGATGTTCTCCAGCAGGATGGGGGCATGCGCCGCCGACAGAGTCTCGCCGGTGAAGGTGTCCTTCAGGCCCAGCGTCGCGGCGATATCGCCGGCGTGAACCTCTTCGACATCCTCGCGGCGGTCGGCGAACATGCGCACCACCCGGCCGATGCGTTCCTTCTTGCCCTTGGTCGTGTTCTGGACGGCGGAGCCGGCCTTGAGCACGCCCGAATAGACGCGGAAGAACGCCAGCCGGCCCACGAAGGGATCGGTCACGATCTTGAAGACCAGGGCGGCCAGCGGCTCGTCGTCGCTGGGCTTGCGGCTTTCTTCTTCCCCGGTGGTCGGATGGATACCCCGCACCGGCGGTACATCCAGCGGCGAGGGCAGGTAGGCAACCACCGCGTCCAGCAGGAGCTGCACGCCCTTGTTCTTCAGGGACGAGCCGACCAGCACCGGCTGAACCTTGTTGTGGATCGTGGCGTCACGCAGCGCGGCGACCAGCTCGTCGTTGCTGGCTTCTTCCCCCAGGAGGAACTTCTCCATGAGGTAGTCGTCGTTTTCGGCGATCAGCTCGACCATCCGGCTGCGGGCCTCCTGGGCCTGAGCCAGGTAGTCGGCCGGAATAGGCTGGCGAACCAGCTCATTACCCAGCTCGTCGGCATACGTCACCAGTTCCATCGCCATCAGGTCGATGATGCCCGCGAAATCCGGGCCTTCCCCGAAGGGAAGCTGAAGCGGAACTGGCTTGGCATGCAGGCGCTCGGCGATCATGGCGACCACGCGATTGAAGCTGGCCCCCACGCGATCGAACTTGTTGATGAAGCAGATGCGAGGGACGCCGTACTCCGTGGCCTGCCGCCAGACTGTCTCGGACTGGGGCTCGACCCCGGCGACGCCGTCGAAGACGACCACGCCGCCATCCAGGACGCGCAGGCTGCGCTGCACTTCGGCCGTGAAGTCCACATGTCCGGGGGTGTCGATCAGGTTGATCTGGTACCCCTTCCATTCGGCCGTGATCGCGGCCGCGGTGATCGTGATCCCGCGTTCGCGCTCCTGCTCCATGTAGTCCGTGGTCGCGGCGCCGTCATGCACCTCGCCCATCCGGTGAACGAGACCGGTGTAGAACAGAATACGCTCGGTCGTCGTCGTCTTACCGGCGTCGATATGCGCGATCACGCCAATGTTGCGCACTTTGGCGAGGTCGAGAGCGGTGTCGGGAGTTCCTTTAGCAGCCACAGTCTGAGTCTCTTTACTACCTGATCCGGAAGGCGATGGGCCGGATGACTACCAGCGATAATGGGCGAACGCGCGGTTGGCTTCGGCCATGCGGTGGGTGTCATCACGCTTCTTGATCGATGCGCCCTGTCCGTTGGCCGCGTCCATCAATTCACCGGCGAGTTTCTCGGACATGTTGCGCCCACCGCGCTTGCGCGCGTTGTCCATAATCCAGCGCATGGCCAGGGTGAGGGCGCGATCGGCGGGAATTTCGACCGGCACCTGGTAGGTGGAGCCACCCACGCGGCGCGGCTTGACTTCCACGGTCGGCGTGACATTGCGCAGCGCCTGCTCGAACACTTCCACGGGGTCCTTCTTGGCGCGTTCCTGAACCAGGTCAAGCGCACCGTAGAACACCCGCAGGGCCGTGCTCTTCTTGCCGCCGGTCATCAGGCGGTTGACGAACATGGACACGCGCTGGTTGCCATAACGCACATCCGGGATTACTTCACGCTTGGCGGGACGATACCGTCTTGGCATACTGAACTCCCTTTACTTGGGCCGCTTGGAGCCGTACTTGCTGCGGCTCTGCTGCCGGTTGCGCACCCCATCCGCATCCAGGGTGCCGCGCACAATGTGATACCGCACGCCGGGCAGGTCCTTCACACGGCCGCCGCGCACCAGCACGACGCTGTGCTCCTGCAGGCCGTGACCTTCGCCCGGAATGTAAGCGGTGACTTCAATCTGGTTCGACAGGCGAACGCGGGCGATCTTCCGCAGAGCCGAATTCGGCTTCTTGGGGGTCATCGTGCGCACCTGGGTGCAGACCCCGCGCTTCTGCGGAGCGCCTTTGGGCTGGCGAAAACGTCGCTGCGAATTCGAGTTGAAGGTGTACAGCAGGGCCGGAGCGGTACTTTTCTTATGCTTTGCCCTGCGGCCCTTGCGGACCAACTGGTTAATGGTCGGCATTCTACATCTCCGTAATCTTGCCTGCCGTTTGCGCACGCAAACGGGCGAATCGCTCGCCCGTCTGTTCCCTTCTCACAAACCGTGAGGCCAAACTCCAGGGATGGCCTCGCGGACGTGACGTTCACTAGGTTCGGTGATCATTGCCCTGGCGCGCAGGGATGATCCCGGTGGTCGGGAGTAGGAGGATAGTAACATTGCCGGGGGAGTGTGTCAAGGTTGATTTAGGCAAATCGCAGCGCAATCGCATCAAACGGAAAAGGCATCTCAACACAGAGTTGGTCATGCCGCTGGCAGCGTCCAAGCGGCAAGCGGCGAAGCGAAAAGCGCAACCCAAGCGCGAATCACGCTGCCGGTCCGGGCCGCCAGACGGCACACGAAAGGAATGAAAATCAGGCCCGCTGACGACGCGACCTGGCCTTTCTTGCCTTTGGCTGACCGCTGAGTGCTGACCGCTGTTTGCCGAGGAGAACGCGGACTCGACTTTGTCCATTTCAGGCGGCAAAGGCGAGGGTTTCGAGCCAGA
>CAZHMJ010000371.1:0-3677 GCA_964533805.1 uncultured Anaerolineae bacterium | reverse complement strand
GGATCTAAGATCGAAATTGATGTAGCGGTCTCCGAGTAAGATCAGTGCGTGAAATGCTGTGTATACCAGCGCCAAGATGCTGACGCTTTGGTGGAGGGCATTGGCCTGGGGGACACCGGGCCAGTGCCGGGCGATCTTACTTGTCATTAAGAGCCCAAAAACTACGGAGAGCCACAATAATCCGTAGGCGACGAAACCGCCTACGCGTGCCAGGAGCCAGTAAGCTGTCCCTTCCGTAATCGAAGCCGTCAGCGCCGGAATCCAGGCAGGTAGAACCACTACTGCAAAGGCTGTCCCCAGTGCGCACCCGGCGAGTGCCCACACCACGGTAGTATCTCTTTGAGTGTCTGTTTGCGTATTCATGAATTTCATCTCCCATGACTATGGTATTTGGGTAGGTTTCAAAAGCGTGTTTCACCAAAATAGGACGCCATCCCCACGGTAGGCCAGCAGCGACCGTCCTGATCTACTAACAGCCCTTCCAAATCGGGGTGGGCTTGTAGGAAAGCGAGGCCGCCCTTCCGCCCCAGTATCATGACCACCAGGGCATAGAGGTCTGCCTGCGCTGCATCCGGTGCGATCACGGTAGCCGTACGCAGATCCGTGGCTGCCGGATGATGGGTGTGTGGGTCGATGATGTGGTGCTGCTCGATGCCTGCTCGGGTCCAGCGTCGATAATCCACGCCGGATGTCGCCACGCCGCGATCTCGCACCAACAGATTTGCCAGCAGGCCATTCGCGTGGTTAGGATCGGCCACGCCGATGGGCCACCCTTGCAATGCCGGCGGTGATCCGCGCACGGCCAGGTCACCGCCGGCATTGACCAGACACGGGCCGAGGGGTGCCAGCAGATCGGCGGCACGGGCCGCTGCCCATCCTTTGGCCGTACCTCCCAGGTCGAGCCGTACTCCCGGCGGCAGCATCACCATCCGGGTCAGGGGGTCGCATTCGATGTCCCGCCAGGTGTAGCGAGCGAGAGTGGGTTCCTCCGCTGTCGTTTCATCGCTGTTTAGTGTGTCGAAGTCGCGATCGTACCCGGCGGCAATCAAGGCATCCAATACAGTAGGGTCATAAAGCCCATCTGTCTCTTGGGCGCTGCGCAGAGCGAATGTCAAGGTATCCCATAACAGTGGACTGACCCGCATAGGGATCGCCGGCAGAGCGTTCACCCGACTGAGTTCGCTCTCTGATCGGAACCGGTTGAGGGTGGCATCCACCAACGTCATCCAGAACCTGACCATGTTCAGCCGCTCCTGGGCCAGCGCTGTATTTGTGCTCAGGACCCAGGCTCCCATCTTGCAGCCCATTGCCTGGAACGCGATCTGGTGCATTTGAAGCTCCCCGATAGGGGCGACGGCCTGTGTCTCGCTCATTTCTTGTCGTGGCAATGCCATGTTCATTGCTTTGAGGCACTTTCTATTTTTTCGACGTTTCTGTCGTGGCGACCGGCGGCGGCGCTTGCGGTGGGGCCTGTGGCGCCTGCACATCCGGCGTCTGTGGGTCCTGAGGCGTTGGTTCTTGGGCTGCCGGAGCCTGCGCCGCTGGAGCCTGAACCACCTGTGGGCGTGGTGCAGGCATAACCACAACCGGCACCGGCTGCAAATCGAGTGTAGGCAGAACGTCCGTGGACGCTGCGGCGTAGGCTGTCAACGCCCCAACCGTGGGAATGGGGGGAAAATTGGCCACCATCGGTTTGATGACAGGGACAGGTGTTGGCGTGGCCGGCTGCGGTGTGCTTTTCGCATCGGCCACTTCTTGCCGTGCCAATAAGGTCCAACCTCCAAGCGTCACACCCAGCGAGAGAGCTGCTATCCAGGGTGTGAGTATAGAATCCTGCGGCTTAGTCGTCATCGTCGTTTTCCTCCTCGTAATCATCTTCTTGATCGTTCTCATGGTCGTCTTCATGTTCTGGCGTTGTCGGAACTGCTGTGCCTGGCGCCGGTTCGGGCATCGAGGCAGCAGCCGGTGGGCCCTCAGCCAGTTGCTGCAGAAGCGAGTTTGCCCTCTCGATTTCTTGCCGATACAGGGCCTCGCGTTCCAGCAGGACCTTGTTTTGCTCCTGGAGCGCCTGATTTTGGCCTTGCAAGGTCGTGATGATGGTGTTGGCCTGCTGGATCACGCCATTTGCTTCCTCCATGCGGGTGCGGTACAGCGCATCGCGGCCCAGCAGCGTCTCGATGGTTGTGTCTCGTGGTGCACTGGTCGGCGTGACTTCGGTCGCGATTGCTGTTGGAGTCTCCTGTGGTGGGTTCAGGCTCATGGATAGAAGCCCACCCGCCCCTATCACAAAGGCCGTGAGTCCGGCGGTTATGAACAAAGCAACTTTATGTCCCATCGTTACCCTCCAATAGGTAATCTTGATACTCTGTCAGTATAGCGAAAGCAGAAGGCTTGTGGTTAAATTGGATTTAAGGGAATGTTAAGGGCAGATTATGTGAAACCGGGTATTTTCTCTCAATTTGCTCTTTCCATCGTTCGTGGTACAATCCAGCCTTGGTGCGGTTATGCGCCACTTTACATAGGAATACTGTGAAGTGAGGCCTTGCCACGACTACGGCAAGGCCTCTTTTCATGGAAATTACACCCGGTTTGGGACATCTGTAGGGTTGATGAGGGAGTCGGCGAAAGCTGACCTGGGGTCGGATGGCAAAAACCGGGCATATCGATAAGGAGTTTGAATGACAACCGGTTTTGAAGCTTTCGACCTGACACCGCAGGTGTTGCAGGCCATCGATGAATTGGGCTATCAGGCCCCCACACCAATCCAGGCGAGTGCGATTCCGGCGCTGTTGGCCGGGCGCGATGTCTTAGGACAGGCCCAGACGGGCACGGGAAAGACGGCGGCGTTTGCGCTGCCCATGCTCCACGCGCTCGAGGCCGGTGGAGACAACGTCCAGGGATTGGTCGTTGCGCCCACCCGCGAGCTGGCCCTGCAGGTCGCCCAGGCGATCTACCAGTACGGCCGCTACCGCGGCGTGCGCGTGCTGACGGTCTACGGCGGCCAGCCGTATGGGCACCAGATCAACCGCCTGCAGCGCGGCGTCGATATCATCGTGGGGACGCCGGGACGGATGCTCGATCTGATCCGCAAGGGCGTGCTGGACCTGAGCGCCGTGCGGTACCTGGTGCTGGACGAGGCCGACGAGATGTTGAGCATGGGCTTCGTCGAGGACATCGAGGCGATCCTGAGCGAGACGCCGGAAACGCGCCAGACCGCCCTCTTCTCCGCCACGATGCCGGAGCCTATCCGCCGTCTGGCCGACCGTTACATGCACGACCCCGAAACGGTGCTGATCCCCTCCAGGCAGTTGACCGTCGCCGAAACCGAGCAGCGCTGCTATCTGGTCAATGAGTCCGATAAACTGGCGGCGTTGAACCGTCTGCTCGAGGTCGAAGGGGCGACCAGTACATTGATTTTCACCCGCACCAAAGTCCAGGCGGCCGAACTGGCCGAGGCTTTGCTGGCGCGGGGCATGCAGGTCGAGGCGCTGCATGGTGATCTCAACCAAGCCGCCCGCGAGGCCGTGATGAACCGTTTCCGCCAGGGTCAGACCACGGTGCTGGTGGCGACTGACGTGGCCGCCCGCGGACTGGACGTCGAGGGCATTTCGCACGTTATCAACTATGATATCCCCGCCGAGGCGGAGGCTTACGTACACAGCATCGGCCGGACCGGA
>CAZHMJ010000370.1:0-3705 GCA_964533805.1 uncultured Anaerolineae bacterium | reverse complement strand
GGGATTTAGGGTGGGGTTGGGTCTTGCGTTCGACGTGTTGCGTGGGGGGTGGCGCAGTCTGGCCGCCCCCTTGCCATCCGTGTCGTCATTTTGATCGCGGCGCGGCCGGAACCATCCTGACTGTGAACTGACAACTGTCCACTGCTTTTGCTGAAAGCTGAAGGCTCCCCCATGAACAACCGCTGGAACGACTCCGAGGCCCGCGCCTGCGGGGACGATCCGCTCCAACTGCGCGTGTACACCTCCCGGCTGCTGGGCCAGGAACCCTCCCTGGTGCTGGACGGCGGCGGCAACACCTCGGTCAAGCTGACCGTGCGCACCTTCCTGGGCGACCAGGTCGAGGTCGTCTACGTCAAGGGCAGCGGCCACGACCTGGGGACAATCGAGGCGGGCGGCTTCGCCCCGGTGCGGCGCGATGTGCTGCTCCGCCTGGCCGAGCTGGACCACGTGACCGACAGCGAGATCGTGCGCGAGCAGCGGGCGGGGATGCTCGACCCGTCCGCGCCCAATCCCTCGGTGGAAGCGATCCTGCACGCCCTGGTGCCCTTCCGTTTCGTCGATCACACCCACGCCGACGCCGTCCTGACGATCAGCAATACCCCGCGTGGGCCGGAGTTGATCCGGGAGTTGTACGGCGAACGGGTGCTCGTCCTGCCCTACGTGATGGCCGGCTTCAAGCTGGCCAAGGCATTCTACCAGGCCACGCGCGGGATCGACTGGCCAGCGCTCGACGCCATGATCCTGCTCAACCACGGCATCTTCACCTTCGCCGACGACGCCCGCCAGAGCTACGACCAGATGATCGCCCTGGTCAGCAAGGCCGAGGACTACCTGCGCCAGCAGGGCGCGCTGGAGGTCATCGCCCACGCCGCACAACCAGCCGCAGTCGACCTGGAGGCATTGTGCCAGATCAGGCGCGCCGTCTCCGAAGCCGCCGGGCAGCCGATGGTGGCCCGCCTGGACGTCAGCCCGGAAAGTCAGGGTTTCGCCTGCCGGTTGGACGTGGCCGACCTGACCGCACACGGTCCCATGACGCCCGATCACGTCAGCCGCATCAAACGTACTCCGGCTATCCTCGACGGCGACATCGAAACCAACATAACCCGCTTCGTGGACGACTACCGGGCCTACTTCGCCCGCCACGCCGCCCCGCAGCACCTCATGCTCGATCCCGCTCCGCGCTGGGGCGTGTGGCGCGGGATCGGCATGCTGGCCTTCGGGCCAACCGTCAAAAACGCCGATGCCTACGCGGAAATCGCGCGTCACAACATGCAAGCCATGCAGCAAGCCCAGGCGCTCGGCGGCTGGCAGGTGCCCAGCGAGGATCACTTCTTCGACATGGAATACTGGGAGTTGCAGCAGGCCAAGTTCAAACACGCCAGCGTGACGCCGCCCCTCCAGGGCCGGATCGGGCTGGTCGCCTGCGCCGATGGATCGCTCGGCCAGGCCATCGCCGCCGCGCTACACAGCCGGGGCGCGGCCGTGTTGAGCCTCTCCGCTGCCCCCGGCCCTGACAAAACAGGCCTGGCGACTCTGCCCGGCGATCCCGGCCAGCCGGAGACCGTCCGCGCCGCGCTGGACGCGGTCGTGCGCCAGTTCGGCGGACTGGACATTCTGATCGCCCAAGATGCGCGGGTACTGATCCAGGGCCAGGCCTTCCTGCGGCTGGGCCTCGACCCGGCCGCGATCCTGATCGGCGGCACGGCGCTGCCCGCGCTGGACACAGGCGTGCGCGGCGCGCGGATCGCACTGGACGAAGGCCACGCCGCGCCGGACGTGGCGGCCATCGTCGCCCGCGTGGCGGAAAGCGCCTTCAGCCCGGCAAAAACGGTGGTCATCTCGTAGGGGCGGTTCGCGAACCGCCCAATAGGTGTCAATTTAGCGCCAATTGATCCGCGGCACGGGTCGAGAGTCAGGCGCGCGAGGCATCGGGGATTGGAAATCCCCGACTCAGGAGAACAAGTCCTCCGGACTAGGTCGTTTTTAGTCCGGAGGACTTCCTGTTCTGAGTCGTGGATTTCAATCCGCGACACGGGCGGCGAGGCCTTCTCTTGACTCCTATTGGGCGGTTCGCGAACCGCCCCTACAGTTTTCCTCGGCGACGGCGCAGCTACTCCACCACGATCATCAGGTGGTAGCCGTCGAGGATGGCGTCGCCGCCCGCGCCCCAGCTTGCCAGGAAGAAGGGCACGGCGATCCCGGTGGGCAGCCCGCCCAGCAGGACCATCTCCCCGCTGGCCACGTCCACCCGGCGCACGGCGATCCGGGCGCGCGGGCTGGCCGCGTCCAGCGAGTCCAGCGGCTCGCCGGTGTAGAAGCCGTTGGTGGCGGTCAGGATCGCGCTCCCGTCCGGCGACCAGGTCGCCTGGAGCGGCCAGACAGCCCGCCGCGCTCCGGTGTCGCGTTCGTGGGCGGGCAGCGGCAGCGCCTGGCCCTCCCCGCCGGCCGCGTCGATCACCAGCGGCCAGATCGCCACCGGAGTCGAGTTCAGGTTGCCGCCCCACACCAGCAGGCGCGCCCCGTCCGGCGACCAGGCCAGCGGCCCGATCCGGTCCAGGGCCACGTCGGGATAGGCTCCCTTGAACAGCACTTCCAGCGCAGGCCAGTCGAGCAGGCGGGTCAACTCCCCACCGTCGACGGCGGCCAGCCACAGGCCGTCCACGTCCAGGTCAAGCTCGGCATGGCGCTGGGTGAAGGCGATCTGCGTCCCGTCCGGCGACCAGGCCAGCCCGGTCAGCGTGCCCGCCTCCGGGGCGGGTGTATCGCTGCCGGGCAGCGGCGCCAGCGCGCGGGCCGCGCCCGTCGCCACTTCGATCAGGCTGAGCGTGGTTGGCCCCAGGGTGTGATCCTCGCCGACCGTCGTCTGCTCGAACGCGATCCAGGCCCCGTCCGGCGACCAGACCGGCTGCGCCTCGATGGTCGCGCCGGCTGGTGCGCCCGCCTCGCCCTCGGCGGGTTGCAGAGAGCCGGTATAGCCGTCGTCGATCAGGTTGGCCCATGTTCCGGCGGCGACGTCGAGAACCCACAGGTCGCCATCCTGGCCGTTCAACAGAGGCAGCCCGACAAAAGCCAGCCGCGCCCCATCCGGCGACCAACCCACCGGCCAGAAGGTCGAGCGCGGGTCAGGATCGAAATCGCGCGGCTGCGGTTCCGGTGGCGCGACGCAGACCGGCTCCGTCCCGGCCAGCGCGTCCAGCACACACACGAAGCGGTCGATGTGGCTGTTGACCCGGACGTTGCTCTCGAAGGCCACCTGAAACCCATCCGGGGCGGGGAAAACCCGCACCCCGACGCTGGTCGGCAGGGCCAGCGCCGCCGCATCCGTCACCTGCCCGCCGCCCTGCGCCAGCACCATCCTACCGCCGGACAGCAGGCCCACGAGCACAATCATGCTCACCCAACGTTTCACGTTCACCGCGCACCTCCTCACGTCCCGGCGCAAACAAACGGCGGGCCAGCGCCCAATCCTCCCCAACGCAGCGCACCATCGGGCTGACCATGCAGGAGAGTTGGCGGCTGCGCCCGCCTGATGCCTAGACTGACCACTGTGAACTGAAAACTGACGGCTCCTACAGCCCCTTCTCGAATTCCATGTAATCGCGGAAGACCTGGAGGTTGTTGTCCCGGTCAACCTCGGCCACGTTGGGCGAGACGAAGATGCGCTCCGGCGTCTTGCCCAGTTTGACCAACTCGGCCGTGATCTCC
>CAZHMJ010000369.1:0-3727 GCA_964533805.1 uncultured Anaerolineae bacterium | reverse complement strand
GTACCTTCGCTCTTCCCCCTCCCCATATTTGTGGGTAACGCATAGCCGCGTGCGGGGAGGGATTTAAGGTGGGGTCAGGGCATCACGGTCCCTAGCGACTGACCCGGCCGGAGGCGTCGCCCTGCATGAGCTTCCGCACCTCGTCCACGCTGACCAGGTTGAAGTCGCCGAAGATGCTGTGCTTGAGGCAGGACGCCGCCACGGCGAAGTTGAGCGTGTCCTGCGGATTGTCGTAGGTCTTGAGGCCGTAGATCAGACCGCCCATGAAGCTGTCGCCGCCGCCCACGCGGTCGACGATGGGCACGATCTCGAAGGTGGGCGAGGTGTAGACCGCGCCTGCGTGCCACAGGATCGCGCCCCAGCGGTTGTGGCTGGCCGACACCGAGCCGCGCAGGGTGATCGCGATCGTGCGCAGGCGGGAGAAGCGCGCCTTGAGCTGCTCGCAGACGGAGGCGTAGGCCTCGGCCTCGACCTTACCCGCCGTGACGTCGGCTTCTGGAGCCTTGATCCCGAAGACTTTCTCGGCGTCTTCCTCGTTGCCGATGGCGACGTCGCAGCCTTCGACCAGACCCGGCATGACCTCCCCGGCTTTTTTGCCCCACTTCCACAGGTTCTTGCGGTAGTTGAGGTCGCAGGAGACGGTCAGGCCTTTGGCGCGGGCGGCCTGGATCGCTTCCGCCAGGGCCTCGGCGGCCCCGGCGGAGACCGCTGGCGTGATGCCCGTCCAGTGGAACCAGTCGGCCCCGGCGAAGGCGGCGTCCCAGTCGATCATGCCCGGCGTGAGGGTGGCGAAGGACGAGTTGGCCCGGTCGTAAATGACCTTGGAGCCGCGCTGGGCCGCGCCCATCTCCAGGTAGTAGATGCCCAGCCGGTCGCCGCCGCGCACGATGTGATCGACGCCGATCCCGTACTGGCGCAAGTAGTTGCGGCAGGCGTCGCCCATGTCGTTAGCGGGCAGCCGGGTGACGAACTCGGCGGGCAGGCCGTAGTTGGCCAGCGAGGCCGCGACGTTCGATTCGCCGCCGCCGTAAATCACGTCGAAGCTGCGCGCCTGGGTGAAGCGCTGGAAGCCCGGCGGGGACAGGCGCAGCATGATTTCTCCAAAACAAACCGTCTTGTTCATAAGGGTGATGGCTCCTAAACGCCGGTTGGGCACGAGGTCAACGGGCAGTGGTCGCGCCGGATGAATTTGTTCCCGAGGGAAACTGTGAAAGCCGCTTGCGTTAGCGCTAACACACTGCCGTTATCTTAGCATGATTCGGGACGCGGATCAACATACGGATGCCTATGTTTCGAGCCTGATCGAAGGTTGTATCGATCGCGTGTGTCTGTCGGGCCGTGGACTGTTGTAGAATAAGGCGGTATTGCATGGTGTGCCTGCCCCGCCGCCAAAGGGGCCCTGTGTTAGGGGGAAAGAAGATGATGGGAATTCGACGTCTGGTTCATCTGGCGGTCTGCCTGAGCATCGTGCTGATGGCTTTCAATGGTCTGGCCGTGGCTCAGGATACGCCGCCGTACCTCAATCCCGATCTGCCGATCGAGGAGAGGGTCGAGGACCTGCTGGCCCGGATGACGCTGGCCGAGAAGATCGGCCAGATGACGCTGATCGAGAAGAACAGCCTGTCTCCGCAGGACGTGACCGATTACTTCATCGGCGGGGTATTGAGCGGTGGGGGTGGCTACCCGCAGCCGAATACCCCGGAGGCCTGGGCCGAGATGGTGGCCGATTTCCAGGCCGGGGCGTTGGCGACCCGGCTGGGCATCCCGATGATCTACGGGGTGGATGCCGTGCACGGCCATAACAACGTGGTCGGGGCGATCATTTTCCCGCACAACATTGGCCTGGGCGCGACCCGCAACGCCGAACTGGTGGAACGGATCGGCGCGATCACGGCGCGCGAGATGATCGCGACCAATATCTTCTGGAACTACGCGCCGATGATCGGCGTTCCGCAGGATATCCGTTGGGGCCGCACCTACGAGGGCTATAGCGAGAATACCGAGCTGGTGACCGAACTGGGCGTCGCCTACCTGCGCGGCTTGCAAGGCGATGATCTGGCCGATCCAGAGACGGCGCTGGCGACGGTCAAGCACTATGTGGGCGATGGCGGCGCGGTGTGGGGCACCTCGCCCTGGGGGCCGCAGAACATCGACCGGGGCGTGACCGACGTGGACGAAGCCACCTTGCGCGCCATCCACCTGCCGCCCTACATCGCCGCGATCGAGGCCGGGGCGATGAGCCTCATGACCTCGTTCACGACCTGGAATGGCCTGAACATGCACGCCCAGCACTACCTGGTGACCGACGTGCTCAAGGGCGAGCTGGGCTTCCAGGGCTTCGTGGTCTCCGACTGGGCCGGGCATGAACTGATCTCGTCTGACTACGACGAGTCCGTGCCGATCGCGATCAACGCCGGGCTGGACATGATCATGGTCCCCCAGAACATGCACGCCTTCATCGACAGCCTGACCCGCGCGGTCGACTCTGGGGTGGTGCCGATGGAGCGCATCGACGACGCGGTGCGGCGCATCCTGCGCGTCAAGTTCGCGATGGGCCTGTTCGAGCACCCGCTGGGCGATCCGGCCCTGCTGGCCGAGTTCGGCTCCGACGCGCACGCGGCCGTGGCGCGCGAAGCCGTCCAGCAGTCGCTGGTCCTGCTCAAGAACGACGATGCAACCCTGCCGCTGGCCGCGGACACCCCCACGATCTTCGTTGCCGGGGAGGGCGCGGATGATATCGGCCTCCAGTCGGGCGGCTGGACGATCGAATGGCAGGGCCGAGCCGGGAACATCACCGACGGCACGACCCTGCTGGAGGGGATCGAAGCGGCCGTTTCGGCCGACACCCAAATCTTTTTCGACCGGCTGGGGCGCTTCCGCAACGCCAGCGACGCCAGCGGCAACCCGCTCAACGCCGACATCGGGATCGTGGTCCTGAGCGAGCAGCCGTATGCCGAGTGGGAAGGCGACAGCGCGACTCTGGCCCTATCCGAGGGGGACATCGCGCTCATTGACCGGGTCCGGGCGCGCTGCGAGCGGGTGGTGGTCATCCTGCTCTCCGGCCGGCCGGTGATCATCACCGACGCGCTCAACCGGGCGGACGCCTTCGTCGCGGCCTGGCTGCCCGGTACGGAAGGCGACGGCGTGGCCGATGTGCTGTTCGGCGACGTACCCTTCACCGGCAAACTGTCCTACACCTGGCCGCGCAGCATCGACCAGATTCCATTCGATTTCGCCAACGTGCCCACCGAAGGCTGCGACGCGCCGCTGTTCCCCTTTGGATACGGGCTGGACGCGGAGACGACCGACACGACCTGGGTCGAGCTGGCCAAGAGCTGCGCCGGGTATGTGGAGGAAGAACCCGCCGCGCCGGTCGAGGCCGAACCCGCCGGGGTTGCCAGCGGGATGCTGGCCCCCGTCGGCGAGCCGGGCGCGACCTACTACGCCCCCTTCCCCGTGGCGATCACGCTCGACGGGCAGTTTGAGGACTGGGCCGGCGTCCCGACCGTGACGATCCCGGCCGGGGCGGACCTGACCTCCGGCCAGCCCGCCGTGACCTTTGCCGCCGCCGCCGACGCCGAATACCTCTACCTGCGCGGCGACATCATCGACAATAACATCATCAGCGGCCAGCACGAGGCCGATTACTGGAACGAGGACTCGGTCGAGTTCTACATCAACGCCACCGGCGATACCAGTCTGTCCAGCTACACCGATGGCGTGGCCC
>CAZHMJ010000368.1:0-3731 GCA_964533805.1 uncultured Anaerolineae bacterium | reverse complement strand
ACTCGGTCGCCCTGTGGGCTGGACAGGCGCACGGTCGGGTCGGCGGCGTCGTAGAGGCCCACCGCCAGCGTGTACGTCCCCGGCGGCAGATCGGCCGGGATCAACAGGCCGTGCCGGTCGATGACCATCTGGCCCGGCGTCCAGTCGATCGTCGGATACAGCCCGCCGCCCGGCTCGGAATCGTGCTGGGCCGGGGGCGGGGCGGCCGGGTCGGCGTACAGGTGGACGAAGACCTTGTAGCGGGCCTCCAAAAGCGAGTCGGTTGTCCAGAACAGGGTCAGGGTCAGCGCGTCGCCGGGGGCGTAGTCCGTCCGGTCGAGGGCATAGCCCTGCAAGGTGACGTGCTCCCCGAAGCGCAGGTCGAGGGTTTCATCCGGCGTGGTGGCCGGTTCCCCCGGCGCGGCGTAGATCACGAAGCGCACGTCCCCGTACCACATGCTGGATACCTCAAACGCGCCGCCATCGAGGGCCGTCTCGACCACGCGGTTCGGGTCGCGCTCGGCTTCCCCCCAGAACAGGGCGAAGACGCGGCGGTGGTCGCGCAGAATCGACTCGATCTCCGCCTGCGTGGCGGTGTCGTCGCCGCCCAGACCGCGCGGCAGCGGGTAGACGGGCGGCCCGGATTCGCCCGCGTAATATGCCCAGACCTCGCCCTGGCCGGGGCCGTTCAGGATCACGGCATCGCCGGGGCGCGAGTCGGCCAGGACGCGGGCGGCCATGGCCCGGTAATCGCTGCGGGCGAAGGCGGGATCGGTGTACAGCGGCGGCAGCCCGCCGATCAGGCCCAGGCCGATCAGGAGGCTCCCCGCGCAGGCCAGCAGGCGGTAGGTCAGGCAGCCCTGCCGTCCCAGGGCCGCCGCGCCCATGCCCAGGATCAGGGCGACCGCGCTAGCGGCGGGCGTGAGCTGTTTGAGGTCGTCCGAGGCCAATCCCAGCAGCAGGAAGCCGCCCACCGTCACCGCCAGCCAGACGGCCGGCAGGAGGCGCACGGCGCGTGTCCGGGACGCCCACAAGCCCCCGGCGAGCAGGATCAGCGCGCCGAACAGAACCGGCCAGGCGATCCCGGCGCGGGCGGTCAGCCCCAGCCCGATCACGCTCAAGAGGGTGCCGGGATCGGTCCCGGTTCCAGCGTTGGGCCAGCCGGTCACCTGGCGCAGGGCGGTCGGCAACCAGGGGGCAAAGAGCAGCAAGGTCAGCAGGTTGGCGAGGATGTAGCGCAGCAGCAGGCCGCGCTCCCGGTCGCGGCGGGGAATCCAGACCGCGAGAAAGACGATCCCCTGGGCGATGAGGGTCAGCGGGTAGGCGTACTGGGTATACAGCCCGGCGGTGTTGATCAGGCCGAGGGCGACCAATGGCCAGAACCGGCGTATGGTAGGGATGTTCGCTTGACCGTCCCTACGATGGATCGGCGTCAGAATCGCCGCCAGCGCCCACATCCCGGCGCTGGCGAACAGGCCCAGCAGGGCGTACATCCGCGCTTCCTGGGCGTAATAGATCGCGAAGGTATGGGCGGCCAGGATCGCGCCCGCGATCAGCCCGGCGGGCCGGTCGAACAGGCGGCGACCCAGGGCGATCACCAGGGCCACGCTCAGCACCCCGGCCAGGGCCGACAGCGCCCGCAGCGCGAACTCCGAGCGGCCAGCCAGCGCCGTCCAGCCGGCCAGCAGCAGGTAGTAACCCGGCGGGTGGATGTCCGCCGCGCTGTTGGTCACGATCTCCGCCGGGGCGCGGCGGGTCATGGCGACGCTGGCCCCTTCGTCGTTCCACAGGGATTGCGCGTCCAGCCGGTGCAGGCGCAGGCCCACCGCCAGCAGGATCACCGCCAGTGCCAGACTAAGATAGATGGTGCGATGACGCGCGATCGATAGCACGGCCCGGCTCCCCCTTGTGAAGGGCCTGTTTTACCAGAGGTTGGGCGGTTGTACAATAACGAGGCAAGAGACAAGAGGCCAGAGGCCGGGAGCCGCGTCGAAGCGGCAAGCGCAAAGCGAAAGCCCGGCGCGCTGACGCCTCGGTCTGGGGTTTTGTCCTTGGCTGACTGCTGATCGCTGACCGCTGCTTCTCCAGGAGGAGACCCATGCTGGACGCATACTTCAGGACCCTGTGCGATTACAACTACTGGGCGCACCGCCGCGTGTGGGCCTGCGTTTTGCCACTCGACGAGGCCCAGTTCACGCGGGTGATGGGGCCGGATCAGACCTCGGTCCACGCCCAACTGGTGCATGTCGTGGAAGTGGAATGGCTGTGGGTCTGCCGCTTGCGGGGCGTCGACCCTGGCCGCTTCCTGACGATGGCCGACTTGCCCGACCGGGCCGCGATCCGGGCGCGCTGGGACGCGGTCGAGGCCGAGGCGCGGGCCTTCGTTGGCGGGCTGGATGACGCCGCGCTGCTGGCCGAGGTCGCCTACACCACCACGAAGGGCGCGCCCCAGCATGACACCTGCTTCGCCCTGCTGGCCCACCTGTTCAACCACGGCACCGATCACCGCGCCCAGATTTTGAGCCTGATCGGCCAGCTTGGCGGTCCGACGGTCGAGCAGGACCTGCTCTTCTACCTGCGGGAGCGGCACGGCGGGTAAGGCTGTGGCTCCTCGCCTCTGTGCTGACCTGGCTTGTCTCGTCCAAAGGAGAACGAAGATGGCCCACTATCTGGTCGATCTGCTGTACTATACCCGCAGCGAGTTCGTGCGCGTCTGACGTTGGGGATCGCGGTGCTGGCCCTCCTGGGCACGGCGCTGTGGCTGGCCGCCTTGCCGCTGCGGACGGCGACCTTCGAGGCCAGCGCGGCTCCGCTCCCGACGGGGGGCTGAGCGCGGGCGCGCTGGTTCAGGAAGCGGTCCGTCCCAGGATGCGACGGGCGGCCTCCTGGGCCTCGCCCTGGGCCAGGACGAGCAGCGAGTCGCTCTCCTCCAGGGCCATGCCGCCGGAGGGGATCGTCAGCCCGTTCTTGCGGCGCAGCAGCACGACCAGCGCGCCGCTGGGTAGCCCCAGCTCCAGGATTTGCTTGCCCACCAGCGGCGAGCCGGGCGGCAGGCTGAACTCTTCCAGATAGTTGACCATCGCCGGCTCCCCGGGGGCCATTTCCAGCGGGAAGGGCGGCGGGACGGGCGTCTCGTCCTCGACTCCCAGGCGGCGGGCGGCGGGCGCGATCAGCGTGCCTTGCAGCAGCACGGACGTCAGCACGATGAAGAAGACCAGGTTGAAGATCGTCTCGGCCTGGGGCAGGCCGGCCAGCAGCGGGAAGGTCGCCAGGATGATCGGGGCCGCGCCGCGCAGGCCCACCCAGGCGATGAAGACCTTCTCCCGGAAAGGCTGGCGGACGGGCAGCAGGACCAGAAAAACAGCCAGCGGGCGGGCGACGAAGATCAGGAAGCCGGCCACGAGCAGCCCGGTTGGGATGATGGCGGGCAGCTCCGAGGGAAAGACCTGGAGGCCCAGGGTCAGGAACATCGTGATCTGCATCAGCCAGGACAACCCGTCGTGGAACCGGATCAGGCTGCGCTGGTGGATGAAGGGCCGGTTGCCCATCACGATCCCGGCCAGGTAGACGGCCAGGAAGCCGTTGCCGCCCAGCACGGTCGCGCCGGCGTAGGTCAACAGAGCCAGGGTCAGGGTCAGTACCGAATACAGCCCGTCGTACTCCAGGTGCAGGCTATTCAGGAGACGCACGCCGAGCCGTCCCGCGCCATAACCGGCCAATGCCCCGACGGCCATCTGCTGGATGAACATCGG
>CAZHMJ010000367.1:1645-3751 GCA_964533805.1 uncultured Anaerolineae bacterium | reverse complement strand
GGACAAAGTCGAGTCTGTGGTGAGATGTCTTTTTCAGTTTGATGCGATTGCCCTGGCCGGGAACTCAACTATTCTCAAACGGTTGCATAACTGCGGTATAATCAAAAGAGTGCGTCTGTCCCGCTCTTACCCGAAAGTATCCCTATGCAGACCGACGACCTGAACCTGACCGACGAAGAAAAGAAAGCCGCGGGGGCCTCACGCAAGGCGGGCGAGGAATTCATCGCCACCGTCCATGCCAAGATGAGCCGGCTGGTCGCGGAATTCGCCGCGGGCGAGATCAACCGCACCCAGTTCCACCACGTCTACGATCGCTACCAGCGCCAGATCATGACCGTGGCCCAGATGATCACCGAATCCGACCCGCTTGCCTGGCAGGATGCGATCGTCGAAAGCGAAGACACCTACCACATCCGCAAGCGCCTGACGGCCAAGGCCCTGGGCATGAGCGTCTACGACAACGAAAGCGGGATGCCGATCGAGACTCTGGGCGAATTCGCGGTCGAAGCGGCGTTGCTCGTGCCGATGCTGAGCAGCTATCGCTCCGCCACGGCCGAGATTTTCCGGGCCGGGATGCGCAGCACGGAGATGGAAAACGGCCAGTGGCTGTGCTTCGTGCCGGGCAACTACACGACCCTGATCGCGCTTTTCTCGCTGGAGCCGTCCGAAAACCAGCTCACCACCGTGGAGCGCATGCACAAGGACTTCGAGCTGGCCAACCGGACGGCGCTGGAAACGCGCCGGATCGATCCCAGCCAGCTCGCCTACCCGTTCCTGTCCTTCGTGCGCCGCCAGTCCCCCGGCGGCAGCGTGGTCTGAACCTGCGACCGTAAATACCGCGGGGCGTTCACCCGAACGCCCCACGGTGCTGCAATCTTCCTGTCCCAACGCATATGGCGACACGCTGCAAAACATTGCGCCGAATCCGCGTTTTGCCTTTGGCCGACGGCTGAAGGCTGAGCGCTGAGCGCTACACGCGCCGCGCGGTGAAACGCAGGGCGGCGGGGGTTCCATCGGCGAAGCGCACGCCGGCGTAGGCCGCGGCCAGCGCCTCGCCCAGCCCCTCGCACACGCGGATCGTCTCCGGGCGCAGGTGCGCGGCCAGCAGCCCGCAGCCGAGCAGGCCGGCCCCTTCCGGCAGGGGATCGCGTTCCTCCGCCAGGTCGATCTGCCCGGCCCACACCCCGTCGAGCGAAGCGCGATCCAGCGCATCCCACAGGGCCGCGCGTTCAGCGGCTGTGCGGTAGCCATACCATAAGACCGTCAGGATGTCCCGCCCGGCCAGTTCATCGAACACGTCCAGCGCGTGGCGGCCGTCCGCGCCCGGCTCCAGCGGCCGGAAGGGATCGATCAAGGCCAGCGTCCGCCGCGCGTCCGGCGGAGCAAGTCGGGCCGCGGCCCCGGCCAGGGTCGTGAGGCCGTCCGCCCAGACGGTTTGCACGGCGACTGCCGGTAAACCCAGGGCCGCGCCCATCGCGCTCAAATCGTCCAGGCTCGCGCCATCCAGGTCGCAGAAGAGGTAGCGGGCAGCATCATGGAGGATCGCCATCGCGATCAGGGCCGAGCCGGGGTAGTCGATCAGCGTCCCATCCGAGGCGCGGTGATCGTCCAGCAGGCGGGTGTAGGCCGCCCCGGTCAGGTCGGGATAAACCGGGGCCTGGGCCAGGTAGGTCAGCACGCCATAGGCGCGCGGCGGATCGGCGAGCATGGGATAGCTGGCCGAGCCGCTGTGCGATTCCCAGTAACGCGCGGGACGTTCCCGTTCCAGGATCGCGGCCAGCGGCAGGTGCTTCCAGAGGTCGCCGAGGTTGCCAAAGTGCCGGTTCGCCATGCCAATCAGCCGATTTTAAGAGGTCACATTGGGCGTCAGAAGGGAGATGTAGCCTTCATAACGCCGGAAGTCAGTGGGATTAAGCGTCAGCAGTCTTTCGATGCCATAGCGCATCGTAGCGACGATGTTGGCATCGTGGATTTGCTTGCCGCGCGTGGGGAATATCTGCGGTAGCACCAGCAAACAGGCCGTGATGTCGTGGGTATCATCGGCGACACGAAACAAGGTTTCGATTTGTTCCACCTGCCGGATCACCTGCTCTATCGTAAGCGGGG
>CAZHMJ010000367.1:0-1635 GCA_964533805.1 uncultured Anaerolineae bacterium | reverse complement strand
GTAGTGAACGTATGGGGATAGGTCACCTGGACCAGGAATTCACGGATCACCTGGCGGCTGATCCACAGATCACAGTCTTCGCCGAGCAGTTGATCCACCATCGCCCGTACGCGTTCATGTTCAGGAAATGTGCTGAAAAACGCGCGCAGCAGGACATTTGTGTCTACAAAAACATTATCGGCCATCGTTATCGTACCAGTCTTCGCGGCGGATCGAGGGCGCTTCGTTGACCGGCACGCTCAGGATGCTGGTATGAAACAGCGCCAGTCTGTCCTCTTTGGAGAGCGGGCGTTTCCTGGTGATATGCAGCAGGCGGGCCAGCAAATCCTGCTGCTCTTTGGGAGGAAGCTGCTCAACCAGCGTGACCAGGGTTTCATACGGGATGTTCAGTTGAACGGCCATCCGTGGAACTCCTCGCTCATCGCCAACGCTCATCCCTATTATAGCCGGTTCGCCATGCGAGTTCGCCCGGATCAGCCCTGAAACGGCTCGACGGGATGCGCCCCCGGCAGGCCCAGCAGCGCGGCGATCAGATCGCCGTGGTTGATGAACAGGTCGGGCGTGATGGTTGCCAGCGGCTGCCAGTGGGGGTGAGTCGATTCATCGTCGTCCACCTGGTCGTCGGGCAGCAGGTCGAAGCTCAGCGGCGTGCAGTGGAAGAAGAACAGCAGGCTGTGAAAAGCCAGGTCGGCCGGGTCGTAGTAGAAGAACCCCTCGCGGAAGGCGGCCAGCCGGTCGACCCGGACGGTAAGCCCGGTTTCCTCGCGGATTTCGCGCTGGACGGCGTCCGCCAGTCGCTCGCCCACCTCGATCCCGCCGCCGGGCAGCGACAGCCGCTCGACGCGCCGGTTGCCCATCAGCAGCACGCGGCCATCGTGCACGATCAGACCGTAGGCCGCCGGTCGGATGGCCAGCCGCGCGCGCGGCAGATCGATCGTCCCGCCCAGGAAGCGATCGCACGTCACCGTTTCAGTCATGGGGCGCTTCGCTTTGCGTGGCGGGAGTCTCCCCCCGGTAGTAGGCGCGGGCCGGGTAGCGATTCAGGTACCAGACGATGTACAGGGTCAGCAGGGCGTAGACGGGGATCGAGCAGGTGGTCGTGGCTTCGCTGATCTGGCTGGCCGAATCCAGGGTCAGCGCGGAGCGGTTAGCCAGGTCGTAGACGGCCGTGCCCAGGTTGAGCAGCAGCAGGCCGATCACGGCGGCGGTCAGGATCAGACGGATGCGGGGCGGGCGGCCGCGCCAGGCCGGGATAAGCAGGCCCAGAAAGGCCAGGCTGAGCACGATGTCCAGCACGACGCGCGGCTCCAGCGGGTAGTTGGGCCGGCTCAACGCGGGCAGGGCGAAGAAAATCCCCGTGACGAGGGGATACAGGCCGTACAGCACGGTACAGGCCAGCAGGGCAATGGTCAGCCCGCGGGGACGTGCGGGGCGCATAGGCAAACCCTCTCTGGTGCGGTGGAGAACCGCCCAATATGAGTCAAGTTAATTGTTTTGACGAGACACGAAGCAGGCAATGATGGCGCTGTGGTCACGCCGGGGACTCATGCAGATTAACAAATTAATCCGGTAATTGGGCGAGTGCCAATGGAGTCGCGCGCCGGTCCACCGCCGAGGACTCAAGTCCCCGGCTAC
>CAZHMJ010000366.1:0-3785 GCA_964533805.1 uncultured Anaerolineae bacterium | reverse complement strand
CCGTTCGACAACGCCTATTCTACCGGATAGGAATTTTCAGATGGGTTCTTATGCAGGTTAACAGATTGATCCGGTGACGTCGTAGGCTGGTGGTAGGGGCGGTTCGCGAACCGCCCAGGGCGACCGGCCGGTCGCCCCTACCGGCGATGGATCGATCCTGTTGCCGGATCAATTTGTAGAGGTTCATCAGCCCCTTGTACCAGAGATGGCAACGCCGCTTCCACGCGGGAGCCCGACTTTTTTCGCGGACGGATCACGGCCACAGGCTGCATGGCTTTTTGAAATGGAGCAGCAGCAATGACTTCCTGGGAACGGATTGAACAACTGCTGGGCAAGGACGCACTGGAACACCTCGGCCGCCAGACGGTGGCCGTGATTGGATTGGGTTCCGGTGGCGGGTTCGTGGCCGAAAGCCTCGCCATGAGCGGGGTGGGCGGCTTCGTGTTGATCGATGATGACGTATTGGAGACGGGCAACGTGGTGCGCCATGTGGGCGACATGCGCGATGTTGGCCGCCCCAAGGTGGATGTGGTGGCCGACCTGATCCACGCCCGCAATCCCGCCGCGCGGGTGACCGCCGTCCGGGGCCGGATCGAGGATCACCTGGACGCGCTGACCGGCGTCAGCCTGATCGTGGTCGGCGTGGACGGCGAGCAGGTCAAATACCTGATCAACCGCCTGTGCCTGGCCCAGGGCCTGACCGCGGTCTACGGCGGGGTCTACGAGCGCGGCGAAGGCGGCGACGTGGTGGTGATCAATCCCAGCGACCCGGCCAGCCCGTGTTATGCCTGTTGGGCCGATGACCTGCGCGACGGCATCCAGGACCCCGGCGCAAATGACCTGGATTATGGTATGATCGGCCCGGACGGCACGCTGGAAGCTGAGCCGGGGCTGTGGCTGCACGTGGTGCGCGTGGCCGCCGCCCAGGCCGACCTGGCGCTTAACGAGCTGCTGCGCGGGCGGGAAGCTTACCGGCGCATGCCCGCCAACACCGTGATCCTGGCCAACCGGCCGCTGGAGATTTTCGACGGTCAGGTCACGCCGCCCTATGGGGCTGAATGGGTGGATATCCCGCGCGACCCCGGCTGCCTGGAATGTGGCCAGCGCGACCGGCTGAGCGAGGAAACCGCCGAAGACAATGTAAGCCTGGAACAACTCCTGAGCGATTCGGGAATTGTTTACGAAGACGAAGACACCGAGAACGGAGACAGGTAGCGTGGCTGACAACCCGACCCCCACACCCCCGGCGGCGAATCCGCCGGAGGATGCCAACCAGGACCTTTTCGCGCCCCAGGGCGAGACGCCAGCGCCGCCGGCCGAGTCCGCCGCGCCCGAGCCGCCGCCGGCCAAAGCTGCCGCCCAACCTGAACCTGAACCCGAGGATCGGATGGCGGAGCGCTTGGAACGGCTGGGCGGCGAACCGGCCCCGGCCATCTCGCCGGAGGAATTCGCCCGGCTCCAGCAGGCGGGCCAGATTCACATCGATTCGCAGGGCCGCGTCCGCACGACGCGCCGCGAGCAGACCGATGCCGGGATGAGCCTGCGCAAGCGCCGGGCCTGGTACGATGGGAATTTTGAATTTTGAATGCTCAATGTTGAATTGGGAGGCGGCGCGTGCCGGCGGCCGCGCCTGAGCGTCGAAGCGGCAGGCGAAAGAGAGGGCCGGATCGTGTTGCACGAGCCATTCCTGTTTGGCTCATGGGCGAAAAGTCTGCAACAAGGGGTTTAAACCCCTTGTTCGAGAGCTACTTCGCACGGTTTCCGCACGTGAGCCTGCTTGTTTTTCGCTGAGCGCTGAAGGCTGAGTGCTGACCGCTATTCCTGTGTGGAGAAAGTCCCTGAGCATGGAAGAACGGCGCGCGGCGCTGGTCGCCGAGCTTGAAGAACGAGGTATCCCGCTGGCGGAGCCGGTGCGCCGGGCGCTTCTGAGCGTGCCGCGCCACCTGTTCGTGCCGGGGGTATACCTGGACGCGGTCTACCGCGACACGTTGATCGTCACCCGGCGCGACCGTATTGGCGATCCGATCAGCGGTTCCGGTCAGCCGAGCGTGCTGGCGGCCATGTTCAGCCCGCTGGACCTCCAGGCGGGCCAGCGCGTGCTGGAGATCGGGGCCGGCACCGGCTACAGCGCGGCTCTGCTGGCCGAGATTGTGGGCGCGGGCGGCCACGTGACGGCCGTCGAGATCGATGACGAGATCGCCGACGCGGCCGCGGCCCACCTGGACCGTTCAGGCTACGGCCGGGTGCAGATCGTGCACGGCGATGGCGCGGCGGGCGTGGCGGAGAACGCCCCCTATGACCGGATCGTGGCCGCGGCCGCCGTATGGGACCTCCCCCCGGCCTGGATCGAGCAGCTTCGCCCTGACGGCCTGTTGGCGGTGGCGTTCATGTTCGGCGGCATCCAGGTGGGCGCGGTCCTGGCGCCCCAGCCGGATGGATCGCTGCGCAGCCGGGCCGTGTTCCCGGTGACCCTGTTGCCCCTGCGCGGCGAGGCCGCCGGGCCGGAACGCACCATCCGCCTGCCGGGGTCGTCCCTGCGCATCCGGCTGCAGGAGGGTTGCATCCTGGACGAGGCGGGAGTCCACACCCTGCTGTCCGGGGATCAGGACGTCGCCCAGCTTCCCGTGGAGCTGGACCGGCGTAACCTGGGCCTGTTCAGCTACCACCTGCTCTTTCACCAGCCGCCCGCCTATCACCTGGCGACCTACCAGGTGGAGGAAGGCCAGATCGCCTACGGCCTGACCGGGATTGGGTGGGGCATCCTCAGCTCGACCACGGCCTGTCTGGTCCCGTTTGGCGACCAGCGCGTGGTGCATATTTATGGCGGGGTGGATAGCTACCTGGAACTGGTGCGGCTCTCCCAGGAATGGGGCGAAAGCGGCCAGCCGGGCCTGGAGCGCGCCCACCTGGTCATCACCCCGGCGGGGCGGCCGCCGTTCCAGCCGCCCGAAGGGGCCGTGCAGCGTCTCTTCAGCCGCTCGGCATTCACCTACTGCCTGTGGATCGATCCGCCGGACGAGCCGGGCGCCTCCGCCGATCCGGCATGATCCCCACCCTGACCCTGGAACACGTGCGGGCCGCGCTGGCGCTGCCCGACTTCGACGTGGACGCCGCCTGGCGGCCGATGCACCTGCGCCCCAATCCGCGCCCGCGCTTTCCCCCGCCGGATGCCCAGACCCGCGAAGCCGGGGTGCTGGTGCTGGTCTATCCAGGCGAGGCGGGCCTGACCACGCTGTTGATCCAGCGCGCGCCCGATCCGGGCGTTCATTCCGGGCAGGTGGCTTTTCCCGGCGGCGGGCGTGAGCCGGAGGACAGCGATCCGGTCGCCACCGCGCTGCGCGAAGCCCACGAGGAGATCGGCCTGTGCCGGGCGGACGTGACCGTGCTCGGCCATCTGACCCAGCTTTACATCCCGCCCAGCGGCTACCTGGTCTGGCCGGTGGTGGGGGCGCTGGCGGCCCGGCCGGCCCTGCGGCCCAACCCGCTGGAAGTGGCCGGGCTGCTGGAGCTGCCCCTGGCGGCCCTGCTGGACGAGGGGACCAAACACGAGCGCGATTGGGAGCTGGGTGGGATGACCTTCCGCGTGCCATACTATGACGTCCAGGGCCAGGTGGTCTGGGGCGCGACAGCGCTGATGCTCAGCGAGTTCGAGGCCCGGCTGCGGGCAACTCTGGCCGGGTAAGGTCGCCCTGGGGTGGGGCGCTGGTTTTCGTGGCGGCGCGGCTGGCCGGGTAGGACTACAGAATAACGTGGTTACGAGTCTGGCAACGGTGGCGGTTGGATCA
>CAZHMJ010000365.1:0-3793 GCA_964533805.1 uncultured Anaerolineae bacterium | reverse complement strand
TTGCACAGGATCGGATACTGGGACAGCTCCAGTATCAGAGTCAGCACCTTCGGCATGAACTGGTCGTTGATTTCCATAGGACGCCCCTGGGGCCTGCTTCGGATTGGCTGGGATGATTATCCCTGATGGCGGCAGCGCGGGCAAAAAACGAATCGAACCGCCAAGTCGCCAAGACCGCCAAGGAAAAGCTGAGAGAAAACACAAGGAGATAGTCTTTCCTGCTTTCTCCTGTCTTTCCTTGGCGTCCTTTGCGACTTGGCGGTTCAAATCGCTTTTTTCGACATCGTGAGGAGAATGACGATGGAGCCAGATCGTTTGCAGGGCAAGGTCGCGCTGGTGACCGGAGCCGGAGCGGGGGCGGGGCAGGCCGTGGCGCTGGCCCTGGGCCGGGCGGGAGCCTCGGTCGGCGTGTGCGATGTCAACCCCGACCGGGCCGAGGCCACGGCGGAGATCATCCGCGCGGCGGGCGGCGCGGCGTTGCCCTGGGCGGCGGACGTCGGGAACCGCTTCCAGGTCAGTGCCCTGATCGAGCGCCTGCGCGACGAATACGCCGGGCTGCACCTGCTGGTCAGCGGTTGGGCGGTGAATAAAGAAACACCGTTCCTCAGCCTGGACGAATACGATTGGCGGCGCGTGATCGAGGTCAACCTGACCGGGGCGTTCCTGGTGATCCAACTCGCGGCGCGGGTGATGGCCGATGAGGGCGGCGGGCGGATCGTCCAGTTGGTGAACGAGCCGCCTGCGGCGGCCATGCCGGGCCAGAGTCCTTATGTCGCCAGCCAGGCCGGGCTGCGGGCCATGATCCCGGCCCTGGATGCCGAGTTAGCTCCGCTAGGCGTGCGGGCGCGGGCGGTGAGCATCGCCGGGAACGAGGCCGATGGCTGGGCGGGGACGGTCGCGGCGACGCTGGGCTTTCTGGCGGGCGGCCCGGCGCTTGGTTGAATTGCGCGGCCTGCTGTAGAATAACGGCGGATCGGGAAACTCGTTCCAGCGCCGTAGAGGCAGGTCTCGCAACCCACACGGGATGTGGGTTTGTTTTCATCCGGATCGCGGAAGCCATGGATAAAGTACAGGTTCGTATCGACAACCGGGCGCGGCTGATGTCCGCCTTGCTGGCCATGACCTCCTGGCCGGAGATCGAGCAGAAACGCAAGCCGCACGGCGCACACGCCCACGCGCGCGGGACGCGGCGCGTCCTGCAACCCCTGGAGAAGCACCCGGCGGTCTTGATCCTCCAGGCGCTGCTCGACCGGGGGATGGCGCCGGACGTGTTCTATAGCTACGCCATGCAGTTGGAGTGGCCGTCCCTGGCGGGTGGCGAACTGCCCACCTGGGCCCCGCCAACCCTGCCGCGCCACCTGAACCACTTCTACCAGACGTCCGGGCTGGAGGCCTGGTGGGAGGAGGAGGCGGACGTCTGGCAGACCGCCCTGCGCGAGGCGACCCGGATGTTCGAGACGGCGGCCTTCTACGACCTGCTGCATCCCTTCGTTGGGGACTACACCGAGACTCTGGTTTTCATTCCCAACGTGTGTTATCCCACCGATACCGAGATTGGCCTGCTGGTCAACGGCGAGTTGTGCTGCATCGCGCCGCCGCGCATCGCCTGGGGCGATAACCCGCCCTGGCCCTTCGACGAGGACCCCACTCATATCTACCGCGCGGCGCTCAGCCAGTATGGCCGGGTGCTGATCAACCGCTATCTGGAGCACCATCCGGACGCGCTGGAGAAAGCCTCCCAGAAGAAGCTGCCTGTCTCCAAGCAGTTTGCCGAGACGTACCCCACCTGGTTGGAGCAATTCTTGACCCTGTTCGTATCCGGGCTGGTCGCGATTTACCTGGAGGATCACGTCAGCGGCGCGGAGTCCCGGGCTTTCGTGCTGATGGAGAAGAAGGCGCGCGGCCTGGATGAATTGCCCGGCGTGGTCAGCGTGCTGCGCCGCTACCTGACCGGCTTCGCCGAGGGGCAGTGGGTCGAGTTCGCGGACTACCTGCCGTTCTTTGCCCAGCACCTGCGGGTCGCCAAGACCATCACGGCGCTGTAGGCGCGCAAAACAGATTGAACCGCCAAGTCGCCAAGAACGCTAAGGAAAAGCGTGGAGAAAGACATAGAAGAGAAAATACATCTCTTTAGTTCTTCCTCCGCGATCTCTGCGTCCTCTGCGGTGAGATGCTTTTGAGGTTAGTGTATGAGCACCAGGCGGGCTTGCAGCGGGGCGCGGACGCGGCATAATATCCGGCGCGGTGGATTGGGAAGCAGGAGCAGCCTGACAGGATGATTTTCGACCGGGACTCGTTCTTGGCCCGGCTGCGCGAGCCGGAAGCAGCGCCGGCCTGGCCGACCGGCTTCGCGCTCTGGATGACGCTGGCTTACGTGATCCTGCGCATCGCGGCCCTGGCCCTGGTCTCCGTCCTGGGCGACCCGGTGGCCCTCCAGACCGGGGTGATCAATCCCCTGACGACCAACGTCGCGGCTGGCCTGGCCGGGCTGGTCACGGTCGGGGTGGTGTGGTCGGCGGCGGCCCGCCGGTCCGGCCAACCCGCCGCGCGCGCCCTGCGGGTCACCGGCTGGCGGGGCAGTATCCTGCTGCTCTTTTTGCTGTCGCTCGGCGTGGCGATCCTGATCGATTTCGTGCCTCTCCTTTTCCAGACCATCGGTCTGCCGCCCAATCTGACCGGCCTGAACGGCGCGAGTCCCGCCGCCTGGATCGCTGCCGGTCTGGTAACGCTGGTCATCGAGCCGCTGGTCCGGGCGATTCTGTTCGCCGGGCTGCTTTACCCGGCGTTGGCCGCCGGGCCGGGCGGGAATGGACGGGCGCTGCCCCTTACCGCCCTGGTCTTCACCCTGGTGCAGGTCATCGACAATCCGGCCGATCCGGTGCTGTGGCTGACGTCGTTCCTGGCGGGCGGCTACCTGATCGGCGTGCGCGCCCATCAGAAGTCGACCGGGGCCAGCCTGTGGGCGGCGGTCGGGCTGGGGCTGTTCACCCTGTTCAAGACGCTGCGCCTGTTTTTGTAGCGTCCAGACGGCAAGCGTCCATGCGTCAAAGCGAACACAAAACGGCTTGCCGTGTCTTTGACTGACAACTGATAACTGGCGGCTGTTGACTGATCGCTATCTGGTACAATGAGGGAGGCCCGCGCCCGCGCGCGGTTCTGGCTCGGCAGGCGAATTCGGGAAGGATGGTGGCCCATGGCCCAGCAGACACCGGAGAACAAGAGCGGTCTGGATCAGGCCGTCGCGCGGTACGTGGCCGCGTTGAATGCCCTCGATGAGGCCCGTTTCCTGGCGATTTTCCGCGCCAACTGCGTCGTGCGCGACCCGTACGGGGCCAGCCTGTACGAGGGCGAGGACGGCCTGCGGATGTACTTCCATACCATGCAGTCGACGTGGAAGACGTTCGAACTGCGGCCGCTTAAGGTGCATTATGGCGGGCAGGAGCGGGTGGTCTTTACCTGGGAAGTGACTGCCACGGCCCGCAACGGCAAGCAGGCCCATTTCGACGGGGTCAACGTGATGACCCTGGAGGGCGACCTGATCGACGGCCTGGAAGCGTACTGGGACGCGGCGGCCATGTTCGAGCAAATCCGCGACTGAGATGCCGCCGCGCCTGATGCTGGTCTACACCGCCCACCTGCGCGGGCGGCTGGACGCGCTGCCCCGGCTGTTCAGCCGGGCGCGTGACGTCCGGGTTGGGCTGGCGGAGGGGCGGCTGACCTGGGTCGATCTGGGCGGCGCGTGCGCGCCGGCGGCCTGGGAATGCGCCGCCACGCAGGGCCGGGCCGGGCTGAT
>CAZHMJ010000364.1:2257-3837 GCA_964533805.1 uncultured Anaerolineae bacterium | reverse complement strand
GATCGCTTTCCGGCCGCGCATCTCGCCCTGGCTGGCGATGGTCCGCTGCGCGATGCGCTGGAAACCCAGGCATCGGCCTTGGGAATCGCCGCTCGGACGCATTTCCTGGGTTGGCAGGCGGAGACGGCTCCGATCTTCGCTGGGCTGGACATCTTCCTGATGCCCAGTTTGAGGGAGGGTTTCGGGTTGGTCCTGCTGGAGGCGATGACCCAGAGCGTACCGGTCGTGGGCAGCGCCGTGAGCGCCATCCCCGAGGTGGTCGCGGACGGCGAGACCGGGCTGCTTGTCCCGCCGCGCGACGTGGATGGGCTGGCCGAGGCCCTGGCCTCGTTGCTGGCCGATCCTGCCCGGCGGGCGGCGATGGGGGCGGCTGGCCGCAACCGCCTGGAGACTTACTTCAGCTCAGAGCGCATGGTCGACGAAACCCTGGCCTTGTACCAACGGCTGAGCAGGAAAAAAGAATAGGACACGGTTACAACGGATGAGCCCCGGATATCCACCGATAAGACCGATCTCCCCCGCCTTGTCCGGTCCAATTTGCTTCGTGCGTGTTCCGCTTGAGCTTCGCCCGATGTCCCAGTAAAATTCCTCCGTGTTCACCAAGGGAGTTCCTGATGACCGGTTCGGACATGGTGTTGCGGGTTCTCGGCGCGGAAGATTACGACGCGGTGCGTGGCCTGTGGGAGGCCGCCGGGCTGCACATCCGCCCGGTGGGGCGCGACTCGCGGGAGGCCTTCGCCGCCCAGATCGCCTCCGGTTGCCAGATCGTGCTCGGCCTGGAGGACGGCGGGCGGCTGGTCGGCGTGGCCCTGGCGACCACGGACAGCCGGCGCGGCTGGATCAACCGGGTGGCCGTCCACCCGGACTACCGGCGGCGTGGGCTGGGCCTGCGCCTGGTCGAGGCCTGTGAGCGCGTCCTGCGCGACGAGCGCGGCCTGCATGTCATCGCCGCTCACGTCGAGGCCGGGAACGCGGCCAGCCTGGCGATGCTGGCCCGCGCCGGTTACGCCCGCCACGACGACATCGTCTACCTCTCCAAGCGCGCCTCGGACAACGTCTAAAAGGCAATGCTGAATTTTGAATGGTTAATTTTGAATTGAAAGACAGGGGTTGCTGTGAGTGTTGATAATTCAAAATTAAGAATTCAACATTCAAAATTTGTGTTGCTGGCTGTGGTTTTTGTCGGCCTGGCGCTGGCCGTGTGCGCGACGGTGGCGCTGCCCTGGCCTTCGGATGTGATGGGCGAGCCGCGCCCGCGCCTCGTCCCCCACTGGCAGCGGTTGGTCGCCACGCCGCTGTCCTCGGAGACTGTCGCGCCGCCCCCGGATATCGGCTATCTCTGGCGGCGGGCCTGGGACGGGCTGATCTACCCCGTGCTGCTGGCCGGGATTGGCTGCGCGGTCTGGGCCACGCTCCGGCCCCGGCGGCTGGCCTGGATCGGGCTGGCGGGGGTGGGGGGGATCGGCACGCTTTACGGGGCGGGCATGGTCCTCTACAACGGCGCGCTGGTTGCCACGCCGGGCTTCCTGCTGATCCTGATCGCGGCCGCCCTGGCCCTGCTGACGAACCCCAAAAGCACT
>CAZHMJ010000364.1:0-2247 GCA_964533805.1 uncultured Anaerolineae bacterium | reverse complement strand
TTGAATTTTGAATGCTTAATTTTGAATTGAAAGACGACTGTAACCGCCCCTGTCTTTAATTAAAAATTGAGAATTCAACATTCAAAATTGTTTTCCAGCAACCCGTCGTCCCTGGATGCGTATATGTCGACAGCGGGTCGTTGCAATCACCGGATCGAAGATGCCCGTGGATCGATCGGGGGAGTGTATGAGCACGGTATTGAGCTTGCTGCTGGTTATTTCGGTGGCGGGGGCGCTGGTGGAAGGCTTCCGGCAGGGGGTGATGCGGGCCGCGCTGCGCCTGGCCGCCACGCTGCTGGGCCTGATGTTCGCCGCGCTGATGCTGCGGATCGCCCTGGAGTCCGGCTTTGCCCGCAACGAGTGGATGATCTTCCTGGTCTACCTCGTGATGTTTGGCCTCGGCTCCGGCCTGCTGGATGCCTTTGGCGGGCGGCTGGTCCGGCAGTTCCGCTCCCGCGCGCCGGACGACGCCGAGGACGACGACCGGCCGCGCGTTGGCCCGTTCAAGGTCCATCACGTGACGAAGGATGTGGCCGTGATCGTGACCGGCCCGGAGCGCTTCGCGGGCATGATCCTGAACGCGCTCAACGCCGCGCTCGGCGGCGGGGTGTTCGTCCTGGCGCTCAAGCTGCTGCCGGTGACCTGGATCGCGGCGGCGGTCGAGGGGTCGAGCCTGGCGGCGCGTTTCGTCGACGTGGCGCGCTCGGTCAGCTTCCTGCTGCCCCCGGAAATCCGACCCTAGAAGAACGAATGTTGAATTTTGAATTCTTAATTTTGAATTGAAGACAGAGTCTTTGTCTTTCAATTCAAAATTCAAAATTCAAAATTAAGAATTGAGAATTATCTTCATGCCCCTTTCGATTGCGCGTATCACCGAGGCCGCCGACCTTCGCGCCGCGCAGGACATCATCCGCCGGTGCGGCGAAGCCATGCGCGACCAGTTTGGGCTGGAGCACTGGATTCCACCCTATCCGCTGGCGCGGCTCCAGCAGGATGCGATCGCGAAGGCGGTGTATGCCGTCCATGAGGACGGGGCGCTGGCCGGCACGTTCACGGTCGGGACGCGCGGGATCGACTACCTGCCCGGCGACTTCTGGGCGGACCCCGCCGCCCCGGCCCTGTACCTGAGCAAACTGGCGATCCACCCCGACCGGCAGGGGAGCGGCGTGGGGACGTGGTGCATGGCCCGCGTGGAGGAACTCGCCGCCGCCCAGGGCTGCACGGTGATCCGCTTCGACGCGATCGCGGCCCATAGCCTGCTGCTGCGCTTTTACGAGCGCCTGGGCTACCCGGTGCGCGGCCTCACGACCGTGATCGATCTGCAGGGCCGCGAGCAGAACGTGGCAATTTTCGAGAAAACGCTCCAGAATAATGTTGAATTTTGAATGCTTAATTTTGAATTCGGAGTACGCTATCTCTGGTAGGACTACAGAATAACGTGGTTACGAGTCTGGCAACGGTGGCGGTTGGATCACCCGCGCCAGCAGTCTCATCGCTGCCAGGTCGCGGGCTACGAACACGAAGTCCACTGAAAGTGGACTCAAAAACCGCCCCAGGGACTTGAGTCCCTGGCGTGCCCCGCGCAGCCTTCCGATTGGCTCGCCCAACCACGCTATTCTGCGGTGCTACCGCTATCTCTGTTTTTCAATTCAAAATTCAAAATTAAGAATTCAACATTCCTACCTGAGAGGTTGTTCCGATGACTGCACGGTTGCGTCCGATCCTGCCCCCCGATCTGCGCGCCTTTTATGCCCATGCCCGCGCCCTGACCTACGCGGCCAGCCAGCCCGCCGCGCCGAACCCGCTGCTGCCCGGATCGCACGAGCTGAGCTACGCCGAGGGCGGTTACCTGTACGAGGACCGCTACTTCGACAACCCCGCCCAGCGGCCCGGCAGCTTCTTCGGGATGGAGATCGTGCGCCAGGGTGGGGCGGCCGGGCCGGTGATCGCCACCTGCGGCTATGGCGGCGGTCTGACCGAGGCCGGGCTGCAACTGACCAGCGACGCCGCAGTCGGCCAGGTCCTCCAGCCGGTGCTGCGCGAATACGCCAACCGGGTGCGCTTCGGGGAGCGGCTGCGCGTCCACCGGACGCTGGAGACGGGCCGCTGGGTCTACGCCGACGAGGGCGAGATCCGGCCGTGGGGCTGGACGGGCATCGAGCGCATCTGGCTGGAAGGCGTGCTGGTCTACTCCCTGAGCTACCAGGGCGGCTGCCTGCTGGCCGGCTACTAAAACAATGTTGAATT
>CAZHMJ010000363.1:0-3846 GCA_964533805.1 uncultured Anaerolineae bacterium | reverse complement strand
TCCTACGGTAGCCTAAGGCCACCCGAACGCTATCCCCCAAAGGAGCGCCCATGACCCCCACCCAGTGGTTCGTCGTGGTCAGCGTGCTCGGCGTGCTGGCCCTGGTCGCCACCGACCGACTGCGCATCGACGTCGCCGCGATCCTGACCCTCGCCCAGTTCCTGGGGCTGGGCGTCCTGGCCGGGCCAGATACCCCCAGCGCGGGCATCGCGCCGCTGTTGAGATAAAGGCGCTTCGGCAGGGCTTGCCCCGGCTGTTGTCCGACTTTTGCCGCCATGGCGCTTTTTCTTACCTCTTGCCTCTGTTCCCTCGCCGGGTCACAATCGGCCCCGTCGCCCACCCTCACCGGAAGGATCGCCCATGTCCCCGATCGCCAAGTACAACGCCCGCGTGGAAGCCGCCCACAGCCTGGTCTGCGTCGGGCTGGACAGCGCCCCGGACCGGATTCCGGACCGCTTCGCGGCGGACGAATCGCCCCAATTCGCCTTCAACCGCTGGATCATCGAGCAGACCCACCCCTACGCCAGCGCCTACAAGCCCAACATGGCCTTCTACGAGGCGGCGGGCGAGGCCGGCTGGTCCGCCCTGCGCCAAACGATGGCCTATCTGCGCGCCGAGCACCCGGACATCCTGACCATCTGCGACGCCAAGCGGGCCGACATCGGCTCAACCAACGCCGGGTATGTGCGCGCCATCTTCGACGACCTGGGCTTCGATGCGGTAACGCTCCACCCCTACCTGGGCCAGGAGGCGCTCCAGCCCTTCCTGGCGCGGGCGGACAAGGGCTGCATCCTCCTGTGCCGGACCTCCAACCCCGGCGCGGGCGAGCTGCAAGACCTGGACGTGGGTGGGCGGCCGCTGTGGCAGGCCGTGGCGGAGCGCGTCCGCGACGCCTGGAACGCCAACGGCAACTGCATGCTGGTCGTGGGCGCGACCTACCCGGACGAGCTGCGCCGGGTGCGGGCCCTGGTGGGGGAGATGCCGCTGCTCGTGCCGGGGATCGGCGCGCAGGGCGGCGACGTCCAGGCGACCGTCCAGGCCGGGCTGGACGCCCAGGGCCGCGGGCTGATCATCAACTCCTCGCGGGGGATCATCCACGCGGACGATCCCGGCGCGGCGGCCCGCGCGTTGCGCGACGCGATCAACCGCTGGCGGCCTTGAGGATCGCTTGGTCCTACACCGCGAACCAGGGCGCGACGTCGATCAGCTCCCACACCTTGAGGCAGTCGGTGACGGGCGGCGTGTACGCCCGGAAGACCTGCTCGGCCAGGGCCCGGTTGGCCGGGTGGGCCGGCGTATCCAGCGGAATGAAGGTCATGATCTGGAACAGGTCGCCCAGGTGCAGAATCGCCTCCCGCCGGATGTAACACGCGACCTCGCCCTCCGGGAAGCGCAGCCGGATATCACCTTGCTCGATCCGGGCGTAAAAATCGGTCACCTGGAGCGAGGTCAGCCGTTCGGCCGCGTTGAGGTCGACCGTCTGCCAGATCCGGGCGAAGTGGCGGTAGTCCTCCGGGAGCAGGACGTCCGCCAGCCGGTCGGGCAGGCTGAGGAAAAACGGCTCGTGCTGGCGGAAGGAGTTCGAGGCTTTGAAGGAAAAGGTGATTTCCTTTTCGGTTTCGGCCAGATCCGCGATCCGGGCGCGGATCGGCAGGCGCGAGTCGAACATGATCTGGAGCACGTCGAGTTGGCGGGCCGCCAGCGCGCGCCCGGCGTCCAGGTCGCTGTCCAGCATGATGAAGCCCGCCGGGTTGAACAGCCAGCCCCGATACTGGTAATCGAGCACCGCCGCCGGATAGGGCACCCGAGCCAGTTGCGTGGCGATCTGATCCAGGGTGCGGATAACGTACTCGCGGGGCGGCAGGCGCGTCGGCGGCACGTAGCCGCCCAGCCCGTTCAGGGTGTGCACCTCGACGTAGCTCAGACCCAGGCATTCCCCCAGCCGGGCGATCGTCTCCGGGCGGGGGATGCGCCGCCCCTTCTCGATCTGGATCACCGGGTTGGTGCCCTTCCAGCCCATCGCCACGGCCAGGTCGAACTGCGAAATCCCGCGCTGCTGCCGGAGCCGACGCAGCGCCTCCCCAATCGTTGTCGTTTTGTCCCCCACGCCCCTCACTCCTGAGTGACCCACGCGCGCAAGCGCGCTGTGCGTGAAATCGTGCGTTACTCCTGAGCGATTTTACGTAGATCACTTTTGTTCGTCAATGAGTGAGGGAGGAACCCTGTGATGTGGGACCAGATGCTTTACCGGACCGGCCAGACCGCCGCCAGCGCCGCCGCGCGGCTGCTGTTTCAGATGGACGTCGCCTGGGAGGCCGCGCTGCCGCCCGGCCCCAAGATCATCGCGCCCAACCACCCCAGCACGACCGATCCGTTCGTCGTGACCGGGCTGCTGCCGGAGCGAATGCACATCCTGATCGATGACCGGCTGTTCAAGGTGCCCGGCTTCGGGCGCTACCTGACCAGCGTCGGCCACGTGCCGGTCGTGCCCGGTCAGGGCCGGGCGGCGCTGGAGGCGGGGCAACGCCTGCTGCGAGACGGCAAGACGGTCGCGATCTTCCCGGAGGGGGCGATCAGCCCGCTGGCGGGTGGCTTCCATGCCCCCCGCGCCGGGATAGCCCACCTGGCCTTGCAGAGCGGCGCGCCGGTCATCCCGGTCGGCATCTACCTCCAACGCGACCTGATCCGCCTGACCGAGACCCTGATCCGGGGCGAAGTCGCGGTCGGGACGTGGTACTGGCATGGGCCATACGCGGTCACGATCGGCGCGCCGCTGCGCTTCGTGGGCGACGTGGGGGATTGGACCCAGGTCCGGGCCGTGGCGGAGCAGGTCATGGCCCGTATCCGCGCCCTGGCCGCCACCAGTGAAATCCGCGCCACCGTCCCGCGCGGCGGGCTGTCGCCGGAATCGGTCGACGTGCCGGTCCGGAGCTGACGCTCGCCAACGTCGCGTGAGTGACAGGTCATTGCGCGGCAGGGACGTTTCAATTCAACCCAGATTTCAGTGTCCTCTGTGTTGCGTTGAACGGGCGTTGATCTGGCCCGTAGTCTCAAAAAACTCCATCCACTCATGAACTGAGGTGAGATCAGGTCCGAACTGGCTGGTAGAATAGGCGCTTGCCTGACCGATGGGAAAAGGTGTTGGATGATCTGGTTCATGGTGATGCAAGTTATTCGGATTGTGAAACCCAAACAAGTGGTCAAGGCTATGGACCAGTGTGCCGTCGCAAGGTTCTCGGCGGCATGTTTCATGACTACTACCGCGGCGCTGCGTAGGCGGGAATCGAGGTATCCATGAAGTTTTTTGGCCCTACGCGGGGTTATGTGCTGAATGTCTATACCTATCCCGATTACTGACGGCGCGGGTTGGCAGGGCGCATTATGAACACGATCCTGACGTAGTGCCAGGATCGTGAGATTCATCTGGTGCTGCTAAACGCTTCCACCGATGGTAGATCGTTCTACGAATCTTTGGGATTCGAGCGATCCACAGTGATGGTCAGGCGTGTTTATTTAGGGCCGCGCCTGAAAGCCTTCCACCAGGATTTCATATAGTATCTCGTCGCGCACCGATGCCGAGACAGGCTGATCGGGCGGGCCGTAGTACAGGCTGAAACCATTCGGTTCGCTGCCATCACGGTACGCCCACAGACACCAGCCCTCGCCCATTTGGTTGAACAGCGTCAAATAATCGCGGATCAGATTGTTGCCGGAGTCGCCGGGAGCGTGCCGCAGCGACCCGACTTCTCCCACCCACAATGGGACATTTTCCGCTTGTGCCCAGGTGTGATAGAGCTCGACACCGCGTTCAAGTTGATCGATATCGTAAGAACCTATCTGAAAATT
>CAZHMJ010000362.1:0-3888 GCA_964533805.1 uncultured Anaerolineae bacterium | reverse complement strand
GCGAAGTGAAATAAGAAATCGCGATTCCGTGTCCAAGTTTATGGGGTCACTACATGTAGTATCCGGATCAAATCCACTTTGGGCGAGTTTTATTCGGCTATTACATTTGCCCTCTACCGGCAGGTTTATTGTTGTAGAAGCCAAGAACACCAAGAAAACCGTCAGTGATGCTCAGTTTTCAAGGCTTTGCAGTATTGTTCAGAACCAATTCGATACGTTATGTCATTTGGGGGTATTCTTCAGTCTAAAATCGGCATCTGGTTTTCCGAAAGGAAAAACCAAACAGATGAGTTTTAGGTTTGCAAAAGCAACACAGGTTTTGTTTCACGCCAAAACTAGCAAGTTTGTAATTGTATTAGATGATAGTGATATAGAACTATTGGATCAGCCTGGAATTCTACCCAAGATGCTTCAGAAGAAGATAGAAGAAGTTGAAAAGCAGACTGGTCTACAAGAATGTTTTCAAGATATAAAGCTTCAGCCCCAGAATATGCCGAGTCACTTAGCTCGCTATTTCGGCTAAAACAAAACAGGAGGTGTTTGTACACCTCCTGGCTATTCCCTACTGTTTTTGACTAGAACCCCTGCAACTGGCTGAAGTCGGCGCGCCCCTTCGCCAGAGATGCCACGGCTTGCAGCAGCGCCAGGCGATTCTCGCGGATGGCGGTCTCCTCGTCCATGACCAGCACCCCGTCAAAGAAGCCCGTCACGGCCGGGATCATGGCTTCGAACGCGCTCAACATGGCGTTCAGGTTATCGTCCGGGCCGAGCTTCCTGGCGGCGGCCTGGGTCGCGGCGTGGAGCGCCTTCTCGGCGTCGAGCTTGAGCAGGGCCGGGTTGACCGTGTAAGCCGGTTTGTCGCGCGTGATGCGCACGCAGCGCGCGAAGCTGTCCAGAATGGCCGCCCAGTCGGGGCGGGCCGTCCACACGGCCAGCTCGCCCACGCCCAGCAGGGCGCGGTACGGGTTGCGGGCCTGCTCGGCCAGCACGGCCTCGATCAGGTGCGGATCGCCCTGCTCGCCTTGCAGCCAGACCTTGAGCCGCCCGGCGATGAAGTCCAGCACGGCGGCGCGCGTCGCCGCGTCGACCGCGATCGGCTGCGCGTCGGCGACCGGGGCCAGCAGGTCGGCCAGGTCGAGGTCGATCCGGCGCTCGGCCAGGATTTGGACGATCCCCAGCGCGGCCCGGCGCAGCCCGTAGGGGTCGGCCGTGGATTTGGGAGCCAGCCCGGCCGCGAACAGCCCGGCCAGCGAGTCCATCCGGTCCAGCAGGGCCAGGGCGATTCCGGCCGGAGTCTCCGGTAGGCGGTCGCCCGCGCCGCGCGGCAGCCAGTGTTCGAAGATCGCCTCGGCCACGGCGGCGGGTTCGCCCCCGGACTGGGCGTAATGGCGGCCCATCACCCCCTGCAGCGAGGTCATCTCGACCACCATCTGGGTGGCGAGATCGGCCTTGGCGAGCTGGGCGGCGCGCCGGGCGACGTTCTCTTCCTCTCTGCCCAGGCCGAGCAGCTTCGCCGCGGTGGGGACGAGGCCCGCCACGCGGTTATTCTTGTCCAGCATGCTGCCCAGTTGTTCCTGGAAGGTCAGGGTGCTCAGGCGCGGCAGGAAGGCTTCCAGCGGCTTGCCGGTATCCTTCTGGTAGAAGTAGGCCGCGTCGGCGAAACGGGCGCGCAGGACGTGCTCGTTGCCGTGGATGACCTTGTCCAGGTGCTGTTTGTCGCCGTTGCGGATGGCGACGAAATAGGGCAACAAGCGGCCGGAGGCATCCTCCACCGGGAAGTAGCGCTGGTGCTTACGCATGACCGTGACCAGCACCTCGCGCGGCAGTTTGAGGTGCTCGGCGGCGAAGCTGCCGCGCAGCGCGGTCGGGCGCTCGACCAGGTTGGTCACCTCGGCCAGCAGGCCGGGATCGTCCGGGATGCGCCCGCCGGTCTCGCTGATGGCTTTTCTCGCCAGTTCGCGGATCACCTGGGCGCGCTCCTCGCGGTCAAGGATGACGCCCTGCTTGCCCAGCGCGACGAAGTACTCGGCCGGTTTGGCGATCTCGAGGTCCGGGGAACCAAAGGGCCGCAGGCCGCGCGTGATCCGGCCGCTGGGGGTATCGGCATAGCTGAAGGGCACGACCTGATCGCCATAGAGGGCCAGCAGCCAGCGGATCGGGCGGCTGAAGGCCACCCCGCTGGCGTTCCAGCGCATGGCCTTGCCGAACTTGATCGCCGCGATGAAACCGGGCAGGGCTTCGGCCAGAACTTCGATCGCCGGGCGGCCGGCCTGCCTGACCGTGGCGACCACATACTCGCCGCCGTCGATCTCGGCCCGGCGCAGGGCGGAGACGTCCAGCCCCTTGCCGCGCGCGAAGCCGATCGCGGCCTGGGTGGGCTTGCCGTCCGCGTCGAAGGCGGCGCGGGCGGGCGGACCCTTGACCAGACTCTCCACGTCGGGCTGGCTGGGGGCGAGCTTGCTGGCGAAGACCACCAGGCGGCGTGGGGTGGCATACACCTTGAGCGTCTCGAGGCTCAGGCGTTGGTCGGCGAAGAATTTGGGCGCGAGTTCGCGGAGCTGCTCCAGGGCCGCGTCGACATCCCCGGCGGGCAGCTCCTCCGTGCCGATCTCCAGCAGGAAGTCGGCCGGGGCACTGGGCATTTGAGCCGGCAGGGCGGCGGATTGACCGACGGCCGGGGTCGTCCAGCCACGATCGAGCAGCGGGTATTCCATCATCTGGCGCTGTTCGGCGAAGACTTTGGCCACGTTGCGGGTCATGGCGCGCATGCGCTGGAAGTAGGCCGCGCGCTCCGTGACGCCGATCGCGCCGCGCGCGTCCAGCACGTTGAACAGGTGCGAGCACTTGAGCACGTAGTCGTAGGCCGGGATGACCAGCCCGGCGGCCAGGGCGCGCTCGCTCTCTCGCTCGTAGACGTTGTAGGTCTGCCTGAGGCCCTCGACGTCGGCGACCTCGAAGTAGTACTTGCAGTGCTCGACTTCCTGACGCAGGAAGATGTCGCCGTAGGACACGGCGGCCTTGCCTAGCCAGTCGATGTCCCAGACCTTGTTTTTGTCCTGCAAGGCCAGGACGATCCGTTCCAGCCCGTAGGTAATTTCCACGGAAACCGGCTCCAGGTTGATGCCCCCGGCCTGCTGGAAGTACGTGAACTGGGTGATCTCCTGGCCGTCTAGCCAGACCTCCCAGCCGAGGCCCCACGCGCCCAGGGCGGGAGATTCCCAGTTGTCCTCCACGAAGCGGATGTCGTGCTCGCGCGAGTCGATGCCCAGAGCTTCGAGCGACTTGAGGTACAGTTCCTGGGGGTTGCCGGGATCGGGCTTGAGGATGACCTGGTACTGGTAGAAGTACTGCATCCGGTTGGGGTTCTCGCCATAGCGGCCGTCGTCCGGGCGGACGGATGGCTCCACGTAGGCCACATTCCACGGCTCCGGGCCGAGCACGCGCAGCAGGGTGGCCGGGTTGCCCGTCCCCGCGCCAAGCTGGATGTTGTAGGGCTGCCACAGCACGCAGCCCTGGTCCGCCCAGAACTGGTGCAGCTTCATGATCACATCTTGAAAGGAAAGTGCCGCCATAAGACCCTCGGATAAGCCAGGTTACAGTAGAGCGCAATCCACCGCCTGCCGCTTGCTCCCCTCTCCGCGCGCGGAAAGGGGCCGGGGGTGAGGTCACCCCCAACACCCACCCGGTTGCAGTCTACTGAAGTAGGGCGCAAAGTCAGGGGCAAATTATAGCACACGCCGGGTGTGAGTAGAACACGCCGAATTGCCTCACGAAAAATCCACCCCGATTGCCCGGCTGTCCCCGTCTCCTTTACGCCTACCGCCAGACAGGGTAGGACGCTGGTAAATAGATTCCGATCCGTTGATGAAAAAAATTTGAAAAATAAAT
>CAZHMJ010000361.1:0-3907 GCA_964533805.1 uncultured Anaerolineae bacterium | reverse complement strand
AAGGCGCTGGCCCTGAAAACGGGCGAACGCAAGACGTATGAAACCCGGCTTGCGAATGACGAAGAGCTCGCGGCCTGGTTCGGTGACGGGCGGCGCAGCGGCCCGGCGGTTCTTTGCGGGGCCGTAAGCGGGAACGCGGAAGTAATAGACTTCGACTTGCCGGGGGCGCTGGCAGAGTTCGAGCGGATCGCGGCAGACAACGGGGCGGCCGAGCTCTTGGCCCGGCTCGTGTTCGTGCAAAGCCCGCGCGATCCGGCCTGCGGCCATTTGTGGTACCGTTGCCCGGACGGGGTAAGCGGCAGTTTGAAACTGGCGTTCTACCCGAACCCGAACCCGAACCCGGAACCGGGCGAAGCCCCCTGGCTCTGCTCGATTGAAACGCGGGGCCAGGGCGGGTATGCGATCGTACCGGGCGGGCCCCTCACAATGCACGCAACGGGCAGGCCGTGGGTTCTCGTGCGCGGGGATCTCTGCAACCTGCCGGTAATCAGCGGGGCCGAACGGGCCATGCTCTTGCAGTTCGCCCGCATGTGTGACGAACGCCCCCCAGAGGAAGAGCCGGAAGAGCTCACAACCCCGCACGCAGCTGCGGCGAAGAAGAACGGCAACCTGAGCCCGCTTGACGATTACAACGCGCGGGCCGATCTCGGGGGACTGGCCGAAAAGCACGGGTGGAAACGCACGGGCCCGGATCGGTTCCGCCGCCCTGGCAAGACGCACGGCCATAGCGCGTCAATACACAACGGGCGCTTCTGGTGTTGGACTTCAAACGCGGCCCCGCTCGAGCAGAACAAGTCTTACACCCCCGCGGCCCTGTACGCAACGCTCGAACACGGCGGGGATTTCAAGGCCGCGCGGGCGGCGCTGGCGGCGCTGGGGTACGGCGCCTCTTCCGCGCCAGCTGCGCCCCCACGCTCTGCGACTGCCCCGCCCCCAGGGGCCCCGGCGGCAACGGCAACCGGAACGGAACAGGAACCGGCGAACCCGGCCCCGCTTCGCAGTCTGGCAGACATTGCAGAGATTCAGGCGGGCGTGCAATGGGCCTGGCCAGGATTCATACCCTGCGGGTTCGTGACGGCCATTGTTGCCGCGCCCGGCGTGGGGAAGAGCCTGCTGGCGCTCGAACTGGCCCGGCGGGTTGCGGCGGGCGAATGTTGGCCAGACGGTAAGCTGCTCGAATGCGGCGGGGCGAAGGCCGGAAAGGTTCTGTTGTGCGAATCAGAAGGCCGCCTTGCCTTGACAATCGAGCGGGCCCGGAACTGGGGCGTCAACCTGGGGGATCTGATTCTGCCCCCGTTTGAGAATCCGCTCGAAAGCGTACGGCTAACCAACCCCGAACACCAGCGGCTTATTCGTGACGCGGCCCTGCGTGACGAAGTGAGCATGATCGTGTTCGACTCTTTCAGCGCAGGATTCGGGGGGGACGAAAACACGAACGCGGCCCTGGCCCCCATGCAATGGCTAAGCGAACTCGCAACCGAAACCGGCAAGCCGCTGCTTCTGATTCACCACTTACGGAAGAAGGGCCGGGGTGACGCGGCCGCCAGGGTGACGCTTGACGACGTGCGCGGGCATTCGTCAATCACACAAACGCCCGTCGTATTCATAGCCCTTTCGAAGCCCGATCCCGAGCAGAAAGACGCCCGGCGGCTCGAAGTCATAAAGAACAACCTGGCCGTAGAACCCGAACCCCTGGGGATTAGCATTGGCGAAGGCGGCCGGATTGCGTTCACCGAATCCGCCCCTGAGATTCCCCGGACTCAGACGAAAGAGCAAGAGGCCATTGACTTCCTGCTCGAACTGCTGGCCCCGGGCGCTCTGCCAATGGCGGAAATCCGGGACGCGGCCGAAGCGGAAGGGATCAATGCCCGCACCCTGGCGCGGGCTAAGAAGAAGCTCGGGGTTGTGTCAATCAAAGACGGCTCGGGCGGCTGGAAGTGGGGGCGCAGATCCCGTGTGTTCTAACAGAACTGAGAGAGAAGAAAGAGTAGTAGAGGGTAGGTGTATGTTGTTTGGCCATGTTGGCAACCTTGGCCATGTTGGCAACCTTGGCCATGTTGGCAACCTTGGCCATGTTGGCCCGCTTTGTTCGGGCCGTGCGTGCGGGCCAGCGCGATCGGGCCGCGCCGTGCGGGGAATTGAGCGTGAACCGGGGATTTGGAACATGGCCAACATGGCCAACATGGCCAACGTTTCGGGGGGAAACCTTTGGCCATGTTCCTCGTGGGGCTTGGCAACGTTGCCAACGAATCTTGGCCATGTTGCCCCCCTGTTTGGCCATGTTGCCCCCGGAAGGGGGCAGGAATGACGCCGCCAGGGGGCCGGAATTGGGCGGCCCGCCTGGCCGGGTGGGGGCTATACCCGAGCGTTGCGAATGACGGTAGCTTACTGCTTACCCCGGCGGATCGGATTACAGACGAAATCGCGGCAACGGTGACGGCGAACCGTGACGCAATCCTGGCCGAACTGAGCCCCACGCGCCGCCTGCCAGCAGCCGAAGAACAGCCAACAGCCGGACCGGAACCGAACCCCCCGGCCCTGGCCGATTCCCTCAGAACAGGGCCAGAACAGGCGGAACCGGCCCCGAGCCCCGAGCAACCGGGCGGCAGGCCCCAAACGACTGCGCAGGCGGCCCGTACAGCGCACGCGGCCCCCTCGAAGGTATTGGAACACCCCCCCGAATCCGATCCCTTCGACTGCCCCGAAGCGGGGTAAGCGGACCCCAACCCGGCGGCCCCCTGGCCGCCGCCAATCGGGCGCGAACGGTGGACTGCGGAAACCCGCGAGCTCGTGGACTGGTTCCGAACAGCGCGGCCGGGCGAACCGTTCACAACGCCCGGCGGCCTGCGGGTTACGGATCCGGGCGTCTATTGGCGGTTCCTGGCGGATTGGGTTTCGGACGGCGATCCGTCAACGCCAGGGCTTACGGCGAACCTGCGCCAGCTGCGGGCAATCGTGGGGTAGGTGTCCGCAGTTACCCGGCCTGGGGGTGGACTGCCCCCCTCGTGAAAATCGGGAGCATGGAACTGTCCCCTCTCGCGCGCGCGCGCATGCGCGCTATGTGTAATATGTGTGCCCTCACGCCGCCCGGGCGGGTTTTGCGCCTGGGGCCTGGGGCGGGCGCAAAGTGTCGGGATTTGTCGGGTTTTGTCACCTGGCAGGCCCGCCTGCGCAGCGCATTGGCGCACAAAAAAAGGGGGCCGGTTCTTTTACGCATGGCGCTTATACCCGGCCCCCTGTACCGGCCGCGTGGGACACAAAAAAACGCGCGCGGCTGTCAACCCTCATGGTGTCCACAAAACGCGCGCGGGTGACTCACCCCATGGTGATTCATTCCGGCCCCCCCCTTCGCCAATTGACGAAGGTTAGCCCGGGCAGGATTCCCGCGCCGATCGGGCGAAGCATACCCCCGGCAACGTGCGGCGCATGCGGGGCTATAGCGTGCGCAAATGCCCGCCCCCTTGCGCCGCACTTGCAGGGGCAATAGCGCACTATGGAAGAGCTAACAGTTACGCAGGCGGCGGCCCGTCTGGGGGTGTCGCGCGACACCGTTCTACGCAGGATCAAGCGGGGCCAGCTGCAATACCGGCAAGACGTGAACGGGCGTTACCTGGTGGAAATCCCCGGCGACGCACCTGCAGGGGCAAGCGACGCAACGGGGGCAATCAGCGGCGACGCATTGCGGCGCGAATTGGACTGGTTCCGGGCGCAGCTCGAGCTAGCCGCAACCGAACGGGCCGAACTCAGGCGCTTACTGGCGCAGGCGCATGAAAACCTGCAACGCGCGTTACCGGCCCCTGGGGATCTACAGCAGAACGCCCCGCCCCCGTCTGAGCCTGCGCAGTCTGGCAAGCGGGCCCGTATGGAAAACCTTGCCTGGTGGGTTCTGCTGGCCGCCCTGGTTTGT
>CAZHMJ010000360.1:0-3978 GCA_964533805.1 uncultured Anaerolineae bacterium | reverse complement strand
TTCGATCCGAACCCTGCTCAAGCGCCTGCCCGCCTAATTTTCAGATAGGTTCTAATGAGATTTGACGAACAAGATCGGTAAGCAGGTATCCCTACAACCTCACCCCCCGGCCCTCTCTCCGCATGCGGAGAGGGGGAGTCGAGCAAGGCGAGACGGGGATGAGGTTGACGTGTCATTACCCAACTTGTTCAGCAACATTCATCAGGGCGGTTCGTGACCCGCCCCAACCGTAGGCCGATCGATCCCGTTGCCGAGCGCTCTGGTCGCGGGCGACGCCGCTACGGACTCGCCCTCGCCTGACCCATCACCAAAACCACGAACCAACCACCCCAAAAACAAAACCGCCGCGGGTGGCCCCGCGGCGGCTGGAGATGCGTGAGTCTGGCGATTAGCGCCGCCCATCCGGACGGCCAACCAGCGCGCCGGTGCCGGACAGCAGCCCCGTCCGGGCCAGCGAGGCCTGGCGCAGGGCGTCAGCCATCAGTCCCGGCCGCGAGTAGCGTTCCGCCGGGACCTTGCGTGTCGCCCGGCAGAGCACCGCGTGCATCGCGCGCGGCAGATCGGTCTGGAGATCGGACAAACACGGCAGCGACTTGTACAACTGGCTGTTGCGGTACTCTTCGTCCGAATCGTTCAGGAAAGGCGGATGGCCGACCAACATCTCGAACGTGATCAGACCCAGGGTATACACGTCCGAAGTCGGCTCCAGCGGCTCATGCCGGACCTGCTCCGGGGTGGTATAGATCGCGCTGTCACCTTCGACCGGACTGCCGCCGAAGATCGCCCGGAAGCCCAGGTCGGCGACAAATGCGCGGCCCTTCCGGTCGAACAGGATGTGTGACGGCTTGAGATTACCGTGCAAAACACCGAAACGATGCGCGTAATCCAAAGCACCGGCGACCTGCTCCACGATGGTGAGGACGTCGCTCACGGGCAGCCGCCCGCCTTCCAGCCGGTCCGCAAGGTTGCCCTTGCTCAGGTACGGCATGACGATGAACGGGATGTCGACCCCGGCGATCTGGCCATAGTCGTAGGAGCGCACCACGTTGGGATGGTCGAAGCGGCGGGTGACCTCGTAGTACATTCGGAAGCGCTCGCGCAGCTCCGGATCGCGCGCGAACTGCGGCTTGAGCCATTTGATCGCCACCAGACGCTTATGGGTGACCGATTCGGCCAGGACGACCTCCGAGGTGCCGCCCTGATTCAGGCGTTCTTTCAGCACATACTCCCCCAGGCGTCTGCCAACCAGCCGGTCGGGAATATCCCGCAGGCGCTTCCAGCCCTTGAACGGATCGCGGAACGGCGGGGCCGGCGGCCACTCCGAGCGGCGGGCCAGCTTGGGATCGCCGAAGGGTGACTCGTCACGCAGCGGGGCAACATCCCGGCCTTCGACCGTGGTTTCGCGCGGCGGGGGTTGCAGGTCGACGCCATGATCGCGCAGGGCGGCATGCAGTTCCAGCAGCCCTTCGATGTACGGCCGCCGGTAGAAATTGGCGTACTGCACCCGGTGAATCTGGTAGGAAAGCTCGCCCGCAGGCTCCAGCAACACCGGCAGGATCGGCTTGTCGAGGTCGAAGAAATACTGCCACTCGGTCGTCACATGCCGGGAAGCCATCGAGCGCGGCGACACGATCAGGATCATCAGGCCGCGCTGGGCCAGCTCGGCCTGGATGACCGCGCTCCACTCCTCACCGGGCAGGATGTCGGCATCGATCCAGACATCGGCCCCCAACGCTCTCAAACTCCGGACCAGGCGAGTCGCAAATTCCGAGTCCTTATGACTGTAGCTGACGAATATTCGATGTGGCATTCTTCCCCCTCTGTCAGGGCATGCGCTGCGTCAGTCGGCGCCGGCCTGGTCGCGCAGCCAGTCATGATGGCCCGCCAACCAGTCCTCCCCCAGCGCGCGGTCGCGCAGATCAGGCCGGGCCGCGATGGCTTCGGAAAGCCAGCGCCGGCCTGTGTCCAGGTCCCCCATCCGGGTATAAGAAACGGCCATCCGATAATGGATGATGGCTTGACGCGAGGGGTCGATCACTTCCAGCACGCGATCGACCATGAGTGCATCTTCCCACTCGCCCCGCACGAGATAGAGCGAGGCCAGATTGTTCCAGGCCTGGCTGAGCTCGATGATAGCGATTTCGCTGGCCCGCTGGGCTGCTTCCAGCGCCCGATCAACATCCCCCAGCTCCTCGTAGGCTCCGGCCAACAGCAGCCAGGCATCATAATAGGTCGGCCACAGCTCGATGGCCTCCTGGCAGTGGCGGATGGCGTCGGCCCATTCGCCCCGGTCCATGTGCTGCAGAGCAAACGCCCAGGCTTCCGACGGGTTTTCCCGCCAGGCCTGGTGACGCCAGCGCGATGCCGGATCGGACCTGTCGTAGGTCATGCGTGGGGTGCTCCCCGATTGGCCTGGCGGCTCCCCTCCAAAGAAAACTCGCCAGTGTATCCATTTTAATACAGATTTCTATTCTGTAACAAACTGAAATTAAACTTCAAGTTATATATTATCAATGAGGTTACTTTTCAGGAGCGGGCGCGGGGCGACTCATCCGGCGGCGACGGCCACGGTTAGAGTTTGTAACACCGGCGCGACAAAGACCCGCCCGCGCGACAGAACGAACGCTCGTCCGCCCAGGGCGGTATAATCCCCGGCAGGCCCAGGATCACCACCAGGAGGGAACGGACGATGAAGCACAGGGATCGCGTGTGGACGGCGCTCCATCACGAGGCGCCGGACCGCTGCCCGATGCAGATCAGCTTTACGCCGGAGTTCGCCGACCGCCTGCGCGCCGACATGCGCCTCCAGGATCGCCCGGCCCACAACCCGCATGGCGGCGGCAACACCTACGCACTGGAACGCGCCCTGGACCAGGATATGCTGCTGACCTCGATCGGGTGGGCCAACGCCTACTACCAGTCCGCCCCCACCTACGTGGATGAGTGGGGCATCGGCTGGACCGCGCAGTCCTACACCACCCCGTTCGGCACGGGCAGTTACACCGAGATCACGGGCCACCCCCTGGCCGACGCGACCGCCCTCGAAACCTACCAGCCGCCCGATCCGGACCGCCCGGCCCTGTACGTCGAAGCAGCGCGCGCCATCCGGGAGTACAAAGACGAATACTGGATCGTGGGCGTGACCGTCACCACGATCTTCGAAACCGCCTGGGCGCTGCGCGGGCTGGAGCAGATGCTGATCGACTTCGCGCTCGATCCCGACCTGGCCGACCGCATCCTGGACATCCCCTACCGCTATCACCTGGCCGCGGCTAAAAAACTGGTCGAAATGGGTGTGGACATGATCTGGATCGGTGATGACGTCGGCGCGCAGCAGGCCATGCTGATCTCCCCCGCCCACTGGCGGCGCTTCCTCAAGTCGCGTATGGCGACCTTCATCGCCGAGCTGAAGACAATCAATCCGGACCTCAAGGTCGCCTACCATTCCGACGGCAACATCCTGCCCATCATCCCGGAGCTGATCGAGATCGGCGTGGACGTGCTCAACCCGATCCAGCCCGCCAGCATGAGTCCGGCCGCGATCAAAAAAGCCTTTGGCGACCGGCTGTGTTTCTGGGGCAGCATCGACGAGCAGCACACCCTGCCCTGGGGCACGCCGGAGACGGTGCGCGCCGAGGTGATCGAGCGTCTGAATACCCTCGGCCAGGATGGCGGCCTGATCCTCGGCCCGACGCACCACGTGCAGTTGGATACACCGCTGGAGAACTTCTGGGCGATGGTCCGCGCCATCACGGAGACGCCCTACCCTGGCGGGTAAAACCGGAGGAATGGAGCAGCGGATTGAATCCGCCGCTACCGAATCGGATACCCGGCAGATGTGGACCGTCGTAGGGACGACCGGCCGGTCGTCCGAACAGGCGTCAAATTTAGGGTTTCCCTGCCGGGAAGAAGCGATTGCCCGGCCATTCGAGGACGGCCGCACTGTGTAGGACGGGTCGGTGACCCGTCCCTGGACTT
>CAZHMJ010000359.1:0-4009 GCA_964533805.1 uncultured Anaerolineae bacterium | reverse complement strand
ACCCAACATTGCACTGATCAAATACTGGGGCAACCTGGACAGCCAACTCCGCCTGCCCGTGTCCTCGTCGATCTCGTTCAACCTCGCCGAGTTGAACACCGAAACCACGGTTGAATGGGAACCGGGTCTGGACACGGATGAGGCCTGGATCAACGGCAGCCGGGCTGAAGGCCCCGCCCTGGCCCGGATCAGCCTCCACCTGGATCATGTCCGCCGGCTGGCCGGGCACAGCGGTCATGCCCGCGTCCAATCGGCCAACAATTTCCCAACCGGCACCGGAATCGCCTCCTCGGCGTCGGCCTTCGCGGCCCTCTCGCTGGCCGCTTCCGCCGCGCTCGGCCTCCGCCTGTCCGAACGCGAGCTGAGCACCCTGGCACGGCTGGGCTCCGGCTCAGCCTCGCGTTCCATTCCGGGCGGCTATGTTGCCTGGTACACCGCCGCGACCCACGAAGCCTCCTATGCCGAGACTATTGCCCCGGTTGACCACTGGGATTTGGTCGACCTGATCGCGATCGTTAGCCGGGAGCACAAGCAGACCGGCTCGACGGCCGGCCACGATCTGGCCGCAACCAGCCCACTCCAGGCGGCCCGCATCGCCTCGGCCCAGGCCCGTTTTGAGACATGCCAGACGGCCTTGCTGGCCCGTGATTTCGAGGCGCTGGCCGCCGTCGTGGAACTCGACAGCAATGTCATGCACAGCGTCATGATGACCAGCACCCCGCCCTTGTTCTACTGGCTCCCCCCCACGCTGAACCTGATGCACCGGGTCAGAACTTGGCGCGCGGCCGGGCACAGTATTTGCTACACCCTGGATGCCGGGCCAAACGTGCATTGCATCTGCACTACTTCCACGGCGGATGCCTTGGAGTCTGAACTGCGAGCCATGCCCGGCGTGCTGGAAGTCAAACGCGCCACGCCAGGTGGCCCGGCCCGGCTGAAACCAGACACGGCATGAACGCCCCATTAGAAACTCATCAGTCGAGCCTGTTTCATCTTGTCCCTGGATCGGCGCGGCGCTATAATTTTCACACCAATCAATGAAGAATTAAGCGGCACTGACAAGGGGCGTACCATCGCCCCTTCGTGCATCGGGCCGGGGTTCGGATCTGGTACGGTCGGGTGAGAAGGGTATTCGATGAACGATTTCTTGCTGGCATTGGCAGGCTTCGTGGTCATGCTTGTCCCAATGATCATGCTCCACGAGCTGGGTCATTTCATTGCGGCCAAACTGGTGGGTATCACGGTCCTTGAGTTTGGCTTGGGCTTTCCCCCGCGCGCGGCCAGACTATTCGAGCGGAATGGCACGGAATATACCCTGAACTGGCTTCCGTTGGGCGGCTTCGTGCGCCCGCTTGGCGAGGACTTCGTCCGCCCCGTGAGCGATGAAGAAGCCGTCGGAGATTGGGCCGAAGCCCGGCGCCGGGGAATCAAAAACCCCAAGAGCGTCAACCAGGCCGGTCCGTGGGCCCGGATGCTCTTCATGTCGGCTGGAGCCGCCGCCAACTTCTTCACCGCCATGGTCATCTTTGTGATCATGGCTCTGATGGGACTGCCCGTGGTTCAGGGGGCAACCATCGCCATTCGGGATATCGAGTCTGACTCTCCTGCCGCCGAAGCGGGCCTCCAGACAGGTGATGTTATCACGCGCGTCGACGGGGACTACATCGCATCCAGCGCCGCGCTCACGGAGTATCTGGCCTTCAACGAAGATGAGCCAGTGACGCTCACCGTGGAACGCGGCACGGACACTTTCGACACCACCCTAACCGTCGATCAGGTTGCCCCTGGTTCGACGGTTGAGAACGTAATCATCTTGGGCGTTGTGGAAGGTTCACCTGCATCAGAAGCGGGCCTCCAGCCGAATGACATCATCCTGGCCGGAAACGGGGAGACCTTCGACTCCGTGACGGAACTCCAGGAGTTTACCGAAGCCCGGCGCGGGGAAGAAATCGACCTGCTGATCGAGCGCGACGGCGAGCAACTGACCGTGAGCCTCACCCCCCGCGTGGACGTCCCCGCCAACCAGGGGCCTATCGGGATTTCGATCTCCAGCGTCCAGGCCAACAGCGCCGTGGGGCTAACCCTGACCGATCGGGACGCCATCCTGGAGTATGAGCCAGCGTCATTCGGGCAGGCCCTGACCTACAGCTTCGAGCGCACCAGAGACACCGTCGAGTCGATCATCACGGCGCCCATCGAGATCATCCGTGGTAACATCAGCGGGGATATGGCGCGCCCGGTCAGTGTAGTCGGCCTCAGCCAGATCGGGGGCCAGCGCATCGAAGAAAGCATGCGGTATGACAACGCCCTGCCCATTCTAGACTTCGCGGCGATCATCAGTCTGGCCCTGGGAATGACCAATCTGTTGCCCATCCCCGGCCTAGACGGCGGTCGCATCTTGTTCGTCGTCATCGAACTGCTCCGGGGCAAGCCTATGAATCCAGAGCGCGAAGGACTCGTCCATCTGGTCGGGCTATTGATCCTTTTGGGGACCATGAGCATCTTCATCATCAACGACCTGATCAACCCAATCACCAACCTGCTTCCGTAACAGACTTGAAACGCTAGAGAAAGAACATGGCACGCAAAACAGTCGATTTTGCCCAGGTGCTGACTGCGCTTGAGAATCCCAACGAACCATTGGGTGCCGTCGCCTTCTACGGCCTATCAGGCCTCGACTCCGAGAGACTCGGCCTGCTGGCTGAACGTTGGCCCCGCCTGCCCGTCGATCGCCGCCGCAGCCTGCTCCAGGCACTCAACGAGATCAGTGAAACGGATTTCGAGATGGATTTCCGTGATGTCAACTATCTGGCGCTCAAAGACCCAGACAGCGAAGTGCGCCAGTATGCGGTTGAGGGCTTGTGGGAAGACGAATCGCTGCTACTCATGCATAAGCTGGTCCAGATCGCCCAACATGATACGAGTCCGAACGTTCGGGCCGCCGCAATCATCGAACTAGGTCGCTTCATCCTCCTGGGCGAATACGGGGACATCCCGGATGAACAAGCCTCGATGGTCCAGAACCTGTTGCTGGACATCTACAATTCGGACGAGGACAACGAACTGCGCCGCCGTGCGGTGGAAGCCATCGCCAACTGCGGCCACGAAGCCGTGCACGGCATGATCGAGGAGCTTTACAATCACGAGGATCAGTTGATGCGGCAGAGCGCCATCTTCGCCATGGGCCGCACCTGCGATGCCGAGTGGGCGCCGGAGATTCTGCGCGAAATGCAGAGTGAACAGTCGGAAATCCAGTACGAGGCGATACGCGCGGCCGGCCACCTAGAACTGGCGGAGGCCGTGCTCCCTATCACGCGCCTGATCGACGAAACCGAGGACGCCGAGGTGCTCGATATCGCCATCTGGGCGCTGGGCGAAATCGGTGGCGAGCGCGCTCGCAAAATCCTGTCCGATCTGGTCGCTAGAGCCGAGGCCCAGGATGACGACGAGTTGTATGAAGCCGCCCGCGAAGCCCTGGACATGGCGAGTCTCCCCGGAGGCGATTTCCTGCTCTTCGATTTCGATGCGGAATAGCCTCATGACACGGACTCTCCTCGAAATCGATGCTTGACTCAGCGGCAATTTATGGTATGCTATGGAGTACTGTGGCGATTGGGTGGGAGTCATCTCGTCAGGCAAATACGATAGCGCTAGAACCTAAGTTCTGAGCGCTATTTTGCCTTATTGCACTGTCGTGCAGCTTCCTGAGCTTCACCTCGTTTCCAGTGTGAATCGCTGACAATAAGTCTGATACTCGCGTTGACCTTGTTATTGAGCGCAGAGGAGGAACGCCTTGGAGGCGAAAGACTTTCGCGCGCTACGCATTAGCCTTGCTTCACCAGATCAGATTCTCTCGTGGTCGTATGGCGAGGTAACCAAACCGGAAACCATCAACTACCGCCGCCTGCGGCCTGAGAAAGACGGCCTGTTCTGTGAGGCGATCTTTGGTCCAACGAAGGACTGGCAGTGCTACTGCGGCAAGTACAAGAATGTGCGTTACAAGGGCGTC
>CAZHMJ010000358.1:0-4028 GCA_964533805.1 uncultured Anaerolineae bacterium | reverse complement strand
GATCAGCCTGGAGCGGATCATCAACACCCCGGCGCGCGGGATCGGCACCAAGACGGTCGAGACCCTGACCGAGTGGGCCGTGGGGCTGGGCGTCAGCCCCGGCGTGGCGCTGCTCAGTCTGCTGGCCGGGGCGGAGGCGCCCTTCGCCGCGCGCGCCCGCAAGCAGCTTGAATCGTTCGCCGAGTTGCTGGCCGGGTGGCAGACCCTGGCCGTCCAGAAGCAGCCGCCGCTGGTCATTCTGGACGCCGTGATCGACGCCATCGGCTACGCCAGCTACCTCAACACCGGCGGGCGCGAGGACGTCGACCGCTGGGAGAACGTGATGGAGCTGCGCGCCGGGGCGGGCGAGTTCGAGGGGCAGGACCTTGCCACCTATCTGACCGAAGTCTCGCTCGTCTCCGACGTGGACACCCGCGACGACGGCGCGGACGCCCCGTCGCTGATGACCCTGCACAGCGCCAAGGGGCTGGAATTCCCCGTGGTCTTCATCTGCGGGATCGCCGAGGGCACGCTGCCCCACATGCGCAGCATCGAGGCCGAACTGGCCGGCGACGCCGAGGCCCTGCCGGAGGAGCGCCGCCTGATGTACGTCGGCCTGACCCGGGCCAAGGACCGCCTGTACCTCTCCTACGCTTTCCGCGGCTCGCGCTTCGGCGACTACGAGCCAAACCTGCCCAGCCGTTTCCTGAGCGACCTGCCGCGCGGCGCCCTGGCCGGGCAGTCCAGCGAGACGGTCTCCCAGGCCTACCAGGGCAGCTACCGGCGGATGACCGCCTGGGCGGACGACCTGCCGACCGTCAGTGGACGCAGCCGGGAGGGTGGGGGCAGCGGCGGCGCGCGCGGCGGAACCGTCCCGGCCCAGCGCTTCCGGCCGGGGATGGGCGTGATTCACCCGAATTTCGGGGAGGGCGTGGTCATTTCCTCACGGGTCTACAGCGACTCGGAGGAGGTCGAGGTCCAGTTCACCGCCAGCGGCCGCAAGCGCATCGACGGCAATTTCCTGGAGCCGAGCGGGGAGTGAGAAAGGCGGTTGTTGGTTTGTGGTTTGTGGTGATTGGTTCAAAACCGATTGCACGCCGTGATCGAGGTGGTTGCTGATGACCACCAACCAATGACCAGAAACCATCGACCACGGCCGCAAGCGCATCGATGGCAATTTCCTGGAGCCGAGTGGGGGGTGAGGTTGCCCTGGCGGGCGGGTGCGTTTATAGTGACGGTGGAACTTCTGCAATTCGAGGGGAAACAGGCATGAGGCTGATCGAAGAACAGGCTCGCCGTAACCTGGAACGGTTGGTGCAGGAATACAACGCGCTGACCCCGGCCGACCGGGAAAACATGACCGAGGCCAGCGTCGTCCGCCAGTTCATCGACCGCCTACTGGACGAAGTCCTCGGCTGGCCGATCAAGGACCCGGCCCGCTACAAGTACGAACAGCACACCGCCGCCGGACGGCCGGACATCATGCTAATCCCAGAAAAGGGCGGCGTGCTCTTCGTCGAGGCCAAACGCTTCGGCGCGATCAAGGAGCTGGAGCAGGCCCGCTACACCACCGAGGGCGTGCTCAAGAGCGACCAGCTCGCCCAGACTGCCTTCATGACCGACCGCACTCCCGAAGAGCAGCAGGCCATCAACTACGCCTTCGAGAACGGCGGCGCGTGGGCCATCCTGACCAATTTCGAGCGCCTGCGCCTGTTCAACGCCCGGCGCGACTGGCTGGTGATCTCCTTCGAGCGCCCGCACGCCTATCTGGACCGCTTCGACGACCTGTGGCAACTGGCCTATCCCAACCTGCTCAACGGCAGCCTGGACCGCCTGAGCAGTCAGCGCTGGGTCAAGGACATCGATGCTCGCTATCTGGAACGGATCAATCAGTGGCGCGAGCTGCTGGCCCAGGACATCCTGCGCCGGCGCGCCCTGAATCCCTGGGTGCTGGCGGCGGACGGCACGGTCAATCTGCTGCTGCTGCGGGATGTCGTCCAGCGCTTCCTGGACCGGCTGGTGATCATCCGTTACGCGGAAGACCATTACGTGCTGCCTTCCGGCGCGCTGCGCGACTACTACGAGCTGCGCCTGCGCAACCCCTACGCGCCCGGCATGGACGCCTACCTCGACCACTTCTTCCGCCAGTTCGACAAGGAGCACAACTCGGCCCTCTTCACGCGCGGGATCGTGGATGAGGCCCTCTTTAGCGACGACGTGCTGCTGCCCATCATCGGCAAGCTCTATGAAGCCCGCTATCGCTCGATGCCTGCCGACATCATGGGCAACACCTACGAGCAGTACCTGGGCAAGGCCCTGGCGCTGACCAATGGCTCCGTCACCACCCGCGATAATCTGGAAACGCGCAAGAAGCAGGGCAGTTACTACACCCCCCAGGTGCTCGTGCGCTACCTGGTCGATCACAGCCTGGGGCGTTATCTGTATGGCACGGCCGACGGCCAGCCCGACGGCGAGCCGCTGGACGGCGAGCCGCGCAAGACCAGCCGCGACCTGCGCGACCTGCGCGTCCTGGACTCCGCCTGCGGCTCTGGCTCCTTCCTGATCTACGCCTACGAGGTGCTGGCCGAGTTCTACCAGGCCGAGATCGACCGCCTGGGGGCCGAGCGCGAGGCCACGATCGAGGCCCTCGCCGCCGAGCACGCCATGATCCCAATGGAGGCCCAGTTCGCCATCCGCCAGGTGGAGCAGGAGATCGAGCGCATCCGGGACTACCCGCGCCTGATCCTGGAAACGCACCTCTACGGCGTGGACCTGGACCCCCAGGCGGCCGAGATCGCGGCCGTCAACCTGATCATGCGCGCCATGCAGCGCCAGGGGCGCAGCAAGCGTCTGCCGCTGATCCTCAACCAGAACATCAAGGTTGGCAACGCCCTGATTGGACTTCGCCCGGACGACCCGCGCCTGGCGGAACACGCGCCCGCCCTGGCCGACCTGATCCGGCTGCGCCGCCTGCTGACCACCGACCCGGACAAAGACCTGCCCCAGGTGGCGCGGCCCTTCGACGAGTACCGGGGCGTGACCCTGGAACAGGCCCGGGCCATCCCCAACCCGGTCGCCCGCCAGGAGGCCGTGGAGGCCATCCAGGCCCGGCTGGCGAACCCGGCGCCCGTGGAGATGGAGGAAGACCCCGCCCATCCCACCTACAACCTCCTGGCCCGCCAGACCCGCGCCCTGACCGCCGAGCTGGACGCCGCGCTCGCCCCGCACTTCTCGGACGTGGCCCGCGTGCGGCCCTTCCACTGGGGCGCGGAGTTCCCGGAGGTGTTCTTCAATGACGACGGCACGCCCAGGGACAACGGCGGCTTCACGGTCGTGATCGGCAACCCGCCCTGGGAGATCGTCAAGCCCGACCTGCGCGAGTTCTACGCCCAGTTCGACGAGCGGATCGAGAGCAAACTCAACCGGCGCGAGGTGGAGGACGCGATCAAGGCGATCATTGCCGAAGACCCGCGCCGCGAGGCTCAATGGCTGGCCCAGACCCAGGTGATCGAGGAGAGCGCGGCCTACTACCGGGCCTGTGGGGATTTCACGCACCAGGGCCGGGGCGACACGGCCACCCACAAGCTGTTCGTGGAGCGCGTTTACGGCCTGCTGGCCGACGGCGGGCGGCTGGGCTACCTGGTGCCAGCGGGAATCTACCGCGATTTGGGCACTAAAGAACTACGTGAGATGTTGCTCGATGAAGGCAATATCCAGCACATATTCAGTTTCAGTAACGAGCGAGGCTTTTTCCCTGGTGTGCATCATGATTTCAGATTTACGTTGCTTGGTGCACAGAAAGGGCCGCAGAGTGACGGCTTCTGGGCCGCGTTCCGCTTCAACCCGCGCGTGGCCGTCGCGCCGGATGAACTTCCCATTTTCTTGAGTAATCCCGACAACTTGATTTACACACGGCGAGCTTCGCTAGAAAAATTCAATCCTGATAGTCTGAGCCTCATGGAATTTCAGACGCGACGGGATTATGAGATTGCTGAAAAGATATATAGTGATTGGCCCTTGCTTGGTAGCGACCAAGATTCGTGGAATCT
>CAZHMJ010000357.1:0-4036 GCA_964533805.1 uncultured Anaerolineae bacterium | reverse complement strand
GAGCCTGCTTCAGCAGGGGTTTGACTGTGTAGCCGGGGACTTGAGTCCTCGGCGGCGGACTGGCGGACGACCCCATTGGCACTCGCCCGATTACCGGATTAAATTCTTAAGCTTCATCAGTCCGCGACTCGGGCCGCCCTGAATTCGGGCAATTCATTTCAGGGACTCCGTCGTCGCAGGCGACGCCGCTACGCGGGCGCGCGCCGTCTCTCACTGACAACTGACAACTGTCAACTGTTGACTCCTCTACCCCATCGCGCGCACGTACAGCGCCGCTGCCGGGCCGCCCAGCGGGGAGAATCCCACCCGGCGCAGGTAGTCCGCGTGTTTCTGGCTGCCGGGCCGGGTCAGCAGGCGGCGGACGCCCTGCCGGGTGAAGTAGGCCGCGTTCTGGCCATACAGGAAGCGGGCCGCCTTGAGGTCGCGGTAGCCGGGGATCACGTAGTCGAGCGTGACGAGCAGGGAGTCGTCCCCCTGCCTCCTGGCGAGCAGCACCCCGGCCGGGACCAGGTTGCGCAGGACGAGCAGGGCCACGTCATGTCCGGCCGGATCGCCGTCGAAATCCGGGATCAGGCGCTGGATGTCGTCCCGGTGGAAGTCCAGGAAGCGCTGGAGGTAGGGCGAATCGGCGGGGACTTCAAGCAGCTCGAAGTATTCCCGCGCGCGGAGCATCTCCGCCAGGAAATAGAGATTGATCACGACGATGGCGAAGTTGAGCAGGGCCACGGGGTAGGCGTGGATCAGCAGGCCGTACACGGTGAAGGTGGCCGCGCCGACCAGGTTGATCAGGCGCAGGCGCAGCACGGAGCGCATGGTCAGCGCCACGGCGACCAGCACCGAGGCCGTATAGCCGATGAGTTCGTAGAGAGTCGAGGCTTCCATTAGAGAGTCAGTATCCAGTTCCGGCCCTCAGTGACGGGGCCGCGTTGAAACGAAAACGATTGCGGCGGGGTAGTATAGTCGCGCGGGGGTGGATGTAAATGGTGCAGGTCGCACGAAGTGGGGTCGGGTTGTAGATACCGTCTTGACTTTCAAGACGGTATCTTGCATCCGTGTCGTCATTTTCGGCAAGTCACTGATTGGTCAAACAGGCCACTCGCTGGAGGGTTCGCCCGCGAAATGGGCAAAGGCGGCGGCGGACATCTTTAACCACCAACCACCAACCAATTACTGCCTTTCCCTCACCTGCCGCGCGAACGGATAGAGCAGGTCATACTTCGCGAAGCGCTCGTCGTAGAGCGCGTGGCGGCGTGGGTCCGGCTCGAAGACGCGATCCACCTGGACCAGCGCCCCGATCGCCTCCCCCGCCGAGGCGTAGACGCCCGCCCCCACCCCGGCCAGGATCGCCGCGCCGAGCGCCCCGGCCTCGGTGACCTTGGGCCGGGCCAGCGGGCGGCCCAGGATATCGGCCTTGATCTGGAGCCAGGCGTCGGATTTGGCCCCGCCGCCGGTGACGCGGTATTCGTCGATCGCGATCCCGGCCGCGGCCATGCGCTCGATCCCGTCCCGGAAGTGGTAGGTCACGCCTTCCAGCAGCCCCTTGACCAGCGTCCCGCGCGAGGTTTCCAGGGTCAGCCCGGCGATCAGGCCGAAAGGGTGCTCGTCGTAGAACGGCGGGCCGGTCGGGGCGAAGTGGGGTAGCACGAACAGCCCGGTCGGCTCCGGGGGCATCTCGGCCAGCAGGTCGTTGTAGACGTCGCGCCCGGCGGCTCTGGCGGCGGCGTGCTCCAGCGGGGCGAAGGTATCCCGGAACCACTTGAGCAGCGCCCCGCCGGTCAGGTTGTAGTAGAAGCTGACGAACAGGCCCGGCAGGGCGTGGTGCTCGACGTTGAGGCGCGAGGCCAGCATCTGGCCGGTGTCGGGGATGCGGTCGTAGGTGGGCATGATGCAGATGAAGGTGCCCAGCCCGTAGAGCGCCCGGCCGGCCCGGTCGACGCCCGCGCCGACCCCGTTGGCGCACTGGTCGTGCGCGCCGATCACGATTTTGGTCCCCGGTGGCAAGCCGAGTTTTTCGGCCATGCCCGCGCTGACCGTGCCGGTGACCGTCCCAGCCTGGGCCAGGCCGGGCAGCTTGTCGCGCGGCATCCCGACGTATTCAAGCGTCTCGGCCGACCAGTCGGCGGCGCGCAGGTCGAAGAACAGGCTGCGGTTGGCGAGCGAATAATCCGTGACCGGCTCGCCGCCCAGCAGGTAGGCCACCAGGTCGGCCCAGTTGAGGAATTTATACGTCCGCTCGAACAATTCCGGATCGTGATCGCGCAGCCAGATCAGCTTGGGGCCGCCCAGCGCGCCGCCGGGCGCATTGCCGCTGCGCTCGTAGAACTCGACCGGGTCGAGCGCGCCCAGCCGCTCGAAGGTCTCCGCGCCGCGCCCATCGAAGCCCAGCAGGCAGTGGCCCAGGATGCGCCGGTCGGCGGCGACCGGGGTCATGGCCTCGCCCATCGAGGAGACGCACAGCGCCGCCACCGGGTCGGCCGTCACCTGGGCCGTGACCTCGCGGATCGCGGCCTGAATCTTGTCCCAGACGGCCTGGCTGTCCAGCTCCGCCCAGCCGGGCTGGGGCCGGATCACGTCGTACTCGCGGCTGGCCTGGGCCAGCACCCGCCCCTCCGCGCTGATGACCAGCACCTTGCAGCCGGTGGTGCCTACGTCGATGCCCATCAAACTCATCGCACACTCCCAGAAGAAAATGTTGAATTTTGAGTTTTGAATGTTGAATTGAAAAACAGTGACCGGCCGTTCGCCTACAGTCGTCGGTCCGCCCGGCACGCCACTCCCCCAACCGCTTTCAATTCAAAATTGAGCATTCAACATTCAAAATTCCCCTAGAGTCCCAGCCTCGGATACCCGATCGTCTCCATCACCTCGACCATGATGTCCGCGGCCTTTTCGATCGAGTCGAAGAGGTACTGGCGCGATTCGGCGGCTTCGAAGTCTCCGGCGAAGAGGGCGGCTTGGCGCTCGATCAGGCGGCGGGCGGCGTGCTGCCCGGCTTCGCGGGCGATGCGCGTCCACATGTTGACCCGGATCACGCCGTCCGCGCCGAGGCCGCGCATCTGGGCCGTGCTCAGGCTGGACGTGCCGTGCAGCACCAGCCGGGCCGATCCCAGCCGCGCGGTCAGCGCTTGCGCCCGTTCCTGAAGGTAGCGCACCTCGCCGACCGTGGTCGACTGCTGCTCGGTGCCCAGGTCGGCCACCAGCAGGTCGACGCCCGTCTCGGCCATGTAACTCGCGGCCTTGTCCACGTAGTCGTCGCGCTGGTGGGCCTCCGCCCGCCCGCCGCCGACGCTCAATTCCTCGATGATGCCTTCGACCATCACCCGATCCCCGTAGGTCTGGACGTAGTCCTTCGTCCAGGCGGTGTTCTGCTCCAGGGGGTACTTCTGCGCGTCGAACATGGCCGTCGCCAGGTAGGGCAGCCCCTCGGTCAGCGCCCAGCGGTCGCGCTGCGGGTCGGCATGATCGAGGTGGGGCAGCACGACCACCTTGCGGTAGGGCGCATCCGGGCCGTCGCACAGGGTCTTGAGGTGGAGCATGTTGGACACAAACCCGGCGACCGGGTCGCCGCTGTAGGTGCTCCGTTTGGCCTGGGGCATGTAGGGATAGGTGAAGGTCATCGCCACGGCGACCGGCACCGCCTCCAGGTGGTACTTGTCGGCGATGCGCTGCCCGGCCAGCAGGATCGCCTCGGTGTTCCAGTGGGAGGCGGTGCAGAAGATCGCCAGGCTGGCCTGCCGGGCCGCGACATGGCGGTGGATTTCCAGCGCTTGCGCGCGGTGGGTGATCAGGGTCATGGGGGAATCTCCAGGATCAGGGACGGACTGGGGACAGTCCGTCCCGCGTTGGAAAGGGAAGACCAGACTCTTTGAGGGTAAGCCCGGCCGATGACGCTGATTGTATCCCGTCCGGGTGAGTCAGGGGAAAGCGGGATGGCTGTTGGCCCGAACCTCACCCCAACCCTTCTCCATAAATGAACTTTTGCAAAATAATCCGGCAATCCCGTTGACCGTGATCTGAAGACGGCGGCCGTCCGATC
>CAZHMJ010000356.1:0-4036 GCA_964533805.1 uncultured Anaerolineae bacterium | reverse complement strand
TCATCGACGGCTGCCGCCTGAGCCGGGCCAAGATCGTCGCCTACGAGCACAACGACCCGGCCGACCTGCGCCGCAAGATTGCCGAGGAGACCGTGTATGGCCGCCGCCTGATCGTCAGCGATGGCGTCTTCAGCATGGACGGCGACATCGCGCCGCTGCCCGACCTGTACACCATCGCCGCCGAGCACGACATCCTGCTGATGGTGGACGACGCCCACGGCGAAGGCGTGCTGGGCCGGGGCGGGCGCGGCATCGTCGATCACTTCGGGCTGCACGGCCTGGTCGATATCGAGGTCGGCACGATGTCCAAGGCGTTCGGCGTGGTGGGCGGCGTGGTCGCCGGGAAGAAAGTCATCATCGACTGGCTGCGCCAGCGCGGGCGGCCGTTCCTGTTCTCCAGCGCGATGACCGCCCCCGACGCGGCGGCCTGCCTGGCTGCGGTCGAGCTGCTGGAAGAATCGACCGAGCTGGTCGAGCGGCTGTGGCGCAATGCCGAGCTTTTCAAGGCCGAGATGAAGAAGCTTGGCTTCGATACCGGCCACAGCCAGACCCCGATTGTCCCGGTCATGCTGGGCGAAGCGCCGCTGGCCCAGCAGTTCAGCCGCAAGCTGTTCGAGGAAGGCGTGTTCGCGATGGCGATTGGCTTCCCGACCGTGCCGCAGGGCAAGGCGCGCATCCGGGTGATGAACACCGCCGCTCACAGCCAGAGCGATCTCGAATACGGCCTGGCCGCCTTCGAGAAGGTCGGCAAGGAACTGGGCGTGATCGGGTAGGACTGCACCTGCGGGCGAGAAGATAGGGGCAGCGCAACTCGAAATTGTGCTGCCCCTATGTGTCGGATCGCGCGGCAAGATAGCGTGGTCAAGGGTGGCCGCTGTTATGGTGCTCCAGGGTTGTTGCTTTCAGGCGTAGGTGGTGCGGTACATGGGGTGCCACGCGCTGGGGGAGAAGGGCTTCAGCAGCCCGGTCTGGCCGGTCAGGATGCGCTTCGCCAGGAAGGCGTTCTGGCCGTCGAACGGGAGCCGCGCCAGATCGTCCAGGCCCCAGAAGGCGGCGGCGTTCGTCTCGACGCCATCCGGGGTCGGTTCCCCGGAGACGTGGCGCGCCAGGAAAACCAGGTAGAGCATCGGCGCGTCGCGCCAGACCAGGGTCGTCGCGCTGATCAGCCCCTCGACCGCGCACACAATCCCGCCCTCCTCCAGGGTCTCGCGCACGGCCGCCGCGTCCGGCTGTTCGCCCTCATCGACGAAGCCCGATGGGAAGGACCACACGTCCTTGAATTCGCCGGTCGTATCGCGGATGAACAGCAGCCGGTCACCCCTGAGTACCGCCGCGCCTACCGTGACCGGCATCCTGGGTGGGAAGGGCATGGGAAGGCTCCTGAAATCAGTTGAACCAAGCGAACTACTTTCCCAGTTATAGCAGAGAACCGCCCCTTTCACACCGCGATCCCAATCCAGCCGCCCCGCTTCACAGCGCGATCCCAATCCAGCCGCCCCGCTTCACAGCGCCCAACCGCCTTTGACCAAAAACCAATAACTTATCACCAATCACCCCCTAAAAAGGTGCGCCCCGGCTGCTGTGCCAACCGGGGCGCGGAGAGAGAGTCAGACCGCCACGCGAGGACGGTTTGAGTTTCTAGGGGCAGGCCACGCTATCCAGGTTCCAGTGGCCGTCTTCATAGATCAGCGAGGCCGTGCCCAGCGGCCGGGTCTCGCTGACGCGGGCCTCGGTTGGAAAGCTGCCGTAGACGGCCACGCGGGCCGCGCTCGAATCGCTCTCCAGGGCCAGCACGCTGATCCGGTCAGGCACGTCTGTCCCACACAGGAAGGGATCGGTCCGCAGCCCGAACCCGCACGAGTCGGCGACCAGGGCATCCAGCCGGCTGACCAGCGCGCCGGCCAGGTAGGGCGAGTCCTGGTAGGCGCCATCCAGCAGCGGGTGACACATCACTTCCGAGTTCAGGTAGTCCAGATACCACACGTAGTAGGCTTCCGTCACGTCGGCCGGCGATAGAGCCGCCAGGGCCGACGGCGATGGGTTGGCCGTCACTACCGCGCCCGACTCCGCCCACAACAACACGGCTCCGGCCAGCACAATGAGGATTACCGCAAGACGCTTGATCATGGCTCATCACTCCCGGCAAACCGCCAATCCTGCCCTCAGTGTACGGTGAGCTGGCCGGATCGGGCTGTTGCCGATTGTCACAGACTTTTCATGCAAATTACCCTATCAGAAGTATATTCTGGATGGATATTTTGCACAACCCCCTTGCCCCAGGACACGAGTACCAAAGCAAGAACATCTCACCGCGGAGGCGCGGAGAACGCTGCGAAAAGCAGTGTTTGGTTATCGGTTTGTGGTGCTTGGTCAAACAAAAACCCCTATCGTTCCCTCGCCTCGTTTTTCGCCTGGCCGCTTTGGCGCTTTTTCCTGTCTCTTGCCTGTGATCTCGGCGCGGCCGGACGGGGCACTGTCCCGTCCCTACCACCGCCTTTTCTGGTCTCTGGTCTCTGGCCTCTGGTCTCCGCTTTCCGGGTATAATCCCGGCCCTGAACCTGCCGCCTGGATGGAGTGAGCGATGCTCGCCTGGCTGAACCGCCGCCGCGCCGATTGGCTGGCCGTGCTGTTAATCACGATCGTGGTCGCCGCGTTTTTCGCCCCGGTTTGGGCGGGCGGGTTGTGGCTGCCCACCGGCGGCGGCGACCTGGCCTCCTTCCTGTGGCCGACCTACACCTTCGCCGCCCGGACCCTGCCCGGCGATCTGCCCCTGTGGAACCCGCACCAGTACGGCGGCGCGCCCTTCTGGGCGGACAACCAGAGCGGCGTGCTGTACCCGCCCCTGCTGTTGCTCTCCCTGCTGACCGATGCCCCCTCTTACGCGGCCCTGGAAGCCCTGGTTATGCTGCATATCTGGCTGGCCGGACTGGCGATGTTCTTTTGCCTGCGCCTGATCCGCCCAGCAGCGCCGATTCCCCCCGCCGCGGCGGCGCTGGGCGGGATCGCCTTCATGCTGTCCGACGTGTTCGTGACTCACCTGGGCAACCTGAACCTGATCGCGGCGGCGGCCTGGCTGCCCCTGGTCGTCCTGGGAACGTGGCGCGCTCTCACCCCCGGCCCCTCTCCCACAGGGAGAGATGGCGACGCGGCGGCGCTGGGCGGTCGGGGATTGGAAATCCCCGACTCAGAACAGGAAGTCCTCCGGACTGAACAGCCGCTTTTAGTCCGGAGGACTTATTCTCCAGGGTCGTGGATTTCAATCCGCGACCCTGGCGGTGACGCATCCGACGCATCCAGTTCGTACACTCTCTCCTCCGGTTGGGGGATGCTGGCAGGTCTGACTTTCGGACTCGGCGCGCTGGCCGGGCACGCTCAGATGACCTATTTCAGCGGCCTGCTGGTCGGCGCGATCGGGATGTGGCATCTGGGCGCAACATTGCGCGGCGCAACATTGCGCGGCGCGGCGCTGCTGGCGCGCGATTGGCGCAGAGCAATGCGTGTGATCCTCACACTGGCGGGAATCGGGCTGCTGGCCTTCGGTCTGAGCGCGGCAGCCCTGCTGCCCGCCCTGGAGCTGACCGGGTACACCGCCCGCGCCGGGCTGGATTACGCCAGCGCGGCCGCCTACAGCCTGCCCCCGCGCGCCCTGATCGGGCTGGTCGCGCCGTGGGTCCACGGGCGCGGCCCGGCTGCCTTCACCGGGAACTGGGATCGGGTCGAGGTCGGCTATATCGGCGCGCTGGCGCTGATTCTGGCCCTGATCGGAGCCTGGCGCGGGCTGCGGCGGCGCGACCCGCTGGTCCTCTTCCTCGCGCTCGTGGGGGGAATCGCCCTGCTGCTGGCGTTGGGGGAATACGTTCCCCTGCACCGCCTGGCCTATGAGCTTGTGCCGGGGATGCGGAGCATCCGCGTCCCGGCCCGCTTCGTGCTGCTCTTCGATTTCGCCGGAGCAGGGCTGGCGGCGTTGGCCCTGACACCGGGGAGGACGGCGGAGGGACAGAAGTTGGGCGACGGGCACGCCGGGGACTCAAGTCCC
>CAZHMJ010000355.1:1317-4039 GCA_964533805.1 uncultured Anaerolineae bacterium | reverse complement strand
GGTGACACTCTAACGTATACCGATAATCATTCCTTTTTGCTCAAAAAGCCAAACTCCAGCGTAGCGTCGGAATTGCAATTCCGACGCGACTGTGTCCAACCAGGATTTGCGGATTAGTGTGGTCCCCGATTTATCGGGTGCAATTACCATACATAGGAATCCAACAAATAATCTATCAACGTATATGACAATCATCACTTTAGATAAGTTATACAAGATGATTATACTGAAATACAGTGTTTATTAATCTGAGAACTAACTATGATATCCCCCCCTCAACGCTTGGAACTTGACAAGGCAATCGCTCGCTCCAAAAGCTATACAGGAGCAGCAATCCTCACATTATTTCTCTATTGGCTGATGTGGGTGCCAGGCTTGATTGCCAATATCTTATACCTTATCGAGGCTAATCGAATGGAAAATCTAGCCCGCCGAAGTTTGCCAGGGGTTGGATGTCTTTGGGTCTTACTTGTGATGAATCTGGTGGCACCTATTTTCGTTTGTGTCATATCCTTTTTTCTGCTAGGCATTTTTGCGAATGCTCGTGGGCCGTTTTAATGAGAGTCTGTTGATGATTGTCTGTCATCAACGACGGTAGTGGCAGATTCATGATCTTTAGCCATAATATGGCAAAGAGCGACCTGCAGGTCGCTCCTACCGAGCGCAGTACGGTTTGGTTTCAATTTCCGCACTAAATACATAACGACCACCAATTCCGACATTGCTGGGCCGCCAAAGCCACATCCGTCGCCGGAACGAGTACAAACCGGCGACATTTTTGGCCCACCCCTTAGAACATCCGTGCTAAATTGAACACATCAACGACGGCCGCACAGGAGGCGAACATGCACCACACCGCCGTCAAATCGCTGGGCACGGACCGCATCGGCGGCTACCTGGTCGTGTGGGGCGATTCCGATCACCCCGACCTGCACGGCGAGTACTTCACGCCCCAGACCGAGCTGGGGCTGGACTGGTACACGCGCCGCCCGGTGCTGTATCACCACGGGCTGGATGGCGCGCTCAAGGCCGCGCTGGTCGGCGTCATCGACACCCTGCGCGCCGACGCGGTCGGGCTGTGGGCCGAGGCCCAGCTCGACCTGCGCCAGCGCTACGTCCAGGCCGTGCGCGCCTTGGTCGAGCGCGGCGTGCTGGCCTGGAGCTCCGGCAGCCTGCCGCACCTGGTCGAGGTCGCTCCCGATGGGCGGATCAAACGCTGGCCCATCGTCGAGGGGAGCCTGACCCCGACCCCGGCCGAGCCGCGCCGCACGTCCGTTCACGCCATCAAGAGCGCGTACGAGGCGCTGGGGTTGGATGTGGGCCGCTTCTTGCAAGGCGAGAGGCCAGAGGCCGGGAGACCGCGCTGCCTCGGCAGCGACGAGGCCAGAGAAGACCATTTCGCGCGGACACGGGATGCCGCATCCGCGCCTACCCTGATCGCACATCAACCGGGAGGAAATGACCCGATGAACCGTGAAGACCTGATCGCCACGATCCACACCGTGCTCGACGAGCGCGAGGCGACGCCCGCCGCGCCGATCAAGCGCCTGCCCACCGCCGATCCCGCCGAGGCGACCAAAGCCGCACGTCTCAGCGTCGGCAGCCCGTTCGATGGCCTCAGCGCCCTGGACCTGGCCCACGGCTACGTCCTGCTGCGCGCGGCCAAGGGCTTCCGGGGCGTCAGCGAGCACTACGCCAACGCCCTGGCCCACAAGGTCAGCCGGGCCGGGCTGAGCGCCCTCAAGTCCGACGAGCTGAGCCACTCCACCCAGGCCGGCTACGGCGACGAATGGGTGCCCGACCTGTGGAGCGCCGAGCTGTGGAAGCAGGCCCGGTTGGAGAACGTGATCCTGCCCCTCTTCCGGGCGATCGAGATGCCCTCCAACCCCTACGAGCTGCCGATCGAGGGGGCCGATCCGAGCGTGTACTACGTCCCGGAGACGGCCGACGAGGCCGACCTGACCCTGGCCGCCAGCGGCAGCGCCATCCCCGATAGCAAGATCGGCTCCGGCAAGGTGACGCTGGCCGCCAAGAAGCTGGCCCTGCGGGTTGGCTTCAGCGCGGAGCTGGCCGAGGACTCGCTCGTGCCGGTGCTGAGCATGTACCGCGAGCAGGCCATGCGCGCCCTGGCGGCGGCCATCGACAGCGTGCTGCTCAACGGCGACGTCGAAACCGGCGCGACGGGCAACATCAACCTGGACGATTCCACCCCGCCCGCCAACAGCCCCTACCTGGCCTTCGACGGCCTGCGCAAGCTGGCCCTGGTCACGGCGACCGGCAACGCGGTCAGCGCGGCGGCGGCTCCCTCGCTCGATCTGCTGCGCCAGGTGCGCTTCACGATGGCCCACCGGTACAGCGTCAACCCGGCCAACCTGGCCTGGATCGTCGACGGCGGCAGCTACGCCAAGCTGCTCGGCCTGGAGCAGTTCCTGACGATGGACAAGGCCGGGGCGCTGGCGACCGCCCTGACCGGGCAGATCGGTTACGTGGACGGCGCGCCGGTGCTGGTTTCGGCCGCGATGCCGCTCACCCAGGCCGACGGCAAGGCCAACGCGACCGGCAACACCAAGGGCCAGGCGCTGTGTGTCTACCGGCCCGGCTGGATCGTCGGCTACCGCCGCCGGATCGCGGCCTCGGTGGATTACCTGCCCTACTACGACGCCTACCAGATGACGGCCACCGTCCGGCAGATCGGAAGAGCGTCGTGTAGGGAAAGAGTGTA
>CAZHMJ010000355.1:0-1307 GCA_964533805.1 uncultured Anaerolineae bacterium | reverse complement strand
GGCCCTGGCCCGCCTGGACGACGACGTGGCGAGCGTGCTGTACAACGTGACGGTGTAAAGAAGCGGTCAGCGTTCAGCCATCAGCGAGCAGCTAAAAACCGTCGGGATGGATCGCATGCCTCCCGGGCGACCTCACCCCTGACCTCGCTGCGCTCGGTCTGTCCCCTCTCCACAATGTGGAGAGGGGAAACGTCACCCGCAGGGTGACTTGGGGTGAGGTGCTGACCGCTGAAAGCTGATTGCTGACCGCTATTTCCGGAGGGAATCCATGATCGTCTACGCCACCCTGAACCAGCTCCGCGACCGGCTGAATCTGGCCGCCGATACGGCTCGCGACGCGCGGCTGTTGGGCGCGCTGCGCCAGGCCACGGCCCAGATCGACCGCTACACCGCGCGGCGCTTCGCCCCGGTGATCCAGACCCGGCGCTATCGCTGGCAGGCCGCCGGCTGCCTGCGCCTGGATATCGACCTGCTGGCCCTGCTCGGCCTGACCAACGGCGACGGGCGTACGATCGACCCGGCGGACGTCACGCTGGCCCCGAGCGGGGATGGCCCGTACAGCGCCCTGCTGGTGGACCCGCAGACGGTGGCCTTCGTGAATGGCTACCCGCTCGACCAGGCCATCGCCGTGCGCGGGGTGTGGGGCTGGCACGACGCCTGGGCTGCGGCCTGGCGCTCCAGCGGCGACACGCTCCAGGCCACGATCGACGCGGATGACGCCCTGCTGAGTGTGGCGGACGCCGCCGGCGCGGACGGGCTGGGCCTGACCCCGCGCTTCCAGGTGGGCCAGTTGATCCGGCTGGGGGAGGAATACGCCCATGTGGTCGGGGTCGACCCGGACGCGGACACGCTCAGCGTGGTGCGCGGCGTGCGCGGCACGGCCGCCGCGTCGCACGCCCTGGGGACGGCCATCGAAGTCTACGCGCCGCCGGAGGATGTGCAGGCGCTCTGCCTGCGCTGGGCGACGTGGCTCTACCAGCAGGCCGACGCCGCGATCGGGGCCGGGGCGGACTGGCTCTACCCGCCCGACCTGCCCGCCGACCTGCACCGCCTCGCCGCGCCGCTGCGCCATTTACGCGTGGCGTAAACGGCGAATTTTGAATTCTCAATTCTTAATTTTGAATTAGGAACCGGCTGGCAATGCTACGCTGCATTGGCAAACGGCCCTAATTCAAAATTCAACATTAAGAATTCAAAATTCGCGCAGCGCGCTAGCGCTTGCGCGGCAGCATCCAGGCGTTTTCGACCTTGTTGAAGCCGATGTACGGGTAGTAATCCATCGCGGTCGGCGCGGCCAGCAGGAGCAG
>CAZHMJ010000354.1:0-4041 GCA_964533805.1 uncultured Anaerolineae bacterium | reverse complement strand
AACCACTTCCGGGAGCTGAACGACGAACGGCGCAGCGTGTCCGTCAAAGACCGCCTGTTCAACGAAATCCTGCACTCCGTCTTCGTCAACGCGGTCAACCTCGGCACCGGCGTGATCCTGTTGCTGGCCGGACAGGCCATGCAGGAAGGCACCTTCACCGTCGGCGACTTCGCGCTGTTCGTGTACTACCTGGATTTCGTCAGCGAGCTGACCGCCTTCACCGGCCTGCTCGTCGCCCGCTACCGCCAGATCGGCGTCTCCGTTGAACGCATGGAGCGCCTGATGGAGAACGCGCCCGCTGGCGCGCTGGGCGAGTTCAGCCCGATCTATCTGGATGGCAGCCTGCCAGAAGTACACTACGCCAGCCGGGATGAGATCGACCCGCTCCAGGTACTCACGGCAGAAGGATTGGCTTACCACTTCGTGGGCACACGCGCCGGAATCGAGGACATCGGCCTGCGCATCGAGCGCGGCACGTTCACCGTCATCACCGGCCGGATTGGCTCCGGCAAAACGACGCTGCTGCGCGTGCTGCTGGGCCTCCTGCCCAGGGATGCGGGCACGATCGCCTGGAACGGCCTGCCGGTGGACAACGCCGGTGAGTTCTTCATCCCCCCGCGCAGCGCCTACACGGCTCAGGTGCCGCGCCTGTTCAGCGACACCCTGCGCAACAACATCCTGATGGGCTACCCGGCCGGCGACGACACGATCCTGGAAGCGATCGCGCTGGCGGTGATGGATCGCGACCTGGCCGAACTGGACCAGGGACTCGACTCCCTGGTCGGGCCAAAGGGCGTCAAGCTCTCCGGCGGGCAGATGCAACGCACGGCGGCAGCGCGGATGTTCGTCCGCCGTCCGGAGCTGCTGGTCTTCGACGACCTATCCAGCGCGCTGGATGTCGAAACGGAGCGTCTGCTTTGGGAACGGGTCTTCGAGCAGCCCGGCACAACCTGCCTGGCCGTCTCCCACCGCAAAGTCGCCCTCCGCCGGGCCGATCACATCATCGTGCTCAAGAACGGCCGGATCGAAGCCGAAGGCAAGCTGGACGACCTGCTGGCGACCTGCGAGGAGATGCGGCGGTTGTGGCATGGCGACCTCTCCGGGAGCGGCAATGGCGGCGAGGTCCAGCCCGTCCAGCCTCCGCCCCCTGGCGCCAACGGCCACCAAGCCAGCCTCAACTAGCGCATCACGAGGCCCGCCCATCCCGAACTGGCGGGCCTTGCTATCTTTCATGGCTGGCCGTGGTCTGACCGGTAGTCCGCCAGCAGCGCGTCCATGACGCGGGTTGTCCGGACGGCCGTCTCCCCGGTGCTGGGGCACTGGCCGGCACCGTTCAAGGCCAGGACAATCGTCTGGATCAAGGGCTGCTGGATATGCGGTGGGTTCGGAATATCGAAAGTCTCCTCACCCGAATCCGTGTGGAGGATGATCGACTCGTTCTCAAAACAGGCAAAAACCAGCCTGCCGCGCGATCCCACGATCTCGATCCGATCCTGGCGGTCATAGCTCGCGAAACACCACTGTCCTGTACCATGCACGCCCGACTCGAACTCGAACTGGCCGCTGACCATATCCTCCGCCGGATACAGCCCGGCCTGGTTGCCCGCCGTCCCGCGTGTGGTGGTGATCGGGCCCAGCAGGAAGTCGAGCAGATCGAGCATGTGCGAGCCGACATCCAGCAGCAACCCGCCGCCCGCGATGGCCGGAACAAAGCGCCAGGGCAGGTCGGCCGGATCGAGATCGGCCGGCGGCTGGCGGCGCAGTTCGAGACTCACGCAGCGCGGCTCGCCGATCGCCCCACCGTCCAGCAGGGCCTTGACCTTGAGGAAGCGCGGCAATGCGCGCCGGTAGTAGGCCACGAACAGCGGCACATCCGCCGTCCGGCAGGCCGCGATCATCGTCTCGCACTCGGCAGCCGTGCGGCCCATCGGTTTTTCGACATAGACCGGCTTGCCGGCCCGCGCCACCGCCAGGACATACTCCAGATGCGCGCCGGGCGGCGTGGCGATGTACACCGCGTCCACTTCTGGGTCGTGGATCAGCGCCTCGCCATCGGTGTACCAGCGCGGCACGCCGTGCCGCCGGGCGTAGTCCTCGGCCTTGGCCGCCGTGCGCCGCATCACGGCGACCAGCGCCGAGTGCTCCGCCCGCTGCAAAGCTGGGCCGCTCTTGACCTCGGTCACGTCCCCCGCGCCGATCATGCCCCACCGGATCGTTCTCATCCCGCCCCCCCCCGCACGCTTGTTCTAACCGCCCGATTGGATGTACACTGAAGGTACTATGACCCGTAAAATCCTGCACCTCGATCTGGACGCCTTCTTCTGCGCGGTGGAGATCCAGCTCAACCCCGCGCTGGACGGCAAGCCCTTTGCCGTCGGCGGGCGGCCGGAGGAGCGCGGCGTGGTCGCCTCGTGTTCGTACCCGGCCCGCCAGTTCGGGGTGCACTCGGCCATGCCGATGTCCAAGGCCGTCCGGCTCTGCCCGGAGTTGATCATCGTCCCCCATACCTTCCCGGCCTACCGTGAGATGTCCGACAAGGTGATGGACATCCTCAACAACCTGACTCCCACCGTCGAGCAAATCTCGATCGACGAGGCGTTCCTGGATGTGACCCTGCTGGCGGAGGACCCCGGCGCGATTGCCCGCCGCCTCCAGGCTGCGATCAACACGGAGCTTAACCTGCCCTGCTCGCTCGGCGTGGCGACCAACAAGCTGCTCGCCAAAATCGCCAACAACATCGGCAAGGGCGCGGCGCGCGGTGGCCATCCCCCCAACGCGATCCAGATCGTGCCGCCCGGCCAGGAAGCCACTTTCCTCGCCCCGCTGCCCATCACCCAACTGTGGGGCGTCGGCCCGCGCACGGCGGAGCACCTGGAAGCGCTGGGCATGCACACAATCGGGGATATCGCCCGCTGGCCGCAGGACGACCTGGCCCGGCGCTTTGGCAAGCACGGGGAAGCGATCGCCCTCCACGCGCGCGGGCTGGACGACCGTCCGGTCGAAGTCAGCCACGAGATCAAGTCGATCAGCCAGGAGATCACCTTCACGCGCGACGTGAGCGATGCCCAGGTCCTGCACCGCACCCTGCGCTCCCAGGCGGACGGCGTCGGCCGCCGCCTGCGCCAGTCCGAACTGGCCGGTAGGACCGTGCACATCAAGCTGCGCTGGGAGGACTTCACCACCCTGACCCGCCAGGCCACGCTCGACCACCCCACCGACCAGGACGATGAAATCTACGCCGCCGCCCTCCGCCTGTTCGACCAGCACTGGCCTGCGGGGAGGCCCGTCCGGCTGTTGGGCGTCGGTGTCAGCGGCTTCGAGGCGCCGCGCCGCCAGCTTGGCCTCTGGGAAGATACCGGCGTCCTGGCCGAACAGCGCCGCCTGCAAGCCACCCTGGATTCCCTGCGCGACCGGTTCGGCGATTCCGCTATCCAACGCGGCAGCACTTTGCGCCAGCCGCGCAAGCGCAAACCACAGCGGCCAATATGATCGCCCCCCACAATGGCCTCTGGCACGGCCGGTATCGCGGCCTGAGTAGTCCACGCTATAATACGGGCCAGAACCAACCCAAAACCAACTTTTTGTGGCCGGAGCCCCTTTTCCTATGACGGCTGAAATCCATCCTGACGCCATCCGCACGCTGCTGTCCGGCGATCACGGCGCGCCGTTCGACCTGCTTGGCCCGCACCAGATCGACGACAACACCGTCTCGATCCGGGCCTTTCAGCCGGGCGCAGCAGAGATCGCGGTGATCCGCGAGGATTCTGACGAGCGAACCGCGATGTACCGGCTGCACGAGGAGGGATTCTTCGAGGCCGTGCTGGAAGCCCGGCGCGACAGCCTGCGCTACCACTTCGAGATCGCCACCCATGACGGCCGGACCATCACGACCCATGACCCATACATCTACCGGCCGCTGCTCACCGACTTCGACCTGTACCTGTTTGGAGAAGGCCGCCACTGGCAGATTTACGACAAACTGGGCGCGCACCTGGCGGAGCTTGATGGGATCAAAGGCGTGCATTTCGCCGTCTGGGCGCC
>CAZHMJ010000353.1:0-4065 GCA_964533805.1 uncultured Anaerolineae bacterium | reverse complement strand
TTTCGAGATGCAGTGTGTCGATCCGCGCCCGATCCTAGTGAGCGTCTACCGCGAAATGGGGCCGCTCTTCGCCGCCGAGCAACAGACCTGCGTGCTGGAAATCCCGGCGCGCCTGCCGGAGGTCAACCTGTCCGTGGACTGGTTCCAGCGCGCCGTGACCAACTACATGACCAATGCCAACAAGTACACCCAGCAGGGCGGCCAGATCAAGCTGCGGGCGCGCGTCCAGGAGCATGAGCTTCTGATCGAAGTGGAAGACAACGGGCCGGGCATCCCGCTGGACGCTCAGGAGCGTCTGTTTGACCGCTTCTACCGGGCCTTTTCGTCCACGCATCCCCGGCGCGGCTCAGGCCTGGGCCTGGCGATGGTCAAATCGGTGGCGGAAGCGCATGGGGGAAGGGTGTACTTCAGCAGCAAGCCGGGCAAGGGCAGCACCTTCGGCCTGGCGCTGCCACTGGCGTAAGCCGGCGCGGGGGCGATCAGAACTTGAGGAGGGGCAGGACTTCCTGGCGGAGCTTCAGCAGGGTGACCGGCTTGGTGATATAGCCGTCGACATCGGCCCGGGGGCGTTCCCCGGTGAAGTAACTGTGACCGTGCGCGGTCAGCAGCACGATCGGAGTACGCAGACCGCCCTGCTCGCGCTGGCGAATTGCATCGATCACATCCAGGCCATTCATAATCGGCATCGCCAGGTCGAGCAGGATCAGATCGGGATGGAGCGTCTCGTAAAGCGCCAGCGCTTCCTCTCCATTATAGGCAGCCACCGATTTGTAGCCCTCACGCCCGATCATGGTGGTGACCAGCCGCACGATTCCCTCGTCGTCGTCTACAATGAGCACATTCTTTTCGGCCATCGTCCGGTCTTTTTCCGCCTTGCCCAATAATCCGATTCAATAGCGACCCTACCAAACACTTAGTCCCTTATTGTATCGACAAAGTCATTCCGCTGTCCAATATGCCCAGCCGCCGTTAGGACTGCGCTGACCATGCCGTTTGCCTGCCCAAAAAACGGCAGTTGTATACCCTTCTCCTATTGCGCTACAATAGGATTATCCGTTAGCGTAACATATGGGAACAATCATCCCCATAAACACTTCTTAATTTTAGCAGCCAGGTCAGGGATAGTCGATGGGCCAGATGTACGATGTGAATGCACTCCGCTCACTGTCGCTTTTCGCGCCAAACGTGCCCGTTCAGACGGTCACGGTCGAGGTTGAGCCGGTCCACACCGGTAAGTTCGGGCAGGGCCGGGGGCGAACCGCCGAAGTAATCATGGTCATTCACCGCCCGGATGAACTGCTGCTGGTCAACAAAACAGCCTACCCGTCCGGCACCTACCGTCTGCCCACTGGCGGGGTCGAACCCGGCGAACAGCCCCGGGCCTCGGCTTTGCGCGAGATTCAGGAGGAAACTGGCCGCCCGGTGGATGACGCCCTGCTACTGGGCGTGGTCGACTACGACCTGCACCTGGCCGAGGCTGGCAGCGCGCCCTATGTCTCGTATGTGTTTCTGGCGGAAGTCGGGCCGGAATTCGAGCCGGCGCCGACCAACGGGGAAATCGACGCTTTCCGGTGGATCCCCTCGACCCAGCTCGGCCAGGTGGCCGACCAGCTCCGCCACTTACCGGCGGACTGGAGGGATTGGGGGCGCTTTCGGGCTGTATCGTATGAGTTCATCCAGTGCAGTATAATGCAGTATAATCAAGGTTTAAGACCGGTTCACGGCAGGTAGGAAACGATATGACGGCACAGCGAATACTCGTAGCGGATAGCGCAGCCCTCACCGCCCAGATCATCCGGGCCGCCCTGGATCTGCTGGAACGTCCCGGTATCATCATCGAAGCCCGCAGCGGGGTGGATGCCCTGCTGGAAATCCAACGCGGGGGGATGGACCTGCTGGTGAGCGCGGCCGTGCTGGAAGACATGCGCGGCTTCGAACTGGCTTCCCAGGCCAACAAATTCGCCCCGAACCTGCCCGTGATCATCCTGGCTGGCGCGGACGACCCGGAGGACGACTCGGAAATCCCGGTCGGCGCGCCCGTTTACCACCTGGTCCGCCCGGCGGATGGCGACCGTTTCGTGCGGGTTCTGCATGCCGTCATGGACGGCCAGGAGCCTTCCGAGATGAACGCGACTCCCGTGGCCACGGCGCTCCCGGATCTCGGCCCGGTGCCGGCTGTCAACGTCGGCGCGACCAGCGACATCATGCACAATCTGCTGACCAATGTCGGCGCCATGGCGATCATCCTGATGGATCGCTCCGGAGCCGTCCTCCAGGAGATCGGCGCGGTGGGGTATGTCGACCGCGAACACCTGGCCAAGACCCTGGTGCCCATGTTCGGCCACATGCTGACCATCGGCCCGGTAGTGGGCGGCAAACGCCCACAGGCCATCCACTACTATGACGGCGACGAATTCGACATCTTCGTGCTGACCATCGGCCTGCACCACTTCCTGTGCATGGTCTTCGAGGGCACGACCGGCGCGCGCAACTTCGGCGTCGCCACGACCTATGGCCGGCGCAGCGCCCAGGAAATCGTCGATCTGATCGGCCGCCCCGCGTTCGAATTCACCGCGCCCGCCCCGGCCGCCAAGCCCAAGCCACGCCCCACCGCCGAGCGACGTCCCCAGGCACCGGCAGAATCGTCGATACCCGCGTCGGAAAGGCCCACCCTGCCCACCCGGCCCGCCGGCCTGCCCGTCGCGCCGCCGCCCCCCGCCGCCAAACAGCCTGAGCCAACGCCCGAACCTGTTCTGGAACCGCTGCCCGACGATGCCGATCTGGAAGGCATGCTGGCCGGACTGAAAAACCTGGATATGTCCAAAGTGGATGACCTCTTTGACCCCGACAAGCTGGCGGAAATCGCCGCGGATACGGGCGGGGGGAATCGCCTGTCGTATGAAGAAGCGCAGCAGATGGGTGTGATGAACCAGTAACCTGGAGCGCCGCGCGGCTGCCCCAGGTCGGGGCCGTACCCGCACATCGTGCTACTATGATCGCCAAGACCGAAAAAGATCCTCTGATTGGCACTCGCCTGGGCGATTACACCATCCAGGAATTGCTGGGCCGTGGCGGCATGGCGCGGGTCTATCGCGGCCTGGATGAGAACCTGGGCCGGCTCGCCGCCGTCAAGGTGCTCCATATCCCCGACGATGCCGAGGACGAGCGGATCATCGAGCGCTTCAAGCTCGAAGCCAGGGCAATCGCCCGGTTCGAGCACCCCAACATCGTCACGGTCTACCAGTTCGGCGAATCGGACAGCCAGTTTTTCATCGCCATGAAGCTGGTGGACGGCCAAACCCTGGCCCAGGTCCTGCGCGACCTGCGCCGGACGGGCGATTTTCTGCCGGTGGAGCGCATCCTCAAAACGGTGGGGGACGTGTGCTCGGCGCTGGATTACGCCCACGCCCGCAGCATCATCCACCGCGACATCAAACCGTCCAACATCCTGTACGACCGCAACGCCAACAACCGGGCCATCCTGACCGATTTCGGCCTGGCGATGGAACTGGGCGGCCACAATACGCGCGGCACCGCCTTCGGCACCCCGCGCTACATCGCCCCGGAACAGGCCGTCTCTTCCCAGCAAGCCGTCCCCCAGAGCGATATCTACTCGCTGGGAGTCGTGGTCTACGAAATGCTCACCGGGCGCGTCCCGTTCGAGGACGAATCCCCGATGAGCATCGCCCTGAGCCACATCACCAGCCAGCCCCCCAGCCCCCGTAGCTTCAACCCGGCAATCCCCGCCCAGGTTGAGACGGTCCTGCTGCGGGCGCTGGCCAAAGAGCCGGGCGATCGCTACCAGACCGCCGATGAGTTCTACCGGGCGCTGGAAGCGGCGTACGTCAACGCCGAAGTCGAAATGCCCACGATGATGGTTCAGCCCGCGAGCCTCGCGGCGGCCATCGAGCCGGTGGTGGCGGAAGCGCCGGCCAGCCTGCCCAAGAGCAAGGCCAAACCCCGCAAAAGCAAGGCAAAACCCGCCGAAGAGCCAGCCGCCCAACCCGCGGCCGAACCCGTCGCCGAGGTTAAAGCCAAACCGGCGGCGGCCCGCCGCCGTCGCCT
>CAZHMJ010000352.1:0-4089 GCA_964533805.1 uncultured Anaerolineae bacterium | reverse complement strand
GTCGTCCCAGGGATGAGTCTCCCCAACCAGCGGCCCAGAGTAAGACAACGTGGTCGCGGCCAGGACCATTCCGGCTGCCGCCAGCAATGCGACAACGACCAACAACCCCGCAAGCCAACGTTTGGTGTTCATGTGGATGAGTCTCCTTGGAAAACAGCGGTCAGTACTCAGATACCGTTTTGGGGATGATGACCAGTCCGGTCATCCGGCCGGTCGCGATCGGGGCTACAAGCAGTCAGCGGTCAGCCAAAGGCAAGAAAGGCGGGGTCGCGTCGTCAGCGGGCCTGATTTTCATCTCCCTCGTGTGCCGTCTGGCGACCAGGACCGGTCGTGTGATTCGCGCTCGGTTTTCGCTTCGCCGCTGGCCGCCTGGACGCTGCCAGCGGCATGACCAGCTCCCATGAAAAAACGGAGAGAGGTCACTGGACACGGATAGGTGCGTATCCTTCCTCAGTATAGGGGGGAAAACGAGCGCCGGATCGTCTTTATGCGGAATTCACAATCCCCTGTCTGTTCCCCGCCTTCCCGGCCAGATCGGGTATACTTCCCCCCGAACGGCAGGCGGCGCGCGCCTTCCGTTTTGACTGACCACGAATGGCTGATGGCTGACCGCTGCTTTTTTCGAGGAGACCGTATGCACATCCTGATCACCGGCAGCCGGGGGCGGCTGGGCGGCAAGCTGGCCGAGTTGCTGGCCCCGGCCCATACTGTGACCGGCGTCGACCTGCCGGAACTGGACCTGTCCGACCCCAGCGCGGTGGCGCGCCTGGTCGACCTGGGCCCGGACTGGGTGATCCACACCGCCGCCTGGACGGACGTCGACGGCTGCGCCCGCGACCCGGAGCGGGCCATGCGGATCAACGCCTACGGGACCAAGCATGTGGCCCTGGCCTGCCAGCGGTTGGGAATCCCCCTGACCCACATCAGCACCAACGAGGTCTTCGACGGGTCCAAGACGACCCCGTACCTGGAATATGACGCGCCTAATCCGATCAACCCCTACGGGGCCAGCAAATGGGCCGCCGAGCAGATCGTGCGCGAGCTGCTGCCCCGCCACCAGATCGTGCGCCTGTCGTGGCTGATTGCGCATGGCGGCAAGAATTTCGTGCAGACGGTGCTGGCCCGCGCCCGCGATCGCCAGCCGCTGCGCGTGGTGATCGACGAGATCGCCGCCCCGACCACCAACGACGACCTGGCCCCGGCCCTGATCCGGCTGATGGAGACCGGACATTTCGGGACATACCACCTGGTCAACGAAGGGCAGGTCACGCGCCACGCCCTGGCCCGCTTCGTGCTGGACCGGGCCGGGTTCGAGTCCACTCCGGTCGAGCCGATCGTCCTGGCCCAGTATCCGCGCCCCTCGACCGTGCCGCCGCGCGCCGTGCTGCGCAACCAGGCCGCCGCCCTGCTGGGCATCACCCTGCGCCCCTGGCAGGAGGCAGTGTGCGATTTCCTGCGCCAGGAAGGGTTGTTGAAGGAGTAGACAGTTCACAGTCGACAGTAGACAGTCAAGCAAAGGGGCGAGATGGCGTTTTGCCTTGACTGACAACTGATTACTGACGACTGTAAACTGCTTTTGAGGAGGTTCGCATGTTCAACCCCAATCAGGACAAACTGCGCCTGCTGGATCAGATTCGGATGGAGCGCGACTTCCTGCTGCGCTCCCTGGCGGGGCTGACCCCGGAGGAACTGGAGCGCCCGGAGACGCTGGGCGCCTGGTCGGTCAAGGGGCTACTGGCTCACCTGACCTTCTGGCAGCAGCACATCCTGGACGTGCTGGCCCGCGCCGCGCGCGGCGAGGCTCCGGCCGAGACGCCTTACGGCCTGCCCGACGATGTGCTGGACGCGATCACCGCCCGGGTGTTCGAGGCGGCCCGCTCCCGCCCGCTGGCGGTGGTGTGGGGAGAATTCCACGCCTCGTTTGCCCAGGTCCAGGCCTGCGTGCTGGCCCTGCCGGAGGGGACACTCTTCACGCCGGGGGTCTACCCCTGGCTGGGCGAACTGACGATCCGCGATCTGCTGGCCGCCAACACCTGCGATCATGACCACGAGCACGCCGGGCAGCTTCGCCGGTGGCGGAATGAGTCGACAGTTCACAGTGGTCAGTAGACAGTAAAGGCAATGGGCGGTCAGGAGCACGCCTTGCTTGACTGAAAACTGAAAACTGTTTTTGAATCAAACGCCCTTCCCGCAGCGCGAGAAGGGCGTCGTTATTGAGTCTATCCTGCGGCGGCGCTAGGCTTTGTCCGGCAGGAGCGACAGCGAGCGGGCCTTGACCTGCCCTTCCAGCAAATCCACGAAGGCGTCGACCGCCATCGCGCCCAGGTCCTCGCCCGTGCGCAGCCGGACGCTGACCGCCCCGGCCTCGATGTCGCGGTCGCCCACGACCAGCATGTACGGGACCTTCTGCTCCTGGGCCACCCGGATCTTGTTGCCCATCCGGTTGGTGGAGTCGTCCACCTCGGCCCGCAGGTTGCGCGCCTTGAGCTTGCGCACGACCTCCTGGGCGTAGGCCACGTGCCGGTCGGCGACCGGGATCAGCATGACCTGGACCGGGGAGAGCCAGGCCGGGAACGCGCCCGCGAAATGCTCGATCAGGATGCCCATGAAGCGCTCCAGCGAGCCGAACGGCGCGCGGTGGATCATCACCGGGCGGTGCGGCTGGCCGTCCTGCCCGATGTATTCCAACTGGAAGCGCTCCGGCAGGTTGTAGTCCACCTGGACGGTGCCGAGCTGCCACTCGCGCTTGAGCACGTCGCGCACGATGAAGTCCAGCTTGGGGCCGTAGAAGGCCGCCTCGCCCTCTTCCACCGTGTAGTTGAGGCCCATCCGCTGGCAGGCGTCGATGATGGCCTGGGTCGCCACTTCCCAGACGGCCGGATCGCCCACGTACTTGTCCGAGTTGGGGTCGCGCTTGCCGACGCGGGCGCGGAAGTCGGCCATGCCCAGCGTCCCGAAGACGCGCTTGATCAGGTCGGCCACGCCGATGAACTCCTCCAGGAGCTGCTCCGGCGTGACGAACAGGTGGGCGTCGTCCTGCGTGAAGCCGCGCACGCGGGTCAGGCCGCTCAGCTCGCCGCTCTTCTCGTAGCGGTAGACCGTGCCGAACTCCGCCAGGCGCAGCGGCAGGTCGCGGTAGGAATGCATCTCGCTCTTGTAGATCATGCAGTGGTGCGGGCAGTTCATGGGCTTGATCAGGAACTGCTCTTCGTCCACTTCCACGGGCGGGAACTGGCTGTCCTTGTAGTACGGGTAGTGCCCGGACGTCTTGTACAGCTCGATGTTGCCGATGTTGGGCGTCACGACGGGCCAGTAGCCCGCCTCGCGCTGCGCCTCGCGCATGAAGTCCGTCAGGGCCTCGCGCACCAGCGCGCCCTTGGGCTTCCACAGCACCAGGCCCTTGCCGACCAGCGGGTCGATCAGGAACAGGTTGAGTTTCTGGCCCAGCAAGCGGTGATCGCGCTTTTTGGCTTCTTCCAGCAGGTGGAGGTAGTCCTCCAACTGCTCGGCCGTCTCCCAGGCCGTGCCGTAGATGCGGGTCAGCATCTCGCGCTTTTCGTCGCCGCGCCAGTAGGCCCCGGCCGGCTCGCGGAAGGTGATGCTGATCGCGTCCGGATTGATCTCGCGCGTATTGTTGACGTGCGGGCCGCGGCACAGGTCCTCGAACTTATCCTGGCGGTAGGTCGTGATCGTGACCGGGCCTTCCACGGGGTTGCCGTACTCGTCGCGGCCGCCCTGTTCCAGGCCGTCGATCAACTCCTGCTTGTACTTTTGCCCGGCGAAGACCTGGCGGGCGACGTCCGCCGAGACTTCGGTGCGCTTGAATTCATGCCCTTCGGCGATGATCTCGCGCATCCGCTGCTCGATGGCCTGCAAGTCCTCCGCCGTCAGGGGACGGGGCAGGTCGAAGTCATAGTAAAAGCCATCCTCGATGGGCGGGCCGATGGCGATCCCGGCATCCGGGAATTTTTCCAGCACGGCCTGGGCCATCACGTGCGCGGCGGAATGGCGAATACGGTACAGCTTGCTGTCCTGGTAGCGTTCCATAAGTGTCCTCGACTAAAGCGGCGCTATCCCACACCCGGCGCG
>CAZHMJ010000351.1:0-4115 GCA_964533805.1 uncultured Anaerolineae bacterium | reverse complement strand
AGGCGCAGGGCGTGAGCAAAAACCCGCTCGAAGACCCGCTGACGGCGGTCGTGGTCGGTCTGATCGCCAACGGTCTGCTGCGTCTGACGAAAGCGTATAACTTCGTCCGCCCGGCGATCCGCACTGAGTTGTTCCTCAAGGTCGGTCTGGTCATCCTGGGGGCCAGCATCAGTTTCAAGGACCTGCTGGCGACCGGCGCGGGCGGCTTGATCCAGGCTCTGATCATGGTCACCTCGGTCTTTTTCTTCACGTGGTGGCTGGGCGGGCGGATCAAGCTATCCAACACCCTGCGGGCGGTGATGGCCTCGGCGGTCTCGATCTGCGGGGTGTCGGCGGCCATCGCGGCGGCGGGCGCCGTCCAGGCCCGCAAGGAAGAAGTGACCTACATCACCACGCTGGTCATCCTGACCGCGCTGCCGCTGATGGTCCTGATGCCGGTCCTGGCTAACACGCTGGGCCTTTCGCCCACGGTGGCCGGGGCCTGGTTTGGCGGTAACATCGACACGACCGCGGCGGTGGTCGGCGCGGGGACGATCCACGGCGAGCAGACCCAGCAGGTCGCGGCCGTGGTCAAGATGTCCCAGAACGTGCTGATCGGCTTCGCGGCCTTCGCGCTGGCCTTGTACTTCGCGGTATCCGTGCAGGGCGACCGCCAGGGGCGGCCGAGCGCGGCCGTGATCTGGCAGCGCTTCCCGAAGTTCGTGATCGGGTTCGTGATCGTGTCGATCCTGGCGTCGCTGGACGTCTTCACCCCGGCGCTGCTGGCCGATCTCAAGACGGCTTCCAAGTGGGCCTTCACTCTGGCCTTCCTGTGCATCGGCCTGGAGTTTCGGGTGAGCGCGCTCAAGGAAATGGGTTGGCGGCCGCTGGGAGTCTACCTGGGCGCGACGGTGTTCAACACCCTGCTGGCGCTGGTCGTGGCCTCGGTGATCTTTGGGACTCTTGGGCTGTAGCAACAAGAGGATGGGAAGCGTCTAAGCGGCAGGCGTCTAAGCGAAAAACGTCGATGCGTGATTTCAAGAAGCTGACTGTCTGGCAGAAGGCAGATGAACTGGTTGTACAGGTGTATGCGGTGACTGTCTGCTTTCCGTCTACAGAGCAATACGGCTTGACGTCTCAGTTTCGACGTGCGGCGGTCAGTATTGCCGCCAATATCGCGGAAGGTTCTGCCAGGCGAACGCTCAAAGATTTTCACCATTTTTTGCATATCGCGCGTGGGTCGTTATCTGAGGTGGAGTACTACATCCACCTTTCACACCGACTGGGTTATCTGGATCAGACCCAGACTCAAAGCCTTGAGGAGACCCGCCGCGAAGTTGGCAGCATCTTGCAGGGCTTGATCAGCAGCCTTGATGATCAGATGCGATCAGGCCGTATCGACAACTAGGGCAGCACAGACGTTTTGCGCTTGGCCGCTTGACGCTTAGACGCTCACTGCCTGAAGACTCTAGAGAAAATAGGAGCTGGCTAAAGCATGCTCATCTCAATTCGCTGGCTGAAGGATTACGTGGACATCCCCGACACACTCGCGCCGGAGGCGCTGGCCGAGCGCCTGACCCTGGCCGGGCTGGAGGTCGGGAAGATCAAATACATCGGCCTGCCGCAGACCCGCGTGCCGGGCCTGACCGTGCCGCCCTCCGATCACCTGGTCTGGGATCGCGAGAAGCTGGTGCTGGGCAAAATCGTCGAGGTCAAGGCCCATCCGGACGCCGACCGGCTGGTGCTGGCGATGGTCGATTACGGTGGGGGCGAACTGGAACAGTGCGTGACCGGCGCGCCCAACCTGTTCGAGTACAAGGAGACCGGGCCGCTCAACCCGGCGCTGTGGACCGTCTTCGCCAAGGAAGGCGCGGAAGTCTGGGACGGCCACAGCGAGACGCCGCAGCGCATGATCCTCAAGGGACGCAAGGTGCGCGGCATCTACAATAAGTCGATGGTCTGCTCGGAGAAAGAGCTGGGCCTGAGCGACGATCATGAAGGCATTATCCTGCTGGAACCGGAACTGGTGGCGAACCACGCCCCCGGCGCGCCGATCCAGGACGTCCTGGGCGACGTGCTGCTCGACATCGAACTGACGCCCAACCTGGCCCGCGCCTGGAGTGTGGTCGGCGTGGCGCGCGAGGTGGCCGCCCTGCTGGACGTGCCGCTGCGCTACCCGCCGACCGATGTGGTCATGACCGGCGCGCCGATCGAGGGCCGGGTGGCGATCGACATCCGCGAGCCGGAGCTAAACCCGCGCTTCACCCTGGCCCTGATCGAGAACGTCACGATCAAGCCCTCGCCGCAGTGGATGCAGATGCGACTCAAGAAGGCCGGGATGCGCCCGATCAACAACATCGTGGACGTGACCAACTACGTCATGCTGGAAACCGGCCAGCCCCTGCACGCCTTCGATTGGGACATCCTCCAGCGCCGGGCGCGCGAATCGGGCGCCAAGGTGCCGACGATCATCACCCGCCTGCCGGAAGCGGGCGAGTCGCTGACTCTGCTGGATGACTCCGTCCACAAGCTCGACCCGTTCAACCTGCTGGTGGCCGATACAGCCGGGGGCCTGAGCCTGGCGGGCGTCATGGGCGGCCTGGAAAGCGAAGTCCAGCCGGACAGCCGCAACATCCTGCTGGAAGCGGCCAACTGGAACTTCATCAACATCCGGCGCACGATGCAGGCGCGCAAGATCAGCTCCGAGGCCGGGACGCGCTTCAGCCGGGGCGTGCATCCCAGCCAGTCCGAATTCGGCCTGCTGCGCGCGGCGGAGCTGATGCGTTTGCTGGGTGGGGGCACGGTGGCCCAGGGCATCATCGATGTCTACCCGCTGCGTCCGCCGCTGGCCGTGGTCGAGATGCGGGCTGCCGACGCCGCCCGCCTGATCGGGATGGACCTGAGTGCCGAGGAGATGGCGGCCATCCTGCGCCGCCTCCAGTTCACGGTCGAGGTCGAGGGCGACACGCTGCACGTGACCGCGCCCGACCACCGGATGGACATCGGCGCGGGCGTGATCGGCCAGGCCGACCTGGTCGAGGAGATCACCCGCATCTACGGCTACGACCGGATCGCGGTCACGACCATCGACGACCTGCTGCCGGCGCGCAGCATGCCTGCCCTCGACCAGGAAGAGCATGTCCGCGACCTGCTGGTCTATGCCGGGCTGCGCGAGGTGGTCAACTACCGGCTGACGACGCCCGAACACGAGGCGCTGCTGATTCCCCCCGGCGCGCAGCCGGCCGAAGCCAGCCGCTACGTGGCCCTGGCCAATCCAATCACGCAGGACAAGACCGTCATGCGCCGGACGCTGCTGGCCGGGCTGCTCGACGTGGCCGCCACCAACCTGCGCCATACCGACCGGGTGCGCGTCTTTGAGGTGGGCAGCGTCTACCTGCCGGTCGAAGGCGAGCTGTTGCCCCGCGAGCCGCGCCGGTTGGGGCTGTTGCTGGTCGGGCCGCGCGACGTTGCCCACTGGGACCTGCCCGCGCGCGAAGGGCGGGCGGATTACTTCGACCTGAAGGGCGTGGTGGACGGCCTGCTGGACGGACTGCACATCGGTAAGGTGAGCTATGCCCCGGCTGAGCATCCGACCTACTTCCCCGGCCGGGTGGCCGAGTTGCGGATCGGGAACAAGCCGGCCGGGCTGCTGGGCGAGCTGCATCCCAAGGTCGGGAAGGCGTTCGGGCTGGAGGGGCAATCGGTGATCCTGGCCGAGCTGGCCCTGGACGTGATTCTGGCGGCGGTCGACCGGGCGCATCGCATCACCCCGGTGCCGACCCAGCCGGCCGTGCTGCAGGATATCGCGCTGGTGGTCACGGAGCAGACTCCGGCGGCCGAGGTCGAGGCCGTGATCTTCGCCTCCGGCGGCGATCTGCTGGAAAGCGCGCGCCTGTTCGACGTCTACCGGGGCGACCCGATCCCGGCGGGCAGCAAGAGCCTGGCCTACGCGCTGACCTTCCGCGCGCCGGATCGCACGCTATCGGATGGCGAGATCAACAAGCTACGCGACAAGATCGTCAAGGCGTGCCAGCACAAGCTGAACGCGACCCTGCGCGCCTGATCCGCTCCTGGATTCGACTCTGGACGGCCGCGCCCTGTTCCGGGGCGCGGCCGTTTGTTTTCAGGGTGTTTAC
>CAZHMJ010000350.1:0-4139 GCA_964533805.1 uncultured Anaerolineae bacterium | reverse complement strand
CCAGCACCCGCACAGCCAGCCAGAAAGCGATCACAACCGGCAGGTTGGTGAACGCGTCCATCGTCCAGAAGTGGGAGAGTTGGATAGGCAACACGGCAAAGGCATACAGCGCCGCAGCCAGCAGGCCGACCCAGCGAGTGTAGAGCCGGCGGCCGATCAGGAAGATGAACAGAATCGTCAGCAGGTCGGCCACGGCGGATACGCTGCGTCCAACCAGTTGCACGCCGTTATAACCAGCCCAAACGCCATTCCCCGTCACCTGGGCCACTATCCCAGAGGTGGCTTTCACCACGAACAGGGGGAGCGTGCCATACACATAGAAGCCATACCCCATGTTGTTCGGGTTGAGCGTGCTGGTGGCCGTATCGAAGTATTCGCCAATGCCCGCCACCGGCACCAGCCGGCTGGTCACGTCCGTCAGGAATCGCTCGTCTGGGTGAAGGTGGGTGTAATCGTCCCAGTTCTGGCCGATGAAGCGGAAATACGCCCCTGCCACGAGGATCAGGATGAGCAGGACGCCGACCAGGACACTCCGCCCATCCGGCGGCGCGCTCCGGCGGCGGACAGCCCGCCGAGGCGGCGCAGCCACACGCGGCGGCTCCAGGACAGTCTCCGGCTCAAGCACCACCGGCTCCTCCGGCAGGGCGTTGGATTCCTCAAGCGGTCGTTGGTCGGCCATAGGTTTGCTCACACGTGTTTTGCAGGTCAGAGAACATATACACCCCAGGACGGCTTTCTCCTCAGTCCACCGTGACCAGATTGGCGGCCAGGAAATCATCCACCCAGGCTGCGCCCGGCGGGGGTGCGATCAACGTATAGAAGTCTTTCAGGCCATCCGGCGTCTGCTGGAGAACGATACTGGCCTCCGGGAACCAGCTCAGGAGGGTTTGCTGGCTACCCGTATCGGCCTTGCTGTAGAAGAACAGCACCGCCCGATCGGGATCGAACGCGTACTCGGTCCCGGCGTTGTCGGCGATCTTCTGCGCCAGATCGTTGAGCACGACCAGCCCGTTCGGCCAATCGATCCGGCCGGCCTCGATACCGATCGCTCGATGGTCGAACCAGTACGCGGAGGCAATCATGAACGCGTTCCCGTAACTGCCGTTGCTTTCGGCAAAGCCACGCAGCACGCGCCCGGTCAGGTTATATGGCTGGGCCGCGAGCGTATAGCGTTCCACGTACTCGCCGAAGTACAGCCGGCTGTTGGCGACGAAAGCACCCCCAACCAGCAAGCCGCACAGCCCCACGCTCACCAGACGACCGGCGCGCACCTGGAAAAGCGCCTCGAATCGCTGGAGGAAGAAAGCCAGCCCGTACGCCGCCAGGAAATAGGCCAGCGGCAGCGAGCCGCTCGTGCGCGTGGCGCTCGGATTTTCCACTGGGAAGGCGATCGAGAGCGCCGACGGTAGCAGCATGATGAAGATCGCCGGCAGAATCAGCCAGTCCACAACGTCGCGTCTGCGAAACAGGCGCACGCCCCAGGCCGCCACGCCCAACACCAACAGTGATCCGCTGATCCAGTCCATCGCCGGGCGATTGGGCGCGCCGTTGATCCAGGCCACGTCGCCCTTCCAGTTGAACATCAGCAACGCGTTGCGCACGTTATTGCCGAGCAGCGGCAGGTTGGCGGAGAACGCAGTCAGCCGGTCTTCCAGGGTCGCATCGCGCTGGACAAGCTCGCCGGTCACCTCATCCGTCTCGGTGATCACGTCGTCGCCAAACAGGCGGCCCGCCGTGCGCATCCAGAAAAGGTTGGGATAGTCCAGCATAAAGCGGCCGAGAGGCACAAAAATCACGACCGCGATCACCACCAGAGCGGCGAAGTTGACCAGATAGCGGCGGCGGTCGGCCCAACTTCGCGCGACGAAGATGATCGCCAGCAGTATCCCCAGCGCGACGACCACGGGCATCATGCGCACGGCCTGGTAGCAGTACACGCCGACGCCAAGCACCACCCCGGTCTTGAGGAAATCACTCCGCCGGTTGTGGCGCATGGCCCGCGCCAGATAGACCATCAGGAGAGTCATGACCAGCGGGGTGAGCACAATCCGCAGCGCCAGCCGCGAAAGCGCCACGTGCCAGTAGCTGACCGCCACCAGGGCCGCCAGAATCAGCCCGACCGTGTTGCCCAACTCCGGCTCGCGCTCGCCGATCAGTTCACGGCCCATCCACCACAGCAGCGGGATCGTGATCAGGCCCTCGATCACCGAGACCCACGTGAGGGTCGCAAACGTCAAGCCCAGCCCGCTGATCTGCGAGAACAGGGCCACCAGATACATCTGCACCGGCTCGCGCCCGCCATTGTTCGGGAAAAATATCTGGGTCGTTCCATCCAGCACGCGCTGGGCATCCAGCAGCTTCTCGACGTGGTCGCTGGTCATCTCCGGCGGTACCGCATCGAACCGGGCGAACCGGAACACCCCGGCCACCAGCATAATCAGAATGAGCGCCAGCGCCGTCCCGGAGAGATGCAGCCGGATTCCATTCCGGAAGAAACCCGCCCAGGCCATCCGCCGGGCCTGGACCCAGGCGACCAGATCGAAGTCCGGCGGGGTCAGCACCACCAGCCAGACCACGATGCTCACCAGCCAGACAAACACCCCGAAGGTGTTGAAGAGATTGCCGCCGTTGAAGGCATACGCCGCCAAACAGAGCAGTAAACCCAGCGCCGCCAGCCCCAGCCGGGGCGCGTGAACCTCCGCCCACCCGTACAACCGGGCCAGCCGCCCGGGCGCAGCTTCATCCGGCTCCAGTTCGGCAACTGCGGGTATCTCCACCTGAGAGGTGGGCGTCTCTGGAGACAGAGTCTCTGGAGACAGAGTCTCTGGAGACAGAGTCTCTGGAAACGAGGTCTCCGGCTCGACCTCCGCGCGCTTGCGCCGCCGCTGCCACCACGCGACCACGTCGTCGCAATAGATGATGCTGGCGGCCGCCAGCCACAGGGCAACGCCCAGCAGGAGCCAGGGCGCGCCCAGGCTAAGCTCGCGCGCCTCCATCCGGTTGGTCCCGCTCACCAGGATCGAGGAACCAAGCAGGGCCAGGATCAGCCCCAGGAATAGCAGCAAGAATGACGCCACGCGAGGGCGGTCCATCTGGAACAGCGCGCCGCGCAGGCCCTCCGGATGGGACGCCCCCGCTTCAGCCTCGCCGGCAGCGCCTTCACGTGTCCGGCGTAGGCCCGGCATTGGGATCGGGACGGCCTGGTCGGTCTCTTCGACTGGCGCATCCAGCGCGTCCCAAAATGCCTTCCAGGTCGCCAGCGGGGCGCGCAGCCCCAACCCAAGCACGTCGGCCAGGGTCAAATCGACCAGCGCAGGCCGGGCTGGCTCCGCGGCGGGTTCTTCTTCCGGCTGAGGCGCGGGCAGAAGCTCCCCTGTCCCCAGATCGGCCGGCACCGAGTCTTCCGGATCAGGTTCAGACGGAATCTGGCCGGGCAGCGGCTCCTGGATGGGCTGGCGATCCCGTTCACCGGGCAGTGATTCGCTCATACGTCGGTCGTCCTCCGCGCCTGCGGGGTTCAGCCCGCAGCCGGCTTGCGCCCCTTGACACACAAATTGACGGTCGAAACGCCCTCCGGCTCGTTGGTCCGGTTCAGGCGATCGACGGCATTGAACACGGCCAGCCCCAGGTTAATGGGATTGAGCAGGCTGCCGGAGTTCCTGTCGAACTTCGTCCGGTCGGCCGCGTTGGCCAGCAAGTCGGGCAGCGCCCCGCTTTCCAGCAGCGGCTTGCCCAGTCCATAGACCAGATTGTGAATGAATGGAAAACTGTAATGGGTGAAGGCCCGTTCCTGTTCAATAACCAGGCCCGCCTGCTCGACCACCTCGCGCAACTGGTCGCGCTCGTACAGCCGGACGTGGTTGGCCCAGATGCCCGCCAGCGGCCCGTGCTGGATGTGGGTATTGAACAGCGTCTCCAACGTCTTGTTGATCGGGTCCCACAGGAACGGGTAGTTCGCGTTGGGCACGGTGATCGCCACCACCCCACCCGGCTTGAGGACGCGCCGCACCTCCGCCAGACCGCGCACATCGTCGTCGACGTGCTCCAGAATCTCGGAGAGGATCACGCTGTCGAAATAGTCATCCGGAAACGGCAGCGCGTAGATGTTCCCGCGCGTGAGCGTGATGCCCGGCAGGTGG
>CAZHMJ010000349.1:0-4192 GCA_964533805.1 uncultured Anaerolineae bacterium | reverse complement strand
CGCTAAACACCTTACCGCAGAAAGACCTTTTTCACGACTTTGCAACAGCCCTGCCAGAGCAGTCAGCCCTGGTTCAGGGAGAGACAACCGGCGCTTGATCGCACATCGTGTCCAAAATGAGGTAATCCCAAACGACCCAACCCCAGCGCGATTGATAAACGGCCAGCCACCAGTTGGTCTGCCCGGCTCTGCCGCCAATCTGAATGACGGTTTGGTAGGGGATCACAGCCAGAATCTCAGAATCCAGCGCGGGAGTTGCGCGGAGGTTGACATTGAAATTCGTCAGAGCGCCGCAGACCACCTCCGGAACTGATGTCGGTATCGACGTTGGTGTGCTGTACCGAATCCGTGTCGGGGATGCGGGCGGCGTTGCCGTAGTGGTCGGAAGCTGTGTCGGTGAGGAAGGAACGGCGGTTAAGGTGGACATGAGCTGGATGGTCGGTGAGGCACTTGACCCGATTGTCGGAATCAAGATCGCAGTTGGCGACACTTCCACAAGAGGAGCAGCACTCTCCTGCCGGAACTGACCAGGCAGTAGGGGGATGAATACGGCTGCCACCAGCGCATAGAAGCCTATTACCAGGTAAAGGGGCCCAAACGACTGACTGGCGAGCAATCCACGCCGGCGCTCAAGGAGTAGATAGACTGTTGCACCTAGAGCAACTTCGGCAATCCCAACCACCAGCATCATGGCAGCGAAAACAAACTGCGCATCTTCACCAATGGAGAGGAGCAAGGTCCCCGTGCCCGACAGAACAGCAGACAAACACAATAGGCCGCTGATCCAACCAGGACGGGCATCAGGCTTTCCGATGTGTTGGAGCAGGGTATTCAGCAGGAACAAAATCGACGTCAGTATTGCTATCGATAGCAATACTGACGCCAAATGGAATTGCGACATGAAATCACCTCAGGTGGGGCGGCAGCCTGCTCAGGCGAGGGGCCGCTTTTCCCCATTTACTTTGGCAGAAAGCCAACACCCTGCTTGACGCGAGCCAATGTCGCATTCGCGACGCCTGCCGCTTTCTCCGCGCCCCGCGCCAGAATTGAGTCCAGATAGGCTGCTTCGCGGGTGATCTCGGCGTACCGGGCCTGGATCGGCTCCAGCGCTGCGACCACGAGGTCCGCAACCTCAGACTTCAGCGCTCCATAGCCTTTGCCTTCGAAATGCGCTTCGATGGCTTCCCGAGACTGACCGGACAAAGCCTGATGGATCTGGAGCAGATTGTTGACGCCGGCCCGGTCTGGATCGGTGCTGAAACGAATTTCCGAGCCAGAGTCGGTCTTGGCACGCATGATCTTCTTTCGCGCCTGGGCCGGCGGGTCGAGGAGATAGACAGCGTGAAGCTGCGAATCGGTCTCGCTCTTGCTCATCTTCTTCGTAGGATCATCCAGACCCATGATGCGCGCCGCAGTGGTTCCAATCATGGCCTGGGGGACCACAAACGTTTCGCCATACAGAGTGTTGAACCGTTGTGCAACATCTCGCGTCAACTCAAGATGCTGGCGCTGGTCGTCGCCAACCGGAACCTGATGCGCCTGGTAGAGCAAGATATCGGCTGCCATCAACACAGGATAATCGAAGAGACCGGTTGAGACGCTGTCGGCCTGCTGCTTGGCGGCCTTGTCTTTGAATTGAGTCATGCGGCTGAGCCAGCCCATCGGCGTGACACAATTCAGAATCCAGGCTAGCTCCGCATGGGCAGGCACATGGGACTGGACAAAGATCGTCGCCACATCTGGATCAATGCCGCAGGCGATATACAGCGCCGCAACTTCGCGTGTTTTGGCCCTGAGCTGGCCGGGGTCCTGGGGCACGGTGATGGCGTGCATATCCACAACGCAGAAGAAACTCTCGTAGTTATGCTGCTCGCGGACCCATTGGCTTAAGGCGCCAAGATAGTTGCCAATCGTCAGGTTGCCCGATGGCTGTACCCCAGAGAGAACGCGCTGCTTTGAACCGTCCATGTCGAATAATTGCCCCTTCGCAGAAACACACAAATACCCCCGGTAGGATTCGAACCCACGACGCACGGCTCCGAAGGCCGTCGCTCTATCCGCTGAGCTACGGGGGCAGACACGCACGTATTGTATCGACTGGGTCGAAGAGGATCAACCCCAGCTTCAGCCGAAAGAAGGCCCAGATCAATGTCTCCAGGACTCGACCAGGCTCTTCCACTCATTTTCGACCTGCTCCACCCGGACGACCAGCGCAGCCGCCTTGTCATCTTCGCCATCCGCAAGCAGCCGATTTGCCAAGGCAACATGTACTTCGATCCAGATTTGAAGCGTGGACGACAGACCAATACGATCTTGCAGCGACTGCTGGATCATCACCACGTCGTCAAGTAGCTTGACAGCCCGATCAAGATTGCCCTGGCTATAGTAGACACGGGCGAGCGCGCTGGCTGCCCGAGCCCAGCCAGCAGTGTCTTGATTCTGATCCAGCAATTCAAGCGACAGCGCGAGGTGGTCTTCAGCTTCGTCAAGACGCCCGGAAGCCAACAAACAGCGGCCCAGCAGCGCCCTGGCTCGTGCATGATTCGGACGGTCGGGCATGGAAAGGGTTAGGGCCTGATGTGCTGCCTCAAGCGCCTTTGCATAGTCACCCGTCAAAAGATGCGCGTCAGAGGTTAGCGCCTTCGTGCGGGCGGACGAGGTACAGGACTCTAGATAGACAAAGACCTGGTCCGGTCTTTGCTCGTCCAGTGCCACCTGGGCCATTTCGAGCAGACAACGATCGCAGAGCATGGAATCATGCTGCCGTTCAGCGCGTTCGATGGCCAATCTGAGCGTCTCGGAAGCGGCGGCCAGGCGGCCCTGACTGCGATAACACACGGCCAACTCCACGAGGGCCTGTATCGAATCGCGATCGTCATTTTCCGAATCTTCTGGCTGCGCTGACGGATTTAGACTCGTCTGAAGATAACGTTCCGCTTCATCGAAACGGCTCATCCAACGGCAGATGACTCCCAACCTCAAAGAAAGCCGGCGGACCCATGCATCATGTTGATCACTTTCGGCGATCAACCTTTCGACCACTGGCTTCCAGATCGTCCAGTCACCACGCCGACAAATCACCGGCCAGACTGTCTCGAAAAGACACACCTGTTCTCCAAGCGCAAGGCTCAGCATATCTGCCAGTTGCAGCAAACGCCGAACAAGTTGAGGGCCGTTGGCCGACCCCATCACAATGGCACTGATACGCTCGACGGCGCTATGGATAGTTGGCATTAACTCAGGTGTAGCTCGAATCCGGGCATGCAGGAAAGCCCGCGCCACACTGTGCAGGAAGTAGGTGTCATTCTCGGCGGCATAATCCAGCAGGCAGTGACCGACCAACTCCTGGACCCCCGCCGAAAATGTGGGCAGATCACAGCCACTTACCCATTGGATTATCTCAGGATGCAGGACGTCGGTCGGTAGGAGCCAGGTCGTCAGCCATATCGTCTGGGCTGCTGGCTTAAGGCGTGTCCATGCCTTTTCGTAGAGCGTCTCCCACAGCATTTGCTGCCCGGCCAGGCCGGCAAGAGGATGGACTTTGCTCAAGGAGACGCGAGGCAGGGTGCGCACCAGTGAGGCCGCAACCTGGAGTGCAAGCGGGTTGCCACCTGCCTGGTTCCAGATTACCTGCCAGCGAGAATCACCGATCTGGGACGCCTCCGGGAGCAAGGAATTGACCATGACGCGCGCCTCTTGAGCCGAAAGCTCGCCAAGTTTGATGACGGCGCATCCCGCCGGATCGCGATAGCGACAGGTCAACAACAGACGCACGCCCTCCAATTCCGGATACAGAGTTTGGATACCCAGCAAGCCCAGGGGAGGATCCACCAGCGAGTCCGCTTCGTCAAGCACGAGCAATACGCGATGTCTGGCGATGTAGAGGCGTAGTTCAGGCTCACTCAAGCCAAATGCCGCCGCGACATACGTCAATGGGTGAAGTGTGCCGTCTAGATTTCCGAAATTCACCCAAACGACCTGATCCAGGTTCAAGGAGTCGATCAGCCAGTGAGTCGCGACAATCGCCACCGCCGTTTTGCCAATGCCGCCAGGCCCAACCAGGGCCACATAGCCCTGGCGGAGCTGGAAGACATGGGCCTCGTCGAGGCGGTCATCACCCAGAACATCGACAACCTCCACCAGAAGGCGGGCAGCGATCCCGTCATCGAGTTCCACGGCAACATGCTCGTGT
>CAZHMJ010000348.1:0-4202 GCA_964533805.1 uncultured Anaerolineae bacterium | reverse complement strand
TGGCATTGCGTCTGCTTAACGTAGCGGCGCGACCTGGCGCGACGAAGTCGCCGCGCGCCGGAGCGCGTTCAAAGAGCGAGGGCGGTTCACGGCGGTGTCGCAGGCGACGCCGCTACGAAGACCCGCCCATAATCCCGTCCCGCTTTTCCATTCAAAATTGAGAATTCAACATTCAACATTAGCCCTGTCTGACCCCGGAAAGCGTCTCAATCTCGTTGTTGAGCGCGTCCACGATCTGGACCCCAACGGCCGCGCCGTCGGCGCTGAAGGTCAGGGTCACGGCCTGGGCTTCGGGAATCCCCAGCTCGACAAAATCGATCGCGAAGGCGTCCTCGGAGCGCCACCGGCCGCGCAGCGCCGCCGGGAAGACGCGCGGCAGCCAGTTGATGAAGCGCCCCTCCGGCGTGATCCGGTACAGGCCGTCCAGCCCGACCGGCAGGGCCGGGTGCGCGTTGACCTGGACGCGGGCTTCGGCCGCGCCCGGCATGAAGTCCAGGCGCAGCGCCTCCCAACCGAACGGGTTCGGCGCGAAGCGGTACGTCTGCCCGCAGACGTGCGCCGCCAGGGCCGGCAGCGGCGGAACCGGCTCCGGCTCCGGCCGGTCGATGATGACCGGCGCGGCGGGGGCTGGCAACGCCCCGTCCAGCGCGGGCAGGACCCGGTCGGCGATCATCCCAACCTTGCCCGGCCGGGTATCGGCCCCGGTCAGGGCCACGACCACGTCGCGCGTTGGGTCAATGGCGATGGCCTGCCCGGCATAGCCGGAGGCCACGATCAGGCCGCGTTCCAGCCACCAGCCGCAGGCGTAGACCGCTCCATCCGGCTGCGGGACGCGGGGCGCGATCATGGCCCGCACCCAATCCGCCGAGACGACCTGGCGTCCCTGCCAGCGCCCGCCGTCAGCCACCAACCGGCCGAGCTTGAGCATATCGCGCGGGGCCAGCAGGAGGCCGGTGCCGCCGGGCGTATCCCCCTGCGGACCCGTTCTCCAGTAGAAGTCCGGGATGCCCAGCGGGCCGAACAGGCTCTCCTGAGTGAAAGCCAGGATGTCGCCGCTGGCGTGGTGCAGGGCCGCCGCCAGCAGGGTGTAGTTCGCGGTCGCATAACTGAAGCGTTCCCCCGGCGCGGCGACCAGGGGCGCGTCCAGGCAGAAGGCCGCCCAATCCGGGCTGGCGATGATCCGACCGGTGTCGCCGTCGCCCAGGGCCAGCCCGGAGCGCATGGTCAGCAGGTCGCCCAGCCGGATGGCGCGCTTGGCCTCGTCGAAGTGGCCGGCGTAGCGGGGCGGCAGGCAGTCGACCAACCGGGCCTCGACGCCGGGCAGCAGGCCCCGGTCGAAGGCGATCCCGATCAGGATCGCGGTGAGGCTCTTGGCGATCGAGCGCTGGCCGTGCAGAACTTCGGGGGCGTAGGGATAAACGTACGCTTCCAGGCACAGGTCGCCGCCCCGCTCGACCAGCAGGCTGTGCAGGTTGAAATGTTCGCGCCGAATCAGCGCCGGCAGATCGGCCAGATGGGTCATGATGCATACTCCATGCGGCGGTGCAGCGCTTGCCGCGGTGTTTCCTTTTGTATAGGCACGTATCCAGGCCCGATGCGCCAGAGGCAAGGCGACGAGACCAGTCCGGAGGCTGTGACTCCTCCCCGTTGGCCGATCGTCACAGGCGGGCGGTTCGCGACCCGCCCCTACACAGACGCTTCGACGCTTGCCGCTTGGAGGCTTTTCTCTGGCCTCGACGCCGCGAAGCGGCGCGGTCTCTCATCCCCGGCCGTTCGACACGGGCGGACGGGGCAGTGCCCCGTCCCTACAAGACGCTTCGACGCTTTTTCTTGCCTCTTGTCTCCCTGCCTCTATTCCTGCGCCTTTTTCTTAGCGGCGCGGCGGGCCGGGATAGGATTGTCGCCGATGATCCGCGCCGGAACGCCCACCGCGACCTTGCCCGGCGGCACATCCTCCCGGACGACCGAGCCGGCCCCGGTCAGCGCGCCGTCGCCAATCGTCACCGGCGCGACAAGCATGGTATCGCTGCCCACGAAGGCGCCCTCGCCGATGATCGTCTTGTTCTTGTTCACGCCGTCGTAATTGCACGTGATCACCCCGGCGCTGACGTTGGCCCCCGCCCCGACCTCGGCGTCGCCCACGTAGCTGAAGTGGTGCATCTTGACGCCCGGCCCCAGGCGCGAGTTCTTGATCTCGCCGTAGTTGCCCATCTGGACGCCTTCGCACAGGTACGCCCCACCGCGCACGCGCACGAACGGCCCCATCTCCACGCGGTTTTCCAGAGTCGAGTTCTCGATCACCGAGGCCGTCACCCGGCAGGCGTCGCCGACGGTGGCGTTGGTCAGAATCGAGTTCGGACCGATCTGGCAGTCCGCGCCGATGGTCGTCCGGCCCTGAATGATGGTATTGGGATAGATCAGCGTGTCCTGCCCGATCGTCACGTCCGGGCCGATGTAGGTCGCGGCCGGGTCGATCAGGGTCACGCCGTTGAGCATGTGGCCCAGGTTGATCCGCCGCCGCAGCGCGGCCTCGGCCTCGGCCAGGTGGACGCGGGTGTTGATCCCGATCAGTTCGTCGGGATCGTCCCCTTGCAGGGCCAGCACCGGGCGGCCGTCGGCGTTGGCCAGGGCGACCACGTCGGTCAGGTAGAACTCATTCTTGGGCGGGGTGGGGCTGATCCGCGCCAGGGCATCCCACAGCCAGGTCCCGTCGAAGACGTAGACGCCCACGTTCAGCTCGCGCAGGGCGAGCTGCTCCGGCGTGGCGGCGGCTTCTTCCACGATGGCCGCCACGGTCTGGTCGGCCTTGCGCACGATCCGCCCGAAGCCGCGCGGGTTGTCGCTGACGTAGGTCAGCATGGTCAGGGCCGGGTGGCCCGGCGCGGCGGCGTGAGTCTCCACCAGCAGGCGCAGCGTCTCCGGGCGCAGGAGGGGCATGTCCCCGTAACACACCAGGACGTGATCGGCCTGCCCACGCAGGACCGGCTCGGCCATCTGGACGGCGTGGGCCGTGCCGCGCCGCTCGGTCTGTTCGACGAACACGGCCCGTTCGCCGATGTAAGCCCGGACCGCGTCGCTCTGCTGGCCGACGACCAGCACCGGGGGGCGCCCGCTGAGCTGGCGGGCGGCCTCCACGCTGTAATCGACCAGGGGTTTGCCCGCCAGCGGGTGCAGGACCTTGGCGAGCCTGGATTTCATGCGCGTGCCCTCGCCCGCGGCGAGGATGACGGAAGCCAGCGTCGGCATAGATCGTTTATCCTTAAGAATGAACCCCTGTCTGGCCGAAACGCAAAAAGCCGCAGGCAGCCCTCAAGTTGGGGTTGCCCCGGCTACGATCACGACAGCGCTCCATTGCAAGAGAAAAGGGGCTATCGGACTGTGAGGATCGGCATCATCAGACACGGCTGGGCACAAATACTTTTGATCACCCTGAATTGACCGTGATCATTCTAGCATAGGCCGGGCCGGTCTGCCAGCCTGGGAAACAGAGGCCAGAGGCAGAGAGGCAGAGAGGCAAGACAAAGCGAGACCAGAGGCCAAGAGACAAGAGGCAAGACAAAGCGAGACCAGAGACCAAGAGACAAGAGGCAAGACAAAGCGAGACCAGAGGCCAAGAGACCGGGAGGCCAGAGAAAAACGGCGTCTTGGTAGGGACGGGTCAACGACCCGCCCGCGCGGCATCGAACAATCAGGCGGAGGACATGCGCGGCTTTGCTTTTCGCTTGGACGCTTGCCGCTTCGACGCTTTTTCCTGCCTCTTGCCTCCGCCGTTACAGCCCGGCGGCGGGCAGGGTCATCCGCTCCCCGCGCGGCTCGTCAACCTCCAGCCGGTAGTGCAGCTTGCAGCCCAGCGGCCCGAACGCGCCGAAGGCGTGATTGCGGGCCGGCAGTTCGCCCAGGTCCTCGGCGATGTCATGGAGCTGGACGGCGAAGGCTTGCAGGGCGTCGGCATAGTCGATGTTGTGCGGCGCGATCAGGGTCAACGTCAGGCGGTGCATGGGCATCCTCCTTCTGGATTCCAGTAAACAAGCGTTCCATTCCACCGATTCGCAGTCTACCCGGTGGTGGTTAAAGGGATGTAAAGCGGCCGTTAAACTTCGCGCCAACCACCTGTGCAACCCGGACGAATCCGGGCGCTGGGGTAGGACTACAGAATAACGTGGTTACGAGTCCGGCAACGGCGGCGGTTGGATCGCCCGCGC
>CAZHMJ010000347.1:0-4204 GCA_964533805.1 uncultured Anaerolineae bacterium | reverse complement strand
TCCCTACAAAAATGTGATCGCTTTGGAACCCTTATCTTGACACCTGTTGGGCAGATCGCAAAGCGCCCACAAGACACAGCGCGCGCTTTTGGCCTTGACCAAAAACCAACAACCATGAACCAATCACCATCTTCATAGGAGTCCTCATGACCGACAAACTCGCCCGTATTCGCGCCGACCTGCCCGCCGTCGAGCGGATCGCCTTCCTCAACACCGGGACGTGCGGCCCCCTGCCCGCCCGCGCCGCGGCAGCCATCGCCGCCGTGACCGGCCAGGAATACAGCGAAGGCCGCGCCTCGGTCAAACGCTTCCAGCAGATGCGCATGGACGGCCAGGCCGTGCGCGCCCTGTTCGGGGAGCTGCTCCACGTCGCACCGGAGTCGATCGCGATCACCGGGCACACCACCGAAGGGATGAACATCGTCTCCTACGGATTCAACTGGCAGCCCGGCGACGAAGTCATCACCACGACCCTGGAGCACGAGGCGGGCCTCTTTCCGCTGTATTTCATCGCCAGCCGCTACGGCATCACGATCAGGTACGCCGACATCGGCCTGGGCGAAGACCCCCTGCCGGCCATCGAGGCCCTGTTCACCCCGCGCACGCGGCTGGTCTCGGTCAGCCACGTCTCCTACAGCAGCGGGGCCTGCCTGCCCCTGGCGGAAGTGATCGCCGCCGCCCACGCACGCGGCGTGCCCGTCCTGGTGGATGGCGCCCAGGCCGCGGGTGTCTTCGACCTCGACCTGACCGCGCTGGGAGTCGACTTCTATGCCCTGCCCGGCCAGAAGTGGCTGTGCGGGCCGGAAGGCACCGGGGCGCTGTACGTCAACCCGGCCCAGTGGGAAAAGCTCCAGCCGACCTACGCCGGATTCACGGCGGTCGCCGAGCAGGATTGGCGCGGCGGCTACACCCTGGCCCCCGGCGCGCTGCGCTATGAATCGGGCACCAAGTACCCGGCCACGATGGCCGGGCTGCGCGCCAGCCTGGACTTCTTTCTGCGCGATGTCGGCCCGGACTGGGCCTACGCCCGGATCGCCAGCCTGAGCGCCCGCGCCCGCCGGATGTTGGAAGGGCTGGACGGCGTGCGCGTCCTGACCCCGGCCAACCGCCAGGCCTCGCTGGTCAACTTCCTGCCGGTGGGCTGGTCCCCGGCGCGGATGGCCGGGCTGGTCGATGCCCTGACCGAGCGCGGCTTCATCATCCGCAGCATCCCGCATGTACCCTACTGCGTGCGAGTCTCGTGCGGCTTCTACAACACCGAGGCCGAGATCGATGGGCTGGGCGCGGCCCTGGCCGAACTGCTGGCCGCCGGGCCGGAAGCGATCCCGGTTCCGGAATGGGCGGCCGCCTATGGGCTTTCCGACGAGCCGGTGTGGTAGAAGCAGAGGCAAGAGGCAGGGAGCCAAGAGGCAAGCAAAGGCAAAACCGCGCTGGGGCCAGAGAACTGGAGACAGGCCATGGGCAGTTCACTTCCCATCTCAAAAACCGACCTGGCCCTGCTGCGGAAGGCGATCGGTCTTGCCGCGCTGGCGCGGGCGCATGGCAACCACCCGTTTGGCGCGCTGCTGGCCGACCGCGAGGGGAACATCCTCGCCGAGGCCGAGAACACGGTGCTGACCGATCACGACGTGACCGGCCATGCCGAGACCAACCTGGTGCGGATCGCGTCTCGCAAGTTCCCGGCCAGTGTCCTCGCCACGGCGACGCTGTACACCAGCACCGAGCCGTGCGCGATGTGCGCGGGGGCGATCTACTGGTCGGGCATTGCGCGGGTGGTGTACGGCCTGTCCGAGGCCGGGCTGGCTCAAATGACCGGCGCGGACCCGGAGAACCCGACCCTGGACCTGCCCGCCCGGACGGTCCTCGGCGCCGGACAGCGAGCCATCGAGGTGATCGGCCCGCTGCTCGTGGACGAAGCCGCCGCCGTGCACGCCGGGTTCTGGAATCCGGGGCGGGCAAGTCCGTAGACCTGTGCCGTGCTGTTTTTGGCTTTGCTTCTGGCTGTTCGCTGAGGGCTGAGCGCTGACGGCTGCTTTCCGTGCAATAGCCCTCCGCGCGCAGGTGAGTATAATGGAACCATCACCGGGCGTTCTGAGCCTTTTGAAGGAGCCAGCGCCGTGCGCCGTTCGTTCCCTTACCTGATCATCGGGCTGCTGATTCTGGCCCCGTTCGTCGCCGCCGTGCTGACCAGCCTGCCGCTGGCCACCGTCCAGGCCGGTCCGCCCGGCCAGGAAGGCGAGGACCAGCCAGTCACGCCGGAAACCGACTTCGGCACGTTCATCATCAATATCCGGCTGGACCTGGAGCTGCTCGCCGACGAATACCTCGGCCCAGGCATCCGGCCCGCCGGCTGGAACGGCAACGCCGACCTGACCAGCGCCTCGATCGTGGGCGATGTTTGGCTGGACCTGGAACTGCTGGCCGACGAAGTCAGCGGCGAGCCGGGCGCGCGCCCGGTCGGCTGGGCGGGCGCGTCCAGCACCACCCCGGTCCGCATCGCCCGTAACCTGCGCCACGACCTGGAACAGCTTGCCAGCCTGGTCTTTGGGGAAGGCGAGCGTCCTGAAGACTGGATCGGCGCGCCGGCCATCTATGCCTGCGACATCACCGCCCAGAACCTGATCGACACCGAGCGCCGGACCTTCGAGTTCAACCTGACCACGCCGCCCAACGTCGTGAACTACTGCCGGGCGGTGGCCGGGGAAGCGATCGATGCCCTGGCCGGCCAGGGCGTGACCGTGACCGAGGGCGACATCCCCCAGCTTCTGGAAAACGTGCGCGGCGACCTGGAACGCCTGGCCGACGAAGTAAACGGCCTGGGCGTGCGTCCCCCCGGCTGGAAGCGCACCGTCTCGCTGGATACCAACGAGATGGGCGCGGACCTGCTCAGCGACCTGGAACTGCTGGGCGACCAGCACCTCGGTGTGGACAACCGCCCGCCGGAGTGGATCGGCGACCTGGGCCTCAGCCCGGCGATCGGCGTACGCAACCTGCGCCACGACCTGGAACTGCTGGCCGAATACACGCTGGCCGGACGCGACTATCTGGCCGACCTGGGCGGGCGGCCCTACGGCTGGCTGGGCAACCAGGGCTTCGGGGATGCGTTCACCTTCTGCGATACGGCCACCCAGGGCCTCGTCCTGCTGCTCCAGACCTACTACCGCTTCGAAGTGCCCTCGATCAGCGCCACCACCCAGGAGGCGTTCTGCGCCAGCCTGGCGACCGCCGCCAACAGCTACGCCGAAACCGATCCGGAGCGGGCTACCGAGGAAGAGCTGGCCGGTCTTGTCGGCGCGTCGGGCAAACCGATGGGTGAATCCGATTTCGCCTTCGCCTACCTGGACGTCGGCGCGCTGCAATTCATGGGCATCATCCCGCGCGGCGTCCCGTTCGAGGCGTGGTACCGCAACTTCGGCGAAAGCACGATGATGTACGTGGTCGGCGAAAACTTCGCCGTGTACGTCTCCTACGAGTGGACGACCTTCCCGATGGAGGCCTTCTACCGCCTGCCGACCCTGCAGGGCGTCATCCCGGAGACCTACTGCTTCGCCGAGTGGTGCGCCGGCCCCGGCCCGACTCCGACCCCGACCGGCCAGGCGATCACGCCGACCCCCGGTGGCGCTCCTGGCGAACCGCCGCCCGGCTTCGACAACCTGGTGCTGGTGCCCTGGAACCAGATCGTGATCTACTACGACCAGGACAAGCCGGAAACCCGCAGCGTCCTGGTCCGGATGGAGTTGTGCGCGCGGGTGGGCGCGGGCTGCGAGCCGGTGACCAACGTCTACGACGCGACCACCAACCTGCCGCTGCCGACGCTCAACCTGATCGGTGCGTACCCGGTCTTCGAGCTGCCCTACGGCTACAGCAACCGCTTCCTGATGGTCAGCACGACGTACTTCGCCAACGAGGTCTGGGTCAGCGACCCAACCCTGCGCGGGGTGGTCAGCGGAACCGGGCAGTAGAACCAGACGTCTCGACAAAAACAGGGAGCCGCGCGGCTCCCTGTTTTTGTTGCGCCAGTCCCTCCCGGCAAGACCCCGTCGCCGGCTTTTTGACCTTTCGCAAAATAAGGAGGCAAGGGAATCCGATCCCGGCAGCGGGATCGATCGCCCCGTGGCTGGGGCGGGTCACAGACCACGCCCAATATGTGTCAAGTTAGAGCCAATCGGCTTTCGCGGCGGGTCGAGAGTCGGCCGCGCGGGGC
>CAZHMJ010000346.1:0-4208 GCA_964533805.1 uncultured Anaerolineae bacterium | reverse complement strand
GGCTCTCATTTGACCCTGGCTGTGAACTTTGCAACAGAGCAGCTGAAGCAGGCTCGTGGCCTGACGTTTCGGGTCTTTGAGTCCGCTTCAGCGGACTTGGTGTCCCTAGCCCGCGACTTGAGTCGCGGGTGATCGGACGGCCGCCGTCTTCAGATCACGGTCAACGGGATTGCCGGATTATTTTCTTAAGGTGCATCAGCGGGCTTTGTATCCCTGGCCCGCGACCTGGCAGCGATAAAACTGCTGGCGGCGCTGAGACTGCCGGCGGCGCTGAGACTGCCGGCGCGGGCGATCCGGCGGCCGACATCTTCAGATCACAGTCAACATGATTACCGGATTATTTTGTTAAGGTTCATCCATTCCGACGCTACCCAACGCCCATCGCCCACCGTTCCGGAGCCAGTCACCCCGGCCCGTCCGTTTTTCCCTTTGACGCTTGCCGCTTGGACGCTTTTCTTGCCTCTTGTCTCTTGCCTCTACTCTACACCCACAGGCCGCCCGCCTGCCCACCAACCATTGGGGCGTCCGGCAGGGGCGCGCTATACTATCTTTTGTCGAACGTGGAAAATCCCCGGTTGCCCGCCCCGCGCGGGTTTTTTTGCGCCTGGGGATACAATGGTCACGTGTTTTTCCTGTGCACAGGGGGGAAAAGTCAGATGGAGTCACCACGCAAACCGCGCGGCCGGCGTCTGCTGCGCGTGCTCGTCATCCTCGTTATCGTGATCCTGCTGGTGCTGTACATCGGCATGCCGGTCGCCTTCGGGTTTTTCGCCACGCGGCCCATCCACGCCACGGTCGGCGCGCCGCCGGACGGCTTCGAGGCCGTCACGCTGACCGCGCACGACGGCGTGGAACTGGCGGCCTGGTACGCCCCGCCGCGGAACGGCGCGGCCATCCTGCTGGTGCACGGCTCCGGCGATTCGCGCGAGGGGCTGCGCCCGTATGCGGAGTTGCTGACCGGGGCGGGCTTCGGCGTGCTGGCGGTCGACCTGCGCGGGCACGGGGAAAGCGGCGGGGTGACCAACCGCTACGGCTGGGGAGCCGTCCCGGACGTGGCGACGGCGGTCGCGTTCCTACAAGCCCAGCCGGGCGTGCAAGCCATCGGCGGGCTGGGCCTCTCCCTGGGGGCGGAGACCGTGCTGGCCGCCGCCGGGGCGAACCCGGCGATGCGGGCCGTGGTCAGCGAGGGGGCGACCTTCCGCAGCCTGGAGGATTACGTGAGCCTGCCCGCCAACCAGTCGCTGGTGCGCAATTTCACGTCGCGGGTGCTGTTCCTGGCGGTGCAGGTCTTCAGCGGCACCCAGCCGCCCACGCCGACCGTCCTCGACTCGGTGACGGCCGCCGGCACGACAGACTTCCTGTTCATCGCCAACGGCAACGACCCTGACGAGGTGGCCTTCACCGCCCTGTACGCGGCCGCCGCCGGGGATCGGGCCGCCGTGTGGACGATCCCGGACGCCGGGCACATCCAGGGCCTCGCCCGCCACCCCGACGAGTACGCCCAGCGGGTGATCGCGTTCTTCGAGGATACCCTGCTGGCCGACTGACGCGATCGCGTGGGCGGCGTTTGTAGTGTCGGAATCGCAATTCCGCCGCCACGTCCACCACCGATAGTCCCTACAACCTGAACGTCCAGGCGTCCGCGCCGTACTGCTCGGCGACCAGGGCGGCGGCCCGATCCAGCTCGGCGGGGGTGGGGTCTTCCGCCGGGCGGATGACCACGCCGAAGGTGCGCGCGAAGGCGTCCCGCACGGCCTGGGCCGCCTCCTCGAAGGAGACGACGCGCCCCAGCACGCGCTCCAGGGTCGTCGCGCGCTGGAGGACGCGCGCCCGCGCCTCTGCGCGGGCGGCCTCGTCCGGGAAGGCCAGGCCGTCGCAGATGCGGGCGATATCGCCGCGCAGGGGCAGGCTGCCGTGCTGGAGCACCCCGCCGAACTTACGCACCTGGGCGCTGCCGATCAGCTTGCCGCCATCGGCCGTGATCTCGTAGTCGGAGGGCACCTCGAAGCACACCGGGCCTTTGCTCGCCTCGGCGACGCGCTCGGTCCGTTTGTCAGCCTGGGCGGCCAGGCCCAGCGCCTCCAGCCCGGCCAGCAGCGCGGCGCTGATCCGCCGGTAGCTGGTTACCACGTCCCCGGCGACGACCGGATGATCGGCGGGGAAGGTCACGCTGTAGGTCAGCTCGTCGGTGTGCAGGATGGCGCGGCCCCCGGTCGGGCGGCGCACGATCGTCCAGCCGCGCGCGCGGAGCCGGGCCAGGTCGGCGTCGGCGGCGGGTTGGGCCTGGCCCAGCGACAGGCACGCCGGAGTCCAGGAGAAGAAGCGGAGGGTAGGCGGCGAGTTTCCCGCGCCAACCTGTTCTAGAATAGCCTGGTCGAGCGCCATGTTGAACGCCCCGTCACAGTCGGGGGTCACGATCAGGCGCCAGGAATCGGATGCAGCGGGCATGGGAACGGGTTCCTTCCTTGCCGGAGGCTTTCACACACGGTCCGGATTGTAGCCACCGGCCGCGCCGAGGCCAAGAAACCAGAGGCCGGGAGACCAGAGGCCAGAAAAACCAGAGCCAGGGCACCCGAAAGGCTGGCTTTCAGTCCGGAGGACTTCCTGCCCTGAGTCGTGGGCTTCCAGGCCGCGACCCCACCCCCCGCCCGGACGCCTGCCGCTTCGGCGCTTTTTCTTGCCTCTTTGCCTCTTGTCTCTTGCCTCCATATTTTGTCCTGGCCCATCTGCGGGTACAATGAAACGGCACGAACAGGGAGCCGTATCGATTATGGTGAACCACATTCCCCCCAGCGATCCCCAGTCTGACCCGACGCTCCAACGCATCCCGCGCGTCCGGGGCGACGCGCCGGGCCAGCCGCCCTACGCCAGCCGGCAGGGGTATCCTGCCCAGCGGGCCATCGACCCGCTGACGGGCGAGTACTACGGCCCGCCGGCGGGCGTGGGGCCGTATGCCGCCCCGCCCCATGCCCGGCGGCGCTCTCGCAAGCGCGGCGGGATGGACTGGGCCTGGGTCGTGGTCGCCGTGGCCCTGGTCGGGATCACGCTCGTCGCCAGCCTGACCCTGTTCGCCATCCTGCGCGGCAGCCGCGAGGAGACCGAGGCCGGTCTGACCGCCGCGGAAGCCACCTCGGTCGTGGCGATTCCGACCCTGGTTCAGAACCTGGAACTGCTCGGATCGGGCGCGCCCGTCGAGCCGACGACCGACCCGGCCGCGCTGGCGATCCAGCCCTGGAACGGCAGCGAGCGCTTCACGGTCCTGCTGATGGGCTGGGACCGCCGTCCCAACGATCCACCCGACGAAGCTTACCGCACCGATACCATGATCCTGGCCAGTATCGATCCGGTCACGGCCAGCATCGGCGTCCTGAGCATCCCGCGCGACCTGTACGTGACCGTGCCCGGCTACAGCCAGCCGCAGCGCGTCAACTCCGCTTACGTGTTGGGCGAGCTGAGCCGGCCCGGCTACGGGGCCGACCTGACCATGCAGACCGTGCAGTACAACCTGGGCATGCGCGTCCACGATTACCTGCTGGTCGATTTCAACACCTTCATCACAGTCGTGGACGCCATCGGCGGGGTCGATATCAACAATCCAACCACGATCAACGACCCATACTATCCAAACATGTTCAACGGCTACGACCCGTTCTATCTCCCGGCGGGCCAGTACCACCTGGACGGGGCGACCGCCCTCAAGTACGCCCGCACCCGGCACGGCTCCAGCGACTTTGACCGGGCCGACCGCCAGCAGCAGGTCATCCTGGCGATCCGCGACCAGGTGCTCAACGTCGGCAACCTGCCCAACCTGCTGGCCGCCGCGCCGCCCATCTGGGCCAGCGTCCAGTCCGGCGTGCGGACCGGCCTGACCTTCGACCAACTCCTGCAACTGGCCTGGTATATCAAGGACATCCCGATGACCAGCATCCGTACCGGGGTGATCGACGAGCGCTACACCTCGTTCTATACCACGCCGCGCGGCGAATCGGTGCTCATCCCGGACCGCTATTCGATCGGCACCCTGCTGGTCGAGGTCTTCGGACCCAATTACGCACAATAAGCAAGACTCGGTATAATCTTGTTCCCATTTGCACATGCCCTGTGAAAGCATATGGCTCGGCGGGTATCAGCATCGTGCGAGCTGGCCCCGGAACAAGGGGCTTAAGCCCCGTGTTTCACGAGCCGTGTGCAACAGGAACCATCCCACC
>CAZHMJ010000345.1:0-4289 GCA_964533805.1 uncultured Anaerolineae bacterium | reverse complement strand
GACGAACGCTCACCGGGATGGTTTTTTGATGTCCAGGTCATCAGTTATGTCAGGCAACGCAGAGTGAGCGTATCAGCAGGAGGCTATGGCCTGGATAATCAGGCGGCGAACCACGCCGAAATGATTGAACCGTATTGTGCTGACGCCGTAGACGTGTTCCGAGAGGAGGTATTCCGGCGCGAAGAGAAGGAATTTCGGCAATTTCTTAAGGACACGTTCAGGTATTGAGTCGGTGTTCCTGACCCAGCAGTTTTAAGGCTGGCACAAGTAACGGTTCTACCAGCGTATTCCTCGTTTTCCCCTCCCAATTCAGTCGTACAATTGAAATCAGAGTGAATTTATCTCTTTCTTATAGACTCTTGGTGTGATTTGTGATAAAGTTCACATGTAAAGTAGATTTTAAGGAGGGCACACCATGACCCAACCCACTCGCCCCCGGATCGTGATCATCGGCGCCGGCTTTGGCGGGCTGTTCGCGGCCCGGACGCTGGCGAACAAGCCGGTCGACGTCACCCTGATCGACCGCCAGAACTTCCACACCTTCACGCCGCTGCTCTACCAGGTCGCCAGCTCCGGCCTCGACCCCAGCGAGATCGCCTACCCGGTGCGGACCATCTTCCGCGGCGCGGACAACGTGCGCTTCCTGATGGGCGAGGTCGAAAGCATCGACACCGCCGGGCGGCAGGTGAGCGTGCGCGCCAACGGCCACGTCCACACGCTGCCCTACGACGACCTGATCGTCGCGGCGGGCAGCCGGACCAACTTCTTCGGGCAGGCGGCGATCGCGGCTCATTCGTTCGAGCTGAAGACTGTGCCGGACGCGGTGCTGCTGCGCAACCACATCCTGCGCCAGTTCGAGCGCGCGGCCTGGGCCGACGATCCGGCCTACCGCCAGGCGGCCACGACCCTGGTCGTGGTCGGCGGCGGCCCGACCGGGCTGGAAACCGCCGGGGCGCTTCACGAGCTGACCGTCCACGTCCTGCGCAAGGAGTTCGAATACCTCAAGGATTCGCCGCCGCGCGTGATCCTGGTCGAAGCGACCGACCACCTGCTCGACCCGTACCCGGCCAACTTGCAGCAGGCCGCGCTCGATCAGCTTCGCTCGCTGGGGGTGGAGGTGATCCTGGGCGATCCCGTGGCTGAAGCCGACGCCGAGCAGGTCACACTGCGCAGCGGGCGGGTCATCCCGACCCACACCCTGCTGTGGATGGCGGGCGTGCAGTCGTCCCCGCTGGCGGGGATGCTGGGCGTGCCCCTGACGCGGGGCGGGCGGGTGCCCGTGCAGGAGACGCTGGAAGCGATCGGGCTGGAGCACGTTTACGTGGTGGGCGACATGAGTTACCTGGAGGACGCCCAGGGCCGCCCCTATCCGCAGATGATCCCGCCCGCCAAGCAGCAGGGTATCCACGCCGCGCGCAACATCCTGCGCCGCCACGAAGGCAAGCCCCAGGAGCCGTTCCGTTACGTGGACCGGGGGATCATGGCGACCATTGGGCGGAGCAGGGCGGTGGCCTACCTGTTCAACCGCGTCCCGCTGCGCGGTTATCTGGCCTGGATCGCCTGGCTGGGCCTGCACCTGCTGTGGCTGATGGGCTTCCGCAACCAGTTGAATGTCTTCGTGAACTGGGCCTGGAACTACTTCACGTACGACCGCTCGGTGCGCCTGATCCTCGAACACCGCGACCTGGGAAAAGCAGAGTCCAGAGGCCAGGAGACGACAGAACGGTCTCCGGCCGAGGTTGTCGCGGATGAGGCGTTGGAGTCGGTGCGCTAGCTCCGGGTCGCGGCGCGAAGCCGCGCCTCCAGAGAACAAGTCCTCCGGACGATGCAATTGCTCTTAGTCCGGAGGACTTTTTGTTCTGAGTCGGGGATTTCCACTCCCCGGCTGCCCGGCGTGAATCCGTTTCCGGTCGCTGTCCTCCCATTCGGGATATCTTTCACGGCCTCAATTCCCCTCACGCCCGCCTTCATGCTACAATCTCTGCCACAGACGTTCTAACCAGGAGGGAATCCCATGACGGCGGACCAACCGACTCCTAACCCGGAGGAAATCGAAGCGCGGATGGCCGAATCCATTCTGGGCGATGAAGGCCTGCGTGACGAACTGACCGATGAAGAGGCCCAGCCCCTGATCGACTTTGGGCTGCGCCAGGTCCATGACCTGGCCCGCCGGGCGTCGGCCCAGGCGGCGGGGCTGTCGCTGGATGATTCGGTGGACAACCTGCGCAAGCTGATGAAGCGCATCAACCGCTTCGTGGGCGAGCGCGCCCAAGGCGACCCGGAGCTGACCCGCCAATCGCTGGAGCGGGTGGCGCGCGTCAGCCAGGAAGTGTATGGCAACGCTGTCTTGCCCCCCAGCCTGGCCGAGATGGAAGGCTTTCTCAAGGTCCAGGCCGACCTCAATACCGCCCAGGTGATCGAGCGCCTGACCCGCATGTTTGCGCCGCCCGACCTCCCGGCCCCGGGTCTCGGCGCGCCGCCCAAACCGGAGCAGCTCGCCGGTCCGCCGAAGCTGGATCAGCTTCCCGGCCCGGCCAAGCGCGACCAGATTGGAGGCCCGCCCAAACGCGACCAGATTGGAGGCCCACCCAAGCAGGAACAACTGGCTGGCCCGCCCAAACGCGACCAGCTTGCCCCGCCGCCCCGGCCCAACCTGCTCGAACGGATCGCCGCCCAGTTCAACCTGGACGAACCTGAGCCTGCGCCTGAGCCGCCGCCGGATGAGCTGTTTCCTTTCCCGCCCGCCGATGAGGACCCTGAATGACCAAGAAGCCCGCAACCAAGCCGACTTCCTCGCAGCCCATTGCCGGGCGGACCGAATATGGCCTCGGCCTGCTGATCCTGCTGCTCGCCCTGGCGATCCTGTCCCAGATCACCGGGGTCGACCTGGTGGGGATGCTGACCGGCACGCTGACGCCGACCCCCGTCGTGACGCCGGTTGCCTCTCCAACGGCCGCGCCGCCCCTGGTCACCCCCCAGCCGGGCGGGACGCCGATCGCCAGCGCCGATCTGCCGATCTATGTGATGTTCACCGCGCCGACGGGCAGCCGCGACCCGGCGACTTACCGGGACGGGCCGGATACGATCGTGGCGGCGGACATCAACGCGGCGACGCGCACGGTGGACGTGGCCGCGTTCGAGATGAATTCGGCCCCCATCGCCGGGGCGCTGCTGGCCGCTCACCAGCGCGGGGTGCGCGTCCGGATCGTGACCGATAACCTGAACGGGCTGGACGTGGCCGCTTACCGGCGCTACCTGGCCGCGCCGGAATACAAGCGCGAGGCCATCGCCGACGAGATGGAGACCCCGCCGGACGAAACCCTGCTGGACGAACTGTACAACGCCGGGATCGTGATCGTCGACGACGGTCGCCAGGCCCTGATGCACAACAAGTTCGTGATCATCGATGGGACGACGGTCTGGACGGGCAGCATGAACCTGACGGTCAACTGTTCGTATCGCAACAACAACAACTTCATACGCGTGCGCAGCCAGCGCATGGTGGCGGACTACCAGACCGAGTTCAACGAGATGTTCGAGCGGCGGTTGTTCGGACCGCGCTCGACAGGCGACACGCCCTACCCGCAGTTCGACGTCAATGGCATCCCGTTCGAGGTGTACTTCGCGCCGGAAGACCAGGTGATCGACCAGATCATCGAGGAGATACGGTCGACCGGGTTCTCGATCAAGTTCCTGGCATTTTCGTTCACGGAAAACGAGCTGGGCGCGGCGGTGCTGGAAGCGGCGGCGCGCGGAGTCAAGGTGCAGGGCGTGTTCGAGACGACCGGCAGCCTGACCGAATACAGCGAGATGCCCAAGCTGTACTGCGCCGGGCTGGACGTGCGCCAGGACGGCAATCCGTTCGTCCTGCATCACAAGGTGATGATCCTGGACGATTACACGGTCATCATCGGCTCGTTCAACTTCTCCGGCAGCGCGACAGAGACCAACGACGAGAATCTGGTGATCATCCACGACGCCGGAATCGCGGCCCTGTACCTGCAAGAATACGAGCAGCGGCTGGCCGAATCGCGCACCCCGCAGGGGGTGACGTGCCCCGCGCCGGGGTAAACGGCGACGTTTCAGGGACGAGCCGGGCGATCCGGTAGGCCCACAGAATGACGTGGTGACGAGTCCGGCAATAGCGGCGGTTGGATCGCCCGCGACTCGAGTCGCGGGCTACGAACACGAAGTCCACTGAAAGTAGACTCAAAGACCTCCCACGGTCAGGAGTCTGCTTCAGCTGCTCTGTTGCAAAGTTCACAGCCAGGGTCAAATGAGAGCCCTCC
>CAZHMJ010000344.1:0-4292 GCA_964533805.1 uncultured Anaerolineae bacterium | reverse complement strand
GGACGGGGCACCGCCCCGTTCGGCGGAGTGCGACGGCCGAGATCAAAGAGACGGAGGACGTGTCAAAGCCGCGGGCTATTCTCGTGCCGTGGGAGGTCGGCTGCTCGATCGCGGGATGCTCAAAGCATCCCGCTGGAGGAATGGAAGCCCGCTAAAGGGGCTGGAAAACACGGTCGCTTTGAGCCCCTTCAGCGGGCTGATTTCCTTGTGTCAATCGCCGATCACGCTTGGTCACGAGCCGCTATCCGTGTTGCATTGGAATGTCGCATCACCCTCGCCGGGCAATGATTCGCTCAATGCGTTTTCGCCGACCGCTGACCGCTGAAAGCTGATCGCTTTCTCTCTCACCCCGCCACGTCGATCACGACCCGGCCCGCGATCTGCCCGGCCACGATCTGGGCCGCGAGGTCGAAGATCGCGCTCAACGGCTCGACGACCATCAGCGTCTCCAGCTTGGCCAGCGGCAGGTCCGTGACCAGCCGGCCCCAGACGCGGGCGCGCTCCTCCGGGGGCAGGATGACCGAGTAGATGCCGAGCAGGTTCACCCCGCGCAGGATGAACGGGTAGACGGTCGTGTGCAGCTCCGGGCTGGCGGCCAGCCCGCAGGCGGCGATGCTGCCGCCGGGCTGGGTCTGGCTGAGCAGGGCGGCCAGCGGCCCGCCGCCCACGCTGTCCACCGCCCCGGCCCAGCGGGCTTTGTCCAGGGGGCGCTGCGGCTCGGCCAGTTCGGCCCGATCCAGGATCGAGGCCGCGCCCAGCCAGCGCAGCCGGTTGGCGAGTTGGGGGCGGCCGGTCACCGCGACGACGGTGTAGCCAAGCCGGGCCAGGATCGCCACGGCCAGGCTGCCCAGGCCGCCGCCCGCGCCGGTCACGGCGATCTCGCCGGAGGCGGGGGTGATGTCGTGCGCTTCCAGGGCCAGCACGGCCTGCATGGCCGTGAACCCGGCCGTGCCGATCCCCATCGCCTGCTGGAGGGACAGTTCCGGCGGACAGGGCACCAGCCAGCCGGCCCGGACGCGGGCCAGCCCGGCGTAGCCGCCCCAGTGACGCTCGCCCAGTTCGTTGCCGGTGCCGATCACCCGGTCGCCGGGGCGGAACTCCGCCGCGCTCGATTCGATCACCGTCCCGGCCAGGTCGATCCCGGCCACCATCGGGTAGCGGCGGGCGATGGGCGCCTTGCCGGTGATTGCCAGGCCGTCCTTGTAGTTGAGGCTGGAATAGGCGACCTTGACCAGCACCTCGCCTTCGGGCAGGTCGGTCACGGGCAGGTCGCGGAAGGCGGCCGTGACCTGGCCCTCGGCGGATTGTTCCAGCAGCACGGCGCGGAAGGTCTCGACGGGCATGGCGGTTTCCCCTCTCTGGACGATAGATTCTGATTCTATTGTAAAGGGGTTCGTGGTTTGTGGTGGGTGGTCAGGCAGGTCTTGCCACGCTACGAGCATGACGCCTTGACCACCAACCACGAACCAAAAACCCCCCACCTTTTGATCTGGCATCGTGGCGGTTACAATGGGCGGGGTGCAATCCAACCACGAGGTCAATCCAATGCCCCTGACCCTCGACCGCCAGAATGCCTACCGCGCCCGTTACGCGGCCCTCAAGCCCGGCTGGGAGCCGGCCACGGCCGTCTACGAGGCGCTGATCCGCGCCGAGATCGCCCGCCAGTCGGCGGCGCGCGAGTCCGTCCGCGTGCTGGACCTGGGCTGCGGGCGGGGTGGGACGCTGGAGCAGCTCATCGACGTGCCGCACTGGGCGGCGGGCATTGATCCCGATTGGGCTTCGCTGGTCGAGCACCGCCTGCCCACGCTGGCGCGGGCGGTCGCCCCGGCGGACGCCATCCCGCTGATGGCCGAGGTGGTGGACGTGGTGATCTCGGCCTGGGTGCTGGAACACCTGCCCGACCCGGCGCGCACCTTCCGCGAGGTGGCGCGCGTGCTGCGTCCCGGCGGGGCGTTCATCTTTATGACCCCCAACCGCAATAGCCCGATCGCGCTGCTCAACCGTGCCCTGCATCCTCTGCAAAGCGCGCTCGTGCCGCGCCTCTATGGCCGGGCCGAGGCGGATACCTTCCCCGTGGTCTACCGCGCCAACACCCGCCGCCAACTGGAGGCCCTGTGCCGCGAGTCCGGCCTGACGCTGGAGACGCTGCGCCTGATCGACGACCCGACCTACCTGGCCTTCAACGACTCCCTCTTCTGGCTGATGCGCCGGCTCACGGCCCTGCTGCCGCCGTCAGCCGCCGTCCACCTCGTCGGAATGGGACGGAGAATTTAGCAGCTTCTTGCAGGTTTCTGCATCCTTCGATTCGTAAGAGTTGGCAGGCCTGTTCTGTCCGGTCGCAGGATAGAGAATTTCCCATATATAGGGGTAAATACGGCTTATTGGCGCCGTCTCCCCCAATTTATGGGGGGCGGACTTCCAGCGGATTTGTGCTACAATGCGAATACGCCTGTGAATTTTTAGGCTAACCTAAATCGGGCGGTCCGTATGTAGTCTTGATCCGGGGGAAGTCCTATGAACGCGACTCAAAACGTTGTCGTACACATCGATGGCCTGACCAAGCACTATGGCAAGGTTCAGGCCCTCAACGATCTGCACCTGGACGTCGTCCAGGGCGAGATCTTTGGGTATCTCGGCCCCAATGGCGCGGGCAAAACCACGACCATCCGGACCCTGCTCGACCTGATCCGGCCCACCGCCGGGCATGCCACCATCTTCGGCCTGGACGCCAACAAGGACAGCGTCAAGGTCCACGAGCGGATCGGCAACCTGCCCGGCGAGCTGGCCCTGTGGAACCACATGACCGGCTGGGAAGTCGTCGATTACCTGGGCGGGCTGCGCGGGGGCGTCGACCGCAAGTACGTCGGGGAGCTGGCCGAGCGGCTGGACATGGACATGACCCGCAAGGTCAAGGCCTGCTCGTCCGGCATGAAGCGCAAGCTGGGCCTGATCCAGGCCCTGATGCACAAGCCCGACCTGCTGATCCTGGACGAGCCGACCAACGGCCTCGACCCGCTGGTCCAGCTCACCTTCCACCAGATGATGCGCGAAGTCAGCGAGCAGGGCCGCACGGTCTTCCTCTCCTCGCACAACCTGCCGGAAGTCGAGGCGATCTGCGACCGGGTGGGCATCCTGCGCGGCGGCAAGTTGCAGGCCGTCGAGCGCATCGCCGACCTCAAGCAGGTGCGCTTCCGCTGGATGACTCTCAAGGTCGCGGGTGGGGCCGATCCATCGGCCTTCGAGCGGCTGGAAGGCGTGAAGGACGTGACGACCTACAACGGCTCGATCCGGTTCCGCGTCACGGGCGAGCTGGACCCGGTGATCAAGACCGCGGCCCAGTATCACGTGATCGACCTGATGTACGAAGAGCCGAGCCTGGAAGAAATCTTCCTCGAATATTACGGGGGGAAGTGACCATGAACGGGGTGGTATTTCGCAGAGTGCTGACCGACTCGCGCAGGACGATCCTGGGCTGGGGCCTCGGGATGGCGGTGTATGCCCTGTACGTGGTCCTGATCTATCCAACCCTTCAGCAGTTTGGCGGGTTTGGCGAGTTGCTCGAAAACCCAGTTATGCAGGCTTTTCTGGGCGACCTCGACGTGGCGGCGTTCACGTCGCCGGGTGGGGTGTTGGGGACGTACTTCTTCCTGTTCGCGCCGCTGATCTTCGCCGTGCTGGCTGTGATCTACGGCCTCGGGATCACCTCCGCCGAGGAAGACCGCGGCACGCTCGACCTGCTGCTCAGCACGCCGCTCAAGCGCTGGCAGCTCATCCTGGAGAAGTTCGCGGCGCTGGTTGTGGTGCTGGCAGCGATCCTGGGAATCGCGCTGCTGGGCTTCCTGCTGGGGATGCTGCTCACGCCCTCGATGACGCTTGACGTGGGCAGTCTGCTGCTGGGGATCATCAACATCTTCCCGGTGGTGCTGCTGATGGCCGTGCTAACCCTGCTGCTCTCGACCGTGCTGCGCTCACGCGGGACGGCGGCCGGGATCGTCGCGGCGATCGTGACGGCGTCCTACTTCATCTTCACCCTGTCCGACCTGATGGAGCCGCCGGCCAGCAACATGCGCTACGCCTCGATTTTCACCTACTATGACGGTTCGGCCGTCATTCTGAACGGCGTGAACTGGGGCGGCTTCCTGCTGCTGACCGGGCTGACCGTGATCTTGCTGGGCGTCTCGCTGTGGACGTTCCAACGGCGGGATATCGGCACCTAAATGGTTCGTCCGGCAAATTTCCGAAGGTATGTTTGGGTAGGGGCGACCGGCGGGTCGCCCGGGGCGGTTCGCGAA
>CAZHMJ010000343.1:0-4336 GCA_964533805.1 uncultured Anaerolineae bacterium | reverse complement strand
CCTGCACATCCGGCACGCCTAAAACCGCGGTGAAGCCCAACCTGTAGGCGTAAGATCAGAACTCGAGCAGGACCTTCAGCCGTCCGGATTCCGAGGCCATCTCGAAGGCCTCCACACCTCGCTCGAAGGGGAATTCGCGTTCTATCAGGGACTCAACATCTACCAAACCCATCGCCAACAGTCTCAGGGCAGGCTCGAACGGCCCGCAACGACTCCCAACCACCGTCACTTCCCGGACTGCCGCCTGGGTCAGGTCCACCTGAGGCAAACCGTGATAGGTGCTCTTGAGCACCAGAACCCCGCGCGGCCGCAACAAGCCCATTGCGTCTGAAAAACCCTGCTCCCGCCCGGTACAATCCACGACGACATCCGCTTCGCCCTTGGGCACGGTCTCACCGCGCAGCGCGGGAATACCCCACCCGCGCAGCAGTTCCCTCTGCCTGTCGTGGCGAACCACGACCGCCAGATCGGCGCCGGTCAGGCGAATGACCTGGGCCACCAGCATGCCGAGCTTACCCGCCCCGATCACGAGGATCCGATCACTGGGCCGGAGATGAACCAGTTCGGTAACCTGCAATGCTGCCGCCAGAGGTTCAGTGAACACCGCTGCCCGATCGGAGACTCCATCAGGGACCACATGCAGATTGCAGACTGGCAGGCTCAACCGGTCCGCGAAAGCCCCGCCGTGGTTGGCGATTCCCAGGACGGTCCGATTCCTGCATTGAGAGGGAATCCCGGCCCGGCACAGGTCGCATGTACCACACGCCACGTTGATCTCGCCCACAACTCGCCGGCCGATAAGGTCAGCAGGACCGGCCAACACCTCGCCGACAAACTCGTGCCCCAGAATGCCCTGATAGCCGTAATATCCCCGGACAAGCTCCAGATCCGTGTTGCAGATGCCACCCAGCAATGGGCGGATCAAAGCCTCGTCCGGGACGGCCGGCTCAGGTTCGTCGTGGACAAACTGCACCCGTCCCTCGCGCACGACCAACGCCCTCATGACGCCCTCCTCCCTCGATTCTGACCTCACCCAGTGTGATCCGATCAGGTCCGAAAAGCAACAGCACGGCCTGTAAGCCGTGCTGTTTTAAAAGTAGCTTCAAACGATGTCTAGGCGGTCGTGCTCGCTCGACGGCCGCGCACGAAGGGAATCTCACCCTTTTCCCAGGAGACCAGAAGGGGAACCGCGTTGAAGATCGACGAGTAAGTTCCGCTGGCCAGGCCGATGAACAGCACCGCGATGAACTGCTTGATGGTATCCCCGCCGAACAGGAGCAGGGCCGCCAGGATGAAGAAGGCGTTCAACTGGGTGGCCAGCGACCGGTGGATCGTTTCCAGCACGCTCCGGTTGACCAGCATCTCGTAGTCTTCGCCGCGGCGCTTGCGGGTGTTCTCGCGGATGCGGTCGAAGACTACGATGCTATCCTGCACGGAGTAACCGATCACCGTCAGCATGGCCGTCAGGAACAGGGAGTCGACCTGCCAACCAAAGGCCAGCCCCATGATCGACATGAAGCCCATCACAACCAGCACATCGTGGAACATGGCCGCAATCGCGCAAATGCCGTAGCGCCGCGCGTTCGGCACCTGGCGGAAAGCGAAGATGATGAACAGGCTGATCACGGTCGCACCGACCAGCACCGCGATGACCGCCGCCTGTGTAACCTCCGCGCCAATCGTCGGAGAAACCTGGGTAGCGCTCGATGCCTGCATATCCAGTGGCGCGATCTGCTCGGCCAGTGCTTGCTCGATCTCCCGGGTCAGGTCCTCCGAGACAAAGGCGGTTCGCACCTGCCAGCGCGAAACGCCGCTGGTGGCTTCGCCAACCGGATTGAGGTGCTGGACGATGATGTCATCCAGACCGAACTGCGCATAGACATCCCGGATTTGAGGCTCGGTGGCATCCCCATTGAACTGGATCTCGAACAGACTGCCGCCGACAAAGTCGATGCCCAGCAGAACAGGCGCCCCGGTGGTGATCGCCGAGTAGATCATGGCGATCAGACCCGGAACGATGAGCAGTGCCGAGAACAGAAAGTAATACTTGCGATGCTTCATGATTTCGAACATAGCGTTTGTGATCCTCTCTGTCCTATGCACCAAGCAGCCAGCGCCGCTGCATCAAACCACCACCCAGACGCATGATCACGGCCAGGAAGGTTCGCGTCACAATCACCGCGGTGAATAGGTTCAGGACCAGACCCATCGCCAGTGTGACGGCAAACCCGCGCACCGCACCAGCGCCGAATGTCGATCCAAACAGGTATAGAATGACGCAGATGATAATGGTAGACAGATTCGAGTCGCGGATGGACGTCCAGGCACGGTCAAACCCGGCGGGGATGGCGATATCCAGCGGGCGTCCGCGCCGCAGTTCTTCCTTGATGCGCTCGAAGATCAGGATGTTGCCGTCGACAGCCGTCCCGATAGAAATCAGATAACCCGTGATGGCCGGAAGGGTCAGAGTCACCGGGATGAACTTGAATAGAGCGAAGTTCATCAGCGCGAAAATCAGCAGGGCCAGGTCAGCGGCGATGCCCGGCACGCGGTAGTAGACCAGCATGAACACCAGGACAGTCAGCACGCCCACAATGCCCGCACGCACGCTCAGGTCGATCGAGACCCGCCCCAGGGTTGGGCCGACACTCTCCGTGCTCTCTACGCGCAGCGGCACCGGAAGCGCGCCATAGCGGAGTTGGACGGCCAGCGTATTGGCGGCATCCTGGGTAAAACCACCGGTGATCGAGCCGCCATCCGTGAGTGCTGCCCGAATGGTCGGCGCCGAAAGGACAACGCCATCCAGCACGATCGCCAGCGGGCGTCCGATGTGGCTGGAAGTAAATGGCCCGAACAGCGCGGCGCCAGAGTCATTCAGCGCGAAATTGACCAGCCATTCGGCCTGAGTATCATCATACTGCGCCACTGCGGTCTGCAAGCCAGAGCCGGTCATCACGGTCGTGAACGGCTGTCCGGTCAACGGATTGACGGCCGGAGTTTCGACCTGGGTCGCAGGCTCCTCGGTCGGTTCGGCCGTGGCTGCGCCATCCACCGGAGTCGGGCTGGGGCTGGCTTCCGCCGCCGCTTCCCGCGCGGCCTGCTGTTCGACCTGGGCCGTCGTCAGCACGCGACGGCCTTCCCAGGCCAGCACATCCGAGATGCCTGAGAAGTCGACAAACTCCAGCAGGCCGGTCTCGCGAATCGTGGCAATCGCTGTTTCGGGATCGGAAATACCCGGCAGTTCGACGATGATCCGGTTGACCCCCGGCTGAAGCTGCACCACCGGCTCCACCACGCCAAGCGCATTGACACGGTTCTCGACAATCCGGCGGGCCGTTTCCATATCGGCCGAGGTCACCTGTTCCGCGGATAGGTCGGCCGCCAATAGCACGCGCAGACCGCCCTGCAAATCAAGACCGGGACGGACGGCGATCTCACGGCTGATATCGTCAGTCCCATCCCGGTCGAAGTCGATATGGATACCCTGATTGTCCGGCAAAACCATCCAGATTGACGTCACCACGACAACCACGATGATGATTAACCAGCGAAGATGACCCCTCATAAGCGTATCCCTTCAAACATCAGCATATTGCCAGGAGGATTTTGGGCGATACACAACACGACCCGGTCCCACTCCCCCGGAACCGGGCACGCGGCGAATAATAACTCCACCCTACAGACGTGTCAATGCTGCCCGATCTCATCGGCGGCGATCTGGGCGTTTCGCGCCAGCTCTGTGGGGTTGTAAGGCTGGGTAAGCGCCGCGGTAATGATCTGGACTTCGATCCCCGGCGCGATTTCCACCGTCGCTTCACCCCGATCGGGGTCGAGCGCGGTCACCGTCCCGATGATGCCGCCGTACGTCACCACCCGCTGTCCGGGACGGATTTCACGCACGTACCGCTGATGTTTCTTGAACTCCTGCTGCTTGGGGAGCACCACCAGCGACCAGTAAGCAGCTACTACAAGCAGAAGAATGACAAGCGTTCCAACCAGTTCCATGGCGTTTGTCCTGAATATCAACCGGTCAAAAAAGCTGTTTCTCGAGAGTATACCGGCTGCAAAGGCAGCGTCCCAGGAATCGCCGTTGCAGCGACCCAGGTCATCGGGTAACATCCGGCCTGCCAATTTCACTCAAGAGGGGTCTACCTGATGCGCGTCGTCGTTAACCAGCGCCGTGTGCGCCGCAATCGCCAGATTTCGCAGTATGCATTCTTCATTACCCTGGGCATCCTCGTCCTGGGGCTTTTCGTCACCAATGCCTCTCCGTCCAACCCGCTGCTCCTGCTGGCGCCGCTGGTTGTTCTCCCGATCGGCCTGATTGCGACCCTCT
>CAZHMJ010000342.1:0-4376 GCA_964533805.1 uncultured Anaerolineae bacterium | reverse complement strand
ACTTCGTAGCCGGGGACTTGAGTCCTCGGCGGTGGGCCGGCGCGCGACTCCATTGCCGCTTGCCCGAATTACCCGATTAATTTCCTAACCTTCATCCAATCCCCGACAGCCCCCCGCGGCCGAATCTCGACACGCCACGACAGCCGATTGGCTCTAACTTGACGCATCTTGGGCGGTTCGCGAACCGCCCCTACCGGCGGATCGATCTCATTGCCAGATTGTCTGGTCAGGGATCATCTCATCCGCGACGGGCGATCATCGCTCCAGCAATGCGGCGGTTTCCTCCGGGGTGGTGACAGGCCGGGCGCAGGTGAAATTGCGGCAGACGTACACGGTCGGGCGGCCGTCCAGCGCCGGACGGTTCCGCAGCAGCGGCACGGGATGATCGTCCCCGACGGTGGCCGGAGCCAGCGCGACGACCGCGTTGGGCCGGTAAGGGCGCTGGATGGCGTCCAGCAGGGCGCGGGTGGATGAATTGGCCGGGTCGCCGATCACGGCCACCTCGGCCAGCCCGGCGACGAGCATGTCCACCACGCCCAGCGCCTCCCCGAACGCCTGCGGGACGCGCTCCATCGCGGCGGCCAGCATCCCCAGCGCCCCGGCGGCGGCCTCCTCGTAGTGCGGGCGGGCGGTATACGCCGTCAGGCGCAGGCAGCACTTGAGCAGGAGCGACTGCCCGGACGGCATGGCGTTGTCCTGCAAACTGCGCGGCCGGGCGAGCAGGGCCTCGTGGTCGTCGCTGGTGTCGAAATAGCCCCCGTCCGGCGCGGCGAAGCGGGCCAGGGCTACGTCCACCAGGCGGCGCGCCTCGCTGAAGTAACGCGGCTCGAAGGTGGTCTGGTACAGTTCCAGCAGGCCGTCGGCCAGGGCCGCGTAATCCTCCAGGTAGCCGTTCAATTTGGCCCGGCCGTCCTTCCAGGTGCGCAGCAGGCGGCCCTCCGGCGTGCGCAGATTCGCCAGCAGGAACTCGGCGTTGCGGATCGCGGCGGCGCGGTAATCGGCCCGGTCCAGGACGCGGGCGGCTTCCGCCAGGGCAGCCAGCCCCAGACCGTTCCAGGCGGTGAGCACCTTGTCGTCCAGCCCCGGCGGAATACGCTCCGCGCGGGCGGCGTACAGGCGCGCCCGGATGACCGCCAGCCGCTCGCGCAGGGTCTCGACGGTCAGGCCGAATCGCCCGGCCACGACGGCATCCTCATCCGGCACGGACAGGATGGTGCGCCCCTCGAAGTTGCCCTGGTCGCTCACGCCCCAGTAGGCGCTGGCGAGAGCGGCGTCCTCCTCGCCCAGGGTGGCGACCAGCTCCGCGCGTGTCCACACGAAAAACTTACCCTCTTCGCCCTCGCTATCGGCGTCGGTCGCGCTGTAAAAGCCGCCTTCGGGGCCGGTCATCTCGCGCAGCAGGTAGTCCAGGGTCTCCTCCGCGATGCGGCGCAGGAACGGATCGCCGGTGACCTGCCAGGCGTGCAGGTAGACCCGGCCGAGCTGGGCGTTGTCATACAGCATCTTCTCGAAGTGGGGGACGAGCCAGGTTTCGTCGACGCTGTAACGCGCGAATCCGCCCCCGATCTGGTCGTAGATGCCGCCGCGCGCCATCCGGCGCAGGGTGAGCGCCACCATCTCCAGCGCGGCCGCGCTGGCGGTACGGGCGTGGGTGCGCAGCAGGAATTCGAGGTTCATCGGCTGGGGGAACTTGGGCGCGCCGCCAAAGCCGCCGTGCGTCCAGTCGAAGTCGGTCTGGAAGCCCTGCAAGGCCCGGTCGAGCAGGGCCGGGGTGAGCGCCTCCGGGCGGCTCGGTACACCGAGCACCTCGTGGCTCAGCGTGGCGGCCAGGTTCCCGGCGACCGTGTCAATCTCGTCCCGGCGGTTCTGGTAGGCATCGGCCACGGCCTCGAGAATCTGGCGGAAGGACGGCATCCCATAGCGCGGCTCGCGGGGGAAATATGTCCCGCCGTAGAAGGGCTTGCCTTCCGGCGTCAGGAAAACGGTCAGCGGCCAGCCGCCGCGCCCCTGGTTCATGGTCTGGACGGCCTGCATGTACAGGCTGTCCACGTCGGGGCGCTCTTCCCGGTCGACTTTGACATTGACGAACAGGCCATTCATGATCTCTGCCGTGGCGGGGTCTTCGAAGCTTTCGTGGGCCATCACGTGGCACCAGTGGCAGCTACTGTAGCCGATACTGAGCAGGATCGGCCGGTCGAGCGAACGCGCGGCCTGGAAGGCGTCCTCCCCCCAGGCGTACCAGTCCACGGGGTTGTGGGCGTGCTGGCGCAGGTAGGGGCTGGTTTCGTGCTGGAGGCGGTTCATCGGGTATCCTTTGCGGCATGGGTGGCGGACGGGGTGATTTTAATCGCCAAGGTCTTTTTTATGCCAATATTCGGCTGTTAGCTGTTGGCTATTAGCTTTTAGTTCAAAGCAAAAGACAAGGAGGGTATGGATGGGGCGGAAGGTGATCGGGGTGGGGATCGCGATCGGGTTGGGGATGATCTTGCTGGGATTGGCGCTGGGCCAGCCGGCAACGCCGTCCCCGGCGCCAACCGCCGAGGTTTCGCCCACGCCGGAGGCAGCCTATCCATATGCGCTGCGCGCGCCGGTGACGTACGCGGTTGATTTCGTCAGCCAGCATGGGGTATGCAACAACCGCTACGCCAGCGGCCGCGTCTTCGACCAGGCCGGCCAGCCGGTCGATGGGTTGAGTATCGTCATCCTGGCGGGGAGTCCGCCCGACTCTTCGGGCCAGTCGCTCGGCGCGGTGACCGGCGCCGGCCCGGAGGCCGAGGCCGGGAGCTGGCATACCTCCCTGCTGCGCCTGGGCGAACCGGAGGCGTACACGGTCGAACTGCGCGGCGCGGCGGGCGAGCTGTTGGCCGAGCCGGTCGCTTTTGGATTCGAGGCGAACTGCGCCGAGAACATGGCCGTGATCGACTTCGTCCAGGTGGCCGGAGAATGAAAACGCCCTGGGCCGGAGTCATCCCTGGCCCAGGGCGCGGGTTGAATTTCGAGCGCCGATCTATGGCACCAGCAAGACCTGGCCGGGATAGATCAGGTTGGGGTTCCACAGGCCGTTGGCGATGGTGATCGCCGCCACGGTCGAGCCGTAGCTGCGCGCGATCGAGGCCACGGTCTGGCCGTACTGGACGGTGTGGTAGCGCGTCACCGGGATGAGCAGATACTGCCCGGCGTAAATCCGGTTGGGATTGGTGATCCCGTTCAGCGCGGCCATGACGGTCCAGTCGAAGCCGTAGCTCAGGGCGATGCGGAACAGGTTCTGGCCCGCCTGGACGACGTGCGTGCTCCGGCCGGTGTAGACCGGCGGCGGGTTGTACGTCCCGCCGGTGGCCGGGATGGCCAGCACCTGCCCGACATAGATGTAGTTGGGGTTGTAGAGGTTGTTCAGGGCGGCGATGGCCTGGATGGTCGTGCCGTAGTAGGCCGCGATCGTGCCCAGCGTTTCCCCGTAGCGTACCGTATGACGGAGGTTGCTGGTCTGGGCGGAGGCGGTGGTCGCTCCGACCCCGAAGATCATCACCAACAGACTCAAGACAATAACGACTCTAGTCAGGCGTTTCATTTTAAGGTCTCCCCTTGTGCAGCCTAATCCATATTTCCTTCATAATTATATGACGAAAAAGCACTTTGTTAAGTTCCCGGCGAATTCTCGTTGATATTTCGTCGGGCAGGCGTCGATCGAGCGTCAGCCAGGCCGTCCGGTGGGGCCCGCCTGGCGTGGAATCGACCGGGGCGCAGGTGTCCCCGCGCCCCGGATCGGCTCAAAGGGTCGAGCAGGTCTAGCCCTTCACGCTCCCGGCCAGCAGGCCGCGAATGAAGTACTGGCCCAGCAGGATGTAAACCAGCAGGGTGGGCAGCGCGGCCAGCAGCGCGCCCGCCATCGGCAGGTTCCATTTGACCGCTTCGCCGCCCGCGAGCTGGCTGAGCTGGACCGTGATCGGCTGGTTGTCGGTCGAGGTCAGCGTCACGGCGAACAGGAATTCGTTCCAGATCTGCGTGAACTGCCAGATGATCACCACCACGAAGCCGGGCAGCGAGATCGGGAACATGATGTGGCGGTAGATGCCAAAGAACCCGGCCCCGTCGATGCTGCCCGCCTCGACCATCTCGGTCGGCACTTCGGCGTAGTAGTTGCGGAAGATCAGGGTCGTGATCGGCAGGCCGTAAACCACGTGCGCGACGATCAGGCCGGGGATACCCCCGTACAGGTTGATGCTTTTCAGGAACTGGAACAGCGGGATCAGGATGCTCTGGTAGGGGATGAACATCCCGAAGAGCATCAGCGGGAAGACGATGTTCGCGCCCGGAAAGCGCCATTTCGACAGCACATAGCCATTCATCGATCCCATGATCGCGGAGAGAATCGTCGC
>CAZHMJ010000341.1:0-4400 GCA_964533805.1 uncultured Anaerolineae bacterium | reverse complement strand
CGAAGTGAAATAAGAAATCGCGATTCCGTGTCCAAGTTTATGGGGTCACTACACTCCTCGTCGCTTCAGGTCAAACGACAAATCCTTGAACAGGCATTCAAGTTAGGATTTGTCTTCCAACCTCGCAAAAATGGGGAGACGATCGTCGTTTTCCGGCTGGATGGCATTGGAGAGTATCTGGATAATGCTTCTGACTTCCATGATCTACGGCCAGTGTTTGTTGATGAAGTAGTCAAACACGGAAACTCGTCCCGTTCAGTTAGACAAATACTCGATCCCACGCTAAACCCTGATCAACTACCTGAATTGATGCCAGCAGAAAGAAAAAAAGCTATAGCGGAACTTGAGCGCTATGTGCGTGATCATCGCTTCTCCGAAGCAATTCGGAGCGTATATGACCGTTGCGCGATCTGTGGCTTTCAATACGATTTTATTCTGGACGCGGCCCACATCATCCCCGTATCAGAAGGTGGTCAGGATACTTACGAGAACGGATTGGGTCTTTGCCCAAACTGCCACCGCATGTTTGACAAAGGTCTTATCCTGATCGATGAGCATGGCGTAATCCACATCAACACTCGCTATGCGGAAGAATATGATGAGATAGGACGCGCAGACAGTCTCGGCACCCTCAGAACGACTTTGGACGGAGCATCACTACGACTGCCCCAAGATAAAAAATACCACCCTTCACCTGAAAACTTACGGCAAACATTCAGAGCAAAACGGGATTGAAATTGACTTCTAGGGGCAGCCCACCTAGAATAGTGGTACAAAAGTTCTAGGGGATTATCATGATTGACCTGACCTGGTTTCAACAAACACCGTACTATCAAACTCAAAAGGGAGCAGCCTATTTAGGAGACTCCCTTAGTCTGATGCAGCAGATACCTGATAACAGCATCAATCTGGTCATGACATCTCCTCCATTTGCCCTTAAGCGCAAAAAGGAATATGGCAATGTACATGCCAGAGAGTATGTAGACTGGTTTTTGCCATTTGCCGAACAGATGAAGCGCATTATCACCGACGATGGAAGCATCGTTATCGATATCGGGGGAACCTGGAATAAAGGCCAACCCACGCGCTCTTTGTATCACTTCAAGCTGGTTGTCACTCTTGTAGAGGAACTGGGTCTCCACTTGAGCCAGGAGTTTTATTGGTACAATCCCGCCAAACTTCCTTCACCTGCCGAATGGGTCACAGTGCGCCGTATCCGTGCCAAAGATGCAGTGAATACCGTTTGGTGGTTATCAAAAACGCCTTTCCCCAAGGCAAACAATCGAAATGTACTGAAACCTTACAGCGATTCGATGAAATCCTTGCTGAAAAATGGCTACAAAGCCAAGATGCGTCCTTCCGGGCATGATATCTCGGACAATTTTAGCCAGGACAATGGTGGAGCCATACCACCGAATCTGATTGAGTTGGCAAACACAGATTCAAACAGCTACTACCAGCAAGCATGTCGTGAACATGGCATCAAGCCTCATCCCGCACGCTTTCCTCATGGCCTACCTGAGTTCTTCATCAAGTTTCTCACCGATCCCGGAGACACTGTCGTCGATCCCTTCGCAGGCAGTGTTGTAACGGGTGATGTATGTGAGAATTTCGATCGGTATTGGCTGGCTTTTGAGCTGGAAGAAAAATATCTGCGAGCCTCAAAATTTAGGTTCCCGCAACTAATGGGACAGGCTATGCAGCTATCCCTACATAGATAACACCGTGCTCCGTATTGGACTCGACCTGATCGACATCACCCGCGTGGAACGCGCCCGCGACCGCTTTGGCGAGCGCTTCTACGCGCGCTTCTTCACGCCGGAGGAGGTCGCCATCTGTGCCGGCGACCCGCTGCGCCTGGCGGCCCGGATCGCGGCCAAGGAAGCCGCCGCCAAGGCCCTGGGCTGCGGCATCGGCGACGTGCGCTGGATCGACATCGAGGTCAGCCGCGACGAGCGCCAGCGGCCCACCCTCCACCTGCACGGCCGCGCGGCGGCGATCGCCGCGGAACTCGGCCTGCGCGAGTGGGAGGTCAGCCTGACCCACGAATCGAACCAGGCCGCGGCGGTCGTGGTCATGATCGGGTAGGGCGCATCGGATGGCACAAAATCAAAAGACCTGAACCACAGAGGACACCGAGATCACAGAGGTAGATTTCAAAAGTCCTTTCCTCTGTGTCCTCCGTGCCCTCTGTGGTGAGAGGCCTTTGTCTTGTGACCCTTGCCGATTTGGGCATCCCCCCGCACAATAGGGCCTGTGAACTTATCCGAACAAGATAACGGAGACTCCGTATGCCATCCATCCCAATCCGGCTTCAACAGGACGAACAGGTGCTCCAGCGCCTGCGCCGCCACCCGATCTTTCTCATCCAGCAGCTCGTGGGCGTGTGGGGACTGGCCGTGGTGTTGATCGTGGCGGTCAACCTGCTCAATTTCGCGGTTTCGGCCTGGGGATTGACCCTGCTGCTCTCGCTGGCGGTGGTCGTGGCGGGCTTCTTCGCGACCTACTACCTATGGTATGGCTACAGCCACACCGAGTGGATTCTGACCAACCAGCGTCTGATCGACTACAACAAGCGCCACTGGTTCCACGAGCAGATGACCACCGCCGATTTGGTCAACGTGGAGGATATCTCGGTCGAACAGCGCGGCCTGCTGGCGACAATGGCCAACTACGGCAACGTCCTCTGCCAGACGGCGGGCAGCCAGCCCAACCTGGTCATGGACGGCCTGGCCGACCCCAAGCACGTCCTCTCCGCCGTGGACTCCGCCCGCGACCAGGCCCGGCGCGACATGTTCCAGCGCCAGCAGCAGACCTACGCGCCGGGGGCCTATCCGGCGGCGGGGGCCTATCCAACGGGCCAGTATCCACCCAGGTAGAGGCAAGAGACAGGGAGACAAGAGGCAAGAAGAAGCGTCCAGGCGGCAGGCGTCGAAGCGTCTATAGCCCCGTCCGCCTGTGGGCCTACGCCGGACCGGAGACTGGCGGGCCGTCCGTCTTGTCTTTACTGATGGCTGAACGCTGATCGCTGACCGCTTATTCCCGCGGCAGCGTGTACTCTCGCTCCAGCACGGCCGGGGCGGTCATCGTCAGCCCGGCCAGCAGGATCGCCAGCGCGCTGAGCAGGGCCTGTCCCGCCCCGCCCTGAATCACGATCTGGCTGGCCAGCGCGGCCTGGGTCGCCGCGCTCGACTGGGCGGTCTGGAGGCCGAAGAACAGGCTGAGCAGCCCGATCGTGGCCCAGGCGGCGCGAATCCCCCGCGCCAGCCCTTCCTCGCTCGTCTCGCGCAGCCGGAACCCCCTCAGCAGCCCATCCAGGCTGTAATGCAGGACCATCCCCAGCGCCGCCAGCGACGCGCTGCCGATCCAGACCGGGCTGACCAGCAGGGCCAGGAACGCCGCCGCGCTGCGCTCGACCGTGGGCGATCCGGTCAGGCTGGTGCTGGCGGTGATGATCTGGCCGGCGACCATCACCAGCCCGATCAGCACAAACAGGGGCGTGATGACCCAGGGCACCCACACCGGCAGGCGCGCTCCGCCCATGCGCGCCGCGAACAGGCGCAGAGTCGCCACCCACGCGCCGATCACCGCGCCGACCATCACGGCGGAGAGAATGAGAAGGAGGGAGTCAGAGATCATATTTCGAGAGAGGTTATTGGTTTGTGGTGATTGGTGCGTGGTGATCGGTTTGTGGTCAAAAGCGAAGCGCCCCTGAGCCACTCACCGCCGCCTTCGGACACCAGTCACCAACAACCAGGAACCAATCACCTATTCCCCCAACACTTGAACCAACTCCCGCAAGGCGGGCCGGTAATCGCCGCGAAAATCCACCCGGCGGGCGCGCCGCAGCTCGTCCGGCACGTCCACCCCTTCCTTGACCGCCACCACGATCAGCTTGCGCTGCTCCCGAAAGAAGCCCCACGCCGCCCGCGCCGCCGCGTCGGCCAGGACGCCCGGCGTCAGGATCACCAGCAGCCGCGTGCATTCCTCCAGGGCCGGATGCACCCCGCCCGCCCAGGCCACGTCCTCCCCCTTGCCCCGAGGCAGCCAGGTCGGGATGCCCATGTGGGTCAGGTCATCGGCCAGCCGGTGCGCGAATACAGCATCAACGCTGGCGGTGGCGATGTAGGTGGCGTGGCTGGCACTGCTCGCCGGGCGATGGGCCGGGGCGTGTCCGGCGGCATGCGGCCCACCGGGATGCTGGCCCGCCCGGTGATGTCCGGCGGCCGGAGCGTCTACCACCCGCACCGGGGCGGGCTTCTTCAGCTCGCGGTGGGCGTCGGTGCGGCCCATACGGAATACGGTCGAGCCGCACACCGGGCAGAAGCCACGCGTGCCGGGCGATCCCTTGCGCGTCCAGACCGGCTGCGGCTCTTCCATCTCGATCGTATCGCGGCAGC
>CAZHMJ010000340.1:0-4423 GCA_964533805.1 uncultured Anaerolineae bacterium | reverse complement strand
CCGGCCGGGACGCGCAGCACGCCCTCCTGGTTGAAGCGCACCTGGCAGATGCCGCGCCGCCCGTCCTTGATCAGGCAGCGATGCGCGCAGGCCAGACAGCGGACTTTGCGCTCGGCCGCGTCGACGACCTCGACCAGCTCGCCCGGGGCCGTCAGCTCATCCAGGACTTCCAGCAGCGTCACCATTCAGACGCGGGTCTCCTTGCCTTTCTTACAGCGTAACACAAGCCCGAACCGCGTCAACGGTTCGCCGGGACTTCTATCAAAATTATAATCCCGCTTCCCGGCGGCCAGCGCCTCGCGGAGTTGTTTTAGACTATTTTTATATGAATTAGAAACAAAAACAGGGCGGTTCGCGTCGATGCAAAGCAGCGCACCGCCCCTCCAATCCTCTGGATCACAACCTCGTTTTTCGCTTCGACGCTTGCCGCTTTGACGCTTTTCTCTGGTCTCCTGGCCTCTGCCTCTACAGCCCCAGCGCGGCGTCGGTCACGGTCGTATTGAGCCGCACCGCGTAGGCGGCCATGCCCGGCCGCTGCACGCCGAACTGGCTCTGGCCGCCCGCCCCCGCCTGGCGGAAGATCATCGTGCCGTCGGCCAGGTAGGCCAGCTCCATCAGGCCGGGCAGCGCCGGCAGGTAGATCGAGCTGGTGCTGCCATCCAGCCCGTAGTAGCTGAAGCCGTCCGTATCGGCGGCGGAGCGCCGGGCGATGAAGCCCTGGCTGTCCGGCGTCCAGGTCAGGCCGGAGAAGTCGGCCGGGTAGCGGCCTTCCAGCGCGCCGCTGGACAGGTTGTAGATGCGCCATTCCTGCGTGCCGGGCAGGACGTTGACCAGTTGCAGGGCGATGTGCGCCCCGTCCGGGGAGACGGTCGCGCTGGTCACGGCGCTCATGTCCGTGCCGGTGATGCCCAGCAGCTCGGTCACGCTCCCATCCGCCCCGATCCGCCACACCAGGAAATCGCTGCCCCCCGCGGCGGCCGGTTGTGGCAGGGCCAGGTAGGCCGTCCGGTTATCCGCGCCCCACGACAGGGTCGGCAGGAAGCGCGATTCGGAATAGGACGGCACCTCGCTGTAGGTCAGCACGGCCGCGCCGAGCGTCCCGTTGGTCTGGAGCGGATAGATCGCGGTCGGCGTGACGGCGAAGCGCGGCGGCTCGCCGGACGGCCCCTGCAAACCCACGAAGGTGCCGACCGGGAACAATTCCTGCACGTCCAGCGCGCCCAGCCCAACCCGGTACAGGCCAAACGGAGCGTAGAAGTCCGAACGCTCGAACACGAACACCAGGGCCGCGCTGTAATCCAGGGAGGGGACCGCGCCCCCGGCGTAGCGGTTGGTCTGGCCAGTCAGCGCCGCCCAGTTGAACTCCAGGACCGTCCCGCCGGTGTCGATGTCCACCAGGCGCACCGTCTCGCTCACGGCCTGCATGACCAGCGGCCGGGCCGAATCGCGGGTCAGGGCCGGGGCCAGGGCGTTGCCATCCGCGCGGGTGACGGACATCCAGCCGCGCCCATCGCGGTAGACGCCCAGCGTGCCGTCGGGATCGACCGTCAGCAGGCTGACGGGCAGCAATCCGGCCGGGGCCGAAGCCGGCGGATCGGCCAGCGGAGTCAGGCCCGCCGCCGCGGCCATCTCGGCCAGGTCCGCGCCGCCGCCTTCCGCTTCGGCAGCCAGGGGCACGGGCTGCTCCGGCAGGCCGCCGCCCGGCGAAAGCGGCCCTTCACCCAGCGGGACGGCCTCGCCTTCGCCCTGAAGCAAAGTCTCCCCCAACGGCGCGGCTTCGCCCTGCACCGCGCCCGCCAGGGCCTCGATCCAGTAATCGCCGGGCGTGCCTTCGGCCATCCAGCCCGTGCCGCCCGTGGTGACGTCCACCAGCCACCAGTTGTAGCCATCCGCGCAGGTCGGCCCGGCGCTGACCACGAACACCCCGCCCTCCGGCACGACCAGCACTTCCGCCCCATCCAGGCTGGGCGCGCTGCGCAGCCGGTTGCCGCCACCGCCAAACGTGACCCGCGCCTCGCTGCCGATCGCCAGAGTCAGCGGCGTGGCGCAGTTCCCCTGAGCCTGGACGGGCAGCCCGCCCAGCAGTCCGGCCACACCCAGCAAAAGGATCAGCAGCCCCACCCATCCGCCGGTCATCACCGCTCTGCGCTTCATGGCACTCACTCCCTGAACCCGTCCCGGATCGCTGCTGTCATGATAACACCGAACCGGCCGGATCGCCCGGCGCGCCGTGACAGAAGCGAGACGAACCGCCAAGACGCCAAGAACGCGGAGGAAAAGCAAGGAGAGAAGCCAGGAAACCCAAAAAGAACCGTGTTCATCCGTCAAATCCGTGTGATCTGTGTTGAATTGGAACATGCCTAACCCCAAATACCGCCCCAGCCGTTTTTTCCGCCGGGGGTATAATGACTCGCGCGCCACAGCCAAGCCCCCGGAGGCCAGGATGTCCCTCGATCCGCTGTTCGCCATCTCCCCGCTGGACGGGCGCTACCGCGCCACGCTCGAACCGTTGAGCGCCTTCTGCTCGGAATACGGCCTCCAGCGCCACCGCCTGCGCGTCGAGGTCGAGTATGTCATCGCCCTGGCCGCCCACCCCGGCGTATCCTTCCTGCGCCCGCTGACCGACGCCGAAACCGCCTTCCTGCGCGGCCTGGTGACCGGTTTCGACCTGGAGGCCGCCCGGCGGATCAAGGCCATCGAGGCGGAGACGCGCCACGACGTCAAGGCGGTGGAACGCTACCTGAGCGAGCAGCTCGCCGGCACCAGCCTGGAAGGGCTGCGGGCCGGAGTCCACTTCGGCCTGACCTCGGAAGACGTCAACAACCTGGCCTACGCCCTGCTCGTGCGGGGCGGCCTGCGCGAGGTCGTCCTGCCCGCCCTGGACGCCGCGCTCGGCCCGTTGGAAGGACTGGCGGCGGCCCATGCCGCCCTGCCCATGCTGGCCCGCACGCACGGCCAGCCCGCCACGCCGACCACGCTCGGTAAGGAGCTGGCCGTCTTCGCGGCGCGGGCGCGATCGCAGCAGGCCGCGGTCGAGGTCGCGCTAGAGGCCCTGCCCGGCAAGCTCAACGGGGCGACCGGCGGCTTCAACGCCCACGTCGCCGCCTACCCCGGCGTGGACTGGATCGCGTTCAGCCGCGAGTTCGTGGCCGGGCTGGGCCTGCGCCCTAACCTACTGACCACCCAGATCGAGCCGGGCGACGGGCTGGTGACGGTCTTCGACGCGCTGGCCCGCCTGAACCGGGTCCTGCTCGACCTGGCCCAGGACATGTGGCGCTACATCAGCGACGGGGTCTTCCGCCAGCGGGCCGTGGCGGGCGAGGTCGGCTCCTCGACCATGCCCCACAAGGTCAACCCGATCGACTTCGAGAACGCCGAGGGCAACCTGGAGCTGGCCGACGCCCTGTTCGGCCTGTTCGCGCGGCGGCTGCCCGTCTCGCGCTTGCAACGCGACCTCTCCAACAGCACCGTTTTGCGCACCATCGGGGTCGCGCTGGGGCACAGCCTGCTGGCCTATACCAGCCTGCGGCGCGGGCTGGACCGGGTCGCGCCGGACGAGGCCCGGATCGCCGCCGAGCTGCGAGCCCATCCGGAAGTGATCACCGAGGCGATCCAGACCATCCTGCGCCGCGAAGGCCGGGCCGACGCCTACGACCTGCTCAAGGACTTCAGCCGGGGCGCGGAACTGAGCCTGGCCGACCTGGGCGCGTTCATCGAGACGCTGGACGTGGCGGAGCCGGTCAAGGCCGAGTTGCGCCGGATCACGCCGGAAAACTACACGGGCCTGGCGGAACGCCTGGCGAGTCTGGTCGGGCCGGAGTGAGGATGGCTGTTAGTTATTGGCTCTTGGCTCACGGCGAAAAGCCAGGGGATGCTTCATCGGTCATCATTTCACACCACGGGAGCGATTCAGCCGGCCCGGACAAATCGGGTATAATCCGCGCAACCGTTCGGTCAGCGAGAGTGTTTGGATGCCCATTACACTGCTAGACACCGAGTACGCCACCCTGTGGTACTACCCGGAAGACAAGATCATCCATCACAGATTGAAAAAATTCATCTTCGGGGACCATGTTCGGAGCTTTTTAACCGCGAGCGTGGAGGCCATCGAGAAGTACGGTTGTCATAAATACCTGTCCGACGATCGCGAGATGACTGCGTTCCACCCGGATGATGCCGCCTGGAACGCATCCGAGTATATTCCCCGGCTGGTCCAGGCCGGTTGGACTGACTGGGCCTTGGTCCCACCGACCCGAATCATTGGACAGGCTTACATGGCGCGCGTGGTTGAGCGTATTCGCGCGAGGGGCGTGAATGTCGCCATTTTCAAGGATGTAGACGAAGCCCTGGCCTGGCTCAAAGCCCAGCAGTCTGCCCTTCTCGGAGATCTCGCGTCCAACGCGCCATGATCCGTGATCGGGTC
>CAZHMJ010000339.1:0-4448 GCA_964533805.1 uncultured Anaerolineae bacterium | reverse complement strand
ACTCTAACGTATACCGAGAATCATTCCTTTTTGCTCAAAAAGCCAAACTCCAGGGGCGGGTCACAGACCCGCCCCTACTGATGGCTGATTGCTGAAAGCTGACTGCTGCCTCATCGGCAGCCCGCTTCTCCGCCAAACGCGATCGGCCCCCACACCAGCGGGCTGTTGTGATGGCCCGCGCTGGCGATCTCCTCGACCGTGCCGGTCGCGGGATCGAACAGGATCGCGCCGTAGGCGCCGCGGAAGGCCAGATAACTCCCATCCGGGCTGAAGCGCGGGTAATCGGCGGCCGTCGCCAGCGGGTGATCGAGGTACAGGGTGGCGTCCCGGTCGGCAAAACCGGGCAGCGGGACGCGGTACAGGCGGTTGTCGTCCTCCCCCTGCCAGCCTTTGATCGCCGCCACCAGCCCGCTGCCATCCGGCAGCCAGTCGAAATTGAGGACCATCGTCCGGGTTTCGCTCCACTGCTGGACGGTGCCTCCCGAAGCCGGGACGGTCCAGAACTGGTGCGCATTGGCGGCCGGGGCGTAGACAAAGGCCACGACCTCGCCGTTAGGCGACCAGTCCGGGAAGAGCGTGCTGCCCTGGGCGAAATCGGTCAGACGGAACTTCGTGGCCCCGTCGGCGCTGATGATCCAAACGTCGGCCTCGCGCTGGTTGGCGGCGGCCAGCTCGTAGGAGGTGTAGGCCAGCCACTGGCCGTCGCCGCGCCAGGTCGGCTCGCCTTCGGTGCCGCTGGTGCTATAGAGGGTCGGGCTGCCGCCTTCCGGGGACACCCAGGCGATGTGCGACGATCGCGTGCGCTCGCCATTCCGTTCGTATTCGCGCAGCAGGACGAACGCGATCCGGTCGCCCAGGGGCGACCACTGCGGGTTCCAGGCATCCCAGGCCAGGGCCGTCGGATCGTCGCCGGTTTCGCCCAGGCGGAAGTCCACCAGCTCGCGCAGGTCGGAGCCGTCCAGCCGGGCGGTGTACAGGCGCAGGTCATGGCGGTCGGGGCCGCTCAGGCTGAAGGCGATCCGGCAGCCATCCGGCGAGAAGCTGCCGAACCAGTGATCGCCGGGCCCGAAGCTCAGATCGCGCTGGGTGTGGGTGCCCAGGTCGTACAGGAACAGCCCGGCGTTGTCCGGGCTGTTGCCGCCGAGCAACGGCCCGGCCAGGGCCGGGAGCGGCGTCGGCGTGGCGAACAGGCCGTCCGGGTCAGGCCCCTGAGCGGTGGCGGTCAGGGCCAGGGCCAGCAGCAGCGCGGTGAGGCTCACCGCCCCGGCCAGCCGGCGGAAGAAATGGGCACGCGAAGGGTTCATACCCCTAGTGTAGGTGCAGGCGTCCCATTCGACAACTCCCTGCCCGCCGGATGGGGCGACGGGCAAACGACAGGAATAGGACACGGATAACACGGATTCATCAACGATAATCCGTGTTCCATCCTTTTTATCCGTGACCAGGGTTTTGTATTGGGGCCTGGAAACCGCCCGATCCCGGCTGATCGCCCGCGCCCACCGCCTGGACGGCGGCCAGCCACACCTCGCGCACGCTGACGCCGTGTTCGGCGGCACGGGCCGCGCAGTCGTCGTGCTCCGGGGCAATCTTCTCGCCGCCGCCGGGCAGCGTCCCGGTCTTGACCCGCACCGGGCCGAACGGCGTCTCCACGCTGCGCCAGGCGCGGGGCAGCGCCCAGCGCGTCACGGCATACTCGCGCAGGCCGAGAGTGGTCGTCTGGCGGAAGAGCAGCTCGCGCAGGGCCGGCGCGTCCGCCGGGCGGCACAGCACCTCGACGATCACCGCCGGGCGGCCTTTCTTCATGTGGGCCGGGGTCAGCCACACGTCCAGCGCCCCGGCCTGGAGGGCCGTCTCGACCAGCGGCCCGTACCACTGCGCGATCATGTCGTCCAGGTTACAGGCCAGGACGGTCAGCGTCTCGGCCTGGATGTCGCTGACCGGGCCAGAGTCGCCCAGCACCAGGCGCAGCATGTTGGGCCGGTCGGGCCAGTCCCGCGTGCCTGCGCCGTAGGCGACTCTGGCGACGGTCATGGCCGGCATCAGGCCGAACGACTCGGCCAGCCCGGTCAGCAGGGCCGCGCCGGTCGGCGTGACCAGCTCGCCCTCCACGTCCACCCCGCGCACCGGGACGCCTTCCAGCAGGGTGGCAACGGCCGGCGGCGGCACCGGGAAGCGCCCGTGCGCAATCCGGATCGTGCCGTGCGACCAGGGCACCGGGGCGGAGACGACCCGCGTCACGCCCAGGGCGTGCAGCCCGGCGATCACCCCGACGATATCGACCAGGGTATCGACCGCGCCGACCTCGTGAAAGTGTACATTCTCGACCGGGATGCCATGCACGCGCGCCTCGACCTCGGCCAGGGCGTCGATCACCGCCGCCGCCCGGCTCCGGACTTCCTCCGGCAGGGCGGCCCGCTCGATCAGGGCCAGCAGATCGGCGGGATGGCGCAGCGGTTGGGCGTCCGGCGCGTCGAGGGTCAGATGCGTCCCGGCCAGGCCGTGCTTGACCATCGGAGCCGCGCCCACCGTCACGCCGTCGAGGCCCAGCGCGTCGACCACGGCTTGCAGATCGGCCAGCGGCCAGCCGGCGTCGAGCAGCGCGCCCAGCAGCATGTCGCCGCTGGCCCCGGCGAAACAGTCGATATAGGCGATTCGAGTCATGAGATAACTTTCAGCTTTCAGCGGTCAGCGGTCAGCGAAAACGTGAATGGTTTCCGCGAACGCCGATGAAACCCAAAACCAGAAACCATCTACTACCCACCGTTTTTCCTGATTCGGCGCAGAATCCGGTGAGCCGCCGCCGCCGCGCCGAGGCCGTTGTCGATGTTGACCACGCTCACGCCCGGCGCGCACGAGTTGAGCATGCCCAGCAGGGCCGACAACCCGCCGAAGCTGGCCCCGTACCCGACGCTGGTCGGCACGGCGATGATCGGCACATCGACCAGCCCGCCGACCAGGGTTGGCAGCGCGCCTTCCATCCCGGCCACGACGATCAGGGCGTCGCAATCGGCCAGCTCGTCCACGTGGGCGAGCAGGCGATGCAGCCCGGCCACGCCCACGTCATACAGCCGCTCGACGCGGTTGCCCAGGAAATCCAGCACGCCGAAGGCTTCCTCGGCCACCGGCAGGTCGGACGTCCCCGCCGCCAGGACGCGCGCCAGCCCGCCTTCCAGACGCGGCATGGCCCCGACGCGAATCAGGCGCGAGGTCGGGTCGTAGACCGCGCCGTCCAGCACGGCCCGCACCACCTCGGCGTGGGCGGGCGTGGCCCGCGTCGCCAGGGCGCAGCCCAACCGCGCCGCCAGCCGGTTCATGATCGCCGCCACCTGATCGGGCGTCTTGCTCTCGGCATAGACGAACTCCGGCATGCCCTGGCGGGCCTCGCGGCCCACGTCCAGCCGGGCGAAGTCGTCCACCTGGTCGTAGTCATGCCGGTGATCAGTCATGGCGAGTCAGGGCCTCGTTGCCGCTGCCGCTGCGGAAACCCTGCAAATCGAGCGTCACATAAACATAGCCCAGCGCCTTCAGCCCGGCGATGATCGGCTCCCGCTGGGCCATCACGACCGGCATGTCCTCGGCCGTGACTTCGATCCGGGCCAGGGTATCATGGTGGCGCACCCGGAGCTGGCCCAATCCCAGCCCGCGCAGCAGCGTCTCGGCCTGGTCGATCCGGCGCAGAATCTCCGGCGTGATCGTCTCGCCATAGGCCACCCGGCTGGACAGACAGGCCATCGCCGGCTTGGCCCAGTTGCTCAGGCCCAGGTGGCGGGCCAGGGCGCGGATGTCGCGCTTGGTCAGCCCGGCCTCGTGCAGGGGGCTGCGCACGCCGCGCTCGCGGCCCGCCTGACGGCCAGGGCGGTGATCGCCCACGTCATCGGCGTTGAAGCCGTCCAGAATGAAGGCGTACTGCTCCGCCCCGGCGATCTCGAACAGGGCCTCGAACAGGTGCTCCTTGCAGAAGTAGCAGCGGTTGGCCGGGTTGGCGGCGTAGCGCGGGTCGCTGACCTCGTCCGTCTCGACGATCCGGTGCGCAATTCCGATCTCGTCCAGCAGCCGGATCGCCTCCGGACGCTCGGCTTCGGCATAACTGGGGCTGATCGCCATGACGGCCAGGGCGTCCGTGCCCAGCACGTCGTAAGCCACTTTGGCGATCAGGGTGCTGTCCACCCCGCCGGAATAGGCCACCAGGACGCGGCCCATCGCCCGCAGGGTGGCTTGCAGACGTTCGTATTTGGCAATGAGATCGGAGGGTAACCGGTCAGGGTGAGTTGATTCAATCTGCTGCAAGGAAATAACCACGAATCGATGCTCCCAGTAAACTCACAATTCGGCCTGAAAGCGTGCGATTATAGCCATCCGCTCAGGGTTTTCCCACGAATATCTCGCCTGATGGTCCGGTCAGGAGCCAACAAACACCAGGCCCGGTTGAAAACGCCGGGCCTGTGTAA
>CAZHMJ010000338.1:0-4462 GCA_964533805.1 uncultured Anaerolineae bacterium | reverse complement strand
TGAACTTCCACTTGGAGAGCACGTAGCCGTTCATGGAGCCCATGATCGCGGATAGCAGCGTGGCCGGAACCACCAGGATGAAGCTGTTGCGCAGGTTGGGCAGGAAGGCGTTGACGGCCTCTCCGAAACCCTGCAGGTCGATCGGGTTGGGCAGCGACCACACGGTCTCAAGGTTGATGTCGGCTGGGTTCTTGAAGGCCGTGATGATCACCATGAAGATCGGCATCAGGAAGATGGCGGCGGCCAGAACCAGGACGGTATAGATCAGGATGCGGCGGGGTTTGAACTGGATGCCGGTCATAGTTCGTGCTCCGATCGCAGGGTCGTGTACAGGTAGGGCACGATCACGAAGGCGACCATGATCAGCATCACGACGGCGATCGCCGCGCCCTTGGCGAACTGGTTCCCCCGGAAGGAGGTCATGAACATCAGGATGCCGGGCACGTCGGTCGTGGCGTTATCCGCCCCGGCCATGGCGAAGACCAGGTCGAAGATTTTCAGCGAGATGTGCCCCAGGATGATCATGGCGCTGAGCGTGATCGGCTGGAGCAGCGGCAGCACGATGTGGCGGTAGACCTGAAGCTCGTTGCAGCCATCCACCCGGGCCGCCTCGCGCAGCTCTTCCGGCACGCCGCGCAGCCCGGCCAGGTACATGGCCATCGTGTAGCCGGACTGCTGCCACACGGCGGCGACGATGATCCCGATGAAGGCCAGGTTGAAGCCGTGCGTCTCCGGCAGGGGAGTGGTGGGGATGGCTTTGCCGCCGCCGAGAAGGGCAAAGAGGGCCAGCACGATGGCGATCCCGCCCGTGATCAGCGCGCCATTGCGGCGGCCATGCTGCCAGCGGCGGTAGGCCATCCAGGCCAGGACGGCAGCCACGACCAGGCAGATGATGCCGGGCAAATCCTGCCAGTTGAACTGCAGGATCTGGGTCCGGTCGGTCAGCCAGCGCAGTTCCAGGGGTTGCAGGCCGATCAGGGTCGGCAGGCGGTTGACTCCGCCGCCGGGATTGAACAGCCAGCGCCACATCGTGCCGGTGACGATGAACGACAGGGCCATGGGGAAGAGGAAGATGGTGCGGAAGACCCCTTCGCCCTTGATATTCTGGTCGAGCAGGACGGCCAGCAGCAGGCCCAGGCCCAGGCAGCCCGCCAAAAAGAAGATGGTGAAGAAGAAGGTATTGACCAGGTCTTGCCGGAAGCGCACATCCAGCAGCCCGGTAAAGAGATCATTGTAGTTTTTGAGGCCGGTGAAGTTGATTTCAGGGTTCAAGGAGAGGCCGGACCAGTCCGTCAGCGAGGTATAGACCGTCTGGCCGATGAAGCCATAGACAAAAACCGCGAGAAGCAGGATGGAAGGCAGCAGCATCAGAATGGCGGTGAGTCGATCCCGGTTGAGCCGCCTGCGGCGGCGGACAGGCATTGAAGGTTGTCTGGTTCTGGCGACCGTCATAGCAACCTCTCTAGGGTCGTGTGGTGCGCGGTGGAACTGAAGCAATACCTTAACTGTACTATAACACGACAGGAAAAAATGGGGCGGGCCAGTACTGACCCGCCCCACAAAGCTCAGTGGACGATTGTGTGTCCGTTCAACAGACTACGCGCCGATGCCCGACTGGAGGGCGATCGCCTGGGCGGCGTTGGCCGTCGCCGTGGCGTCCCGCGTGGTCAGGAAGATTTCCATCACGGTCGCGAAGTTGTTGGTGAAGCTCTCCGGCGCAACCGCGCCGTGGACCAGACTGCCGACGATGGTGTTGCTGGCCCAATCGGCCGCGGCCGACTGGAGATAGGGGTTGTACAGTTCGGTGTTGGTCACGTCGCCGCCCAGATTGGCCGGGATCGAACCCTTGAGCGGGTTGAAGATGTCCTGGCCTTCAGCGGAGCCGAGCAGGGTCAGCCAGGCCAGAGCCGCATCGCGGTTCGGCGCGCCGACGGGCAGTCCGAAGGAGTCCGACAGCATCATGAAGGTGCCTTCGGTGCCGGGGGACGCCTGCCCGCCGAAGCCCTCACCCGGGACGAGGCCCAGGGTGGTGACCATGTAGCCGGCAGCCCAGTCGCCCATCACGTTGAAGGCGGCGGTGCCGTTGACGACCATGTCGGTCGCCTGCTGCCAGGACAGAGAAGCGGCGTCTTCGTTGGTGCAGTCAAGCACCTGGCCGAAGGTATCCCAGACCGCCACGGCTTCGGGGCTGGTGAAGGAGACGCTGCCGTCCCACAGGCCGTTCCAGCCTTCGGCGCCCAGCATCGACAGGGCGACGCTTTCCCACAGGTGGTTGACGGTCCAGTTTTCGCCCAGGGCCAGCGGGGTCACGCCCGCGTCCTTCAGGGTCGGGCAGATCGCCAGGAAGTCAGCCCAGGTGGCCGGCGCTTCCACGCCCCATTCCTCGAGCTTGGCGGGGACGTACCACATCACGTTCGAGCGGTGAATGTTGACCGGGACGGACCAGATGCCCTCGTCGGTGCTGATCAGGTCGAGCAGCCCCTGGGGGAAGGCTTCCATCCAGCCCTGCTCCTCGAAGAGCGGGGTCAGGTCTTCCATACGGTCGGCCACCACCCACGTGCCGATCAGTTCCTGGCCGGCGTGGACCTGGAACGCGTCGGGCGGATCGCCACCCAGCATGCGGGTCTTGAGGACGGCCTTGGCATTCACGCCAGAGCCACCGGTGACGGTTGCGTTGATGACTTCCACATCCGGGTTAATCTCACTGTACCGCGCGATGAGGGCTTCCAGCGCGGGACCTTCGTCACCGGCCCACCAGGAGAAAATCTCCAGTTCGCCGGAGGGGCCCTGAGCCAGTGCCAGGCTGGTAGCGCCCAGCATGACGCTCAGGACGAGAACCAGGCTCAGTAGTTTTTTCATCTTTCCTCTCCTCAACAAGGGTAACCTATTGACACAGGGTGTTTTCTCCGGCGGGTTGGAACAATCGGAGTACACCCTTGCGTGCATATTATATCGCAACTTGTGTGAACTGTGCACAATGGCCCGCCAGATTGAGGGTTCGGTTCGGGTCGGCTGGGCAGAGAATGGCCGGCAGATATGCTAGGCAATGTGAAATTAACCTCTTTTGTTGCATGCGAGTTATAATACAATAAATTTTATCGTATAATGGAAACCTGCTATGTCCGCTGTCGCGCTGGTGACGTATCGCGCCCAACCGCATCTCACTCCCGATGATCATTTGCTTGTCAAGCCCCTGCTGACTCAGGGGATCGAAGTGGTCGCCCTCCCCTGGGATGTGCCCCATGCCGATTGGTCCTGGTTCGACGCGGTCGTGTTGCGCTCGACCTGGGATTATCACCTGCGCCCCGGTTTCTTCGCGGCCTGGATCTCGCAGTTGGAAGCGCGCCATGTCAACCTCTGGAACCCGCCCGCGGTGGTGCGCTGGAACATGGACAAATCGTACCTGCTCGATCTCGCCCGGCAGGACGTGCCGATTGTTCCCACCCGTCTGCTGACCCAGGGCGAGCCGGCCGACCTGGCCGCGCTGCTCGACCAGGCCGGCTGGACGCGCGCAGTGATCAAGCCCGCGATCAGCGCTTCGGCGAACGGAACCCTGGTCGTGACGCGGGCCGAGGCCGCGACGGGCCAGTCCAGCCTGGATGACTTGCTGTCCCGCTCGGCGGTGCTCGTCCAGCCTTTCATGCCGCAGATTCACGAGGGCGAATGGTCGGTGATCTTCTTCCTGGGTCGCTACAGCCATACCATTCTCAAGCGGCCCGCGCCGGACGGGATGTTCGTCCAACACGAGCGCGGCGGCATCTGGCAGGGGCAGCGCCCACCGGCGGGATTGGTCGACCAGGCGGCGGCCGCGCTGGCGGTCGCTCAGGCACGCCACCCCGACTGCCCGCTGCTGTACGCCAGGGTGGACGGCATCCTGGTCGAGGGGCAACTGCTGTTGATGGAACTGGAGCTGATTGAGCCAGACCTGTTCCTGGGCGGCGATCCGGAGGCAGCCCCGCGCTTTGCGGAGGCCATCAGCCAGACTGTCCGCCGGAGCCGTCCGGTCGGTGGGGTACGTCCGACGGCTTTCGTTTGAACGCTGCTGAGGAGAGATGACAATCCGCGTGGGGGGGCGTGCCGGGCGTCACTGAGCACAACCTGATCATTTGGTGGAGAATTATTGATAATGCTTCGCAACTATCGAAAGCTGGGTATGCTTCTGTCCACCGAGGTCATCGTCTTATGCAGGTCCTGAACCCCAATCCGACCACGTTCGCCCAAACGCTCGATCAGCTTCGTCCTGGTCAGAAAGGGCGGGTCAAGCGCGTGCGCGGCGAAGGGCTGCTGCGCCGCCGCCTGATGGACATGGGCATGGTGGCCGGGGTCGAGGTCGAGATGCTCAAGACCGCGCCGCTGGGCGACCCGATCGAGTACCGGCTGTGCGGCTATCACCTGTCGCTGCGCAAGAACGAGGCGCGTTGCATCGAGCTCGAGTTCTAGGCCGTTTGCGTCACAAAACACA
>CAZHMJ010000337.1:0-4465 GCA_964533805.1 uncultured Anaerolineae bacterium | reverse complement strand
TCTACTGTGCTGCGTGTGATCTGTCCGCTATTGAGCATGACGATCCAATGCTGCGGTCCTTGCTTCACGGCTGGAACAAGGGCGACAAGCTGCGCTATCGTCACGCCGAAAAGGCTTGCCCCGGCAAGACGAAATCACTTGATGCGGATGTGATCGAAACTGATTTTCGGCGACTGATCGGGTTGTTGGTCATCAAGCCAGGAGAATTGGCCGAGATGACAGAGCTTGCGATCCAGTCCGAGTATGGTGGGGTAGGTAGTGCAAAGGATGCCGACCTGGAGAGGCAAAAGGCAGCAGCTATTGCCAAGTGCCAGCGACGCATCGCCGCAGCTCGCACTCTGTTTCTAGACGGTGATATGACTCGCGAAGAGTTCGTAAAGCGCAAGGAAGAAAACGAACGCCAGATTGCACACTGGCAGAGCCGCACAACCGAGATGGAGCAAGCCGCGCTTGAACTTAGGATGTGCATGGAAGCCCTGGAAAAGGTCACGAGGCTATGGGACACTGGGACGGAGGAAGATCGCCAGCAACTAGCCCGGATGATCTTCGAGCATGTCATCTATGACCTTGATCGGCGGCAGATTGTGAGCTTCAGCCTCAAGCCCTGGGCGGACCGCTACCTGGTGCTACGTGCTGCACTGTACCAGAAGGACGATGGCGACAACGGAGACGACGGGGGAGAAAACAAACGGTTCCACTCGAATGATGAGAGTAGAACCGTATTATGTCCCCAAGGAGATTCGAACTCCTGTCTAGGCCTTGAAAGGGCCTCGTCCTGGTCCTCTAGACGATGGGGACATGAAACGGGGTTAGTTTACCATGCGGCCGGGAGGGGGTCAAGACTGAGTTGCGGCTAGTGGGCCAGCCGGCCCCGGCCGGAAGCCGCATTGGAGCGGCCCAGGTACACCCGGCAGATGACCTGCATCAGTGGCGAGCGCTCCCCGCCAATCTCCACGTAGCCTCGCTCGCGGTCGGTGTCCTGGTAGAACTTTCCGATGATCTTGTTGAAACTGAGCGCGACCTGCCGGGCGAAGCGCTCCGCGCCGGCGACGGGATACACAACCGCCAGGTGATTTTCGTTGACGTAGCCGGCGAAGGTGCCCGCGACGTCGCTCTGGCCTAGCATTGAAACCACAAGCTGCCCCAATCGCCCATAGACGTTGTTCATCGCCACCTTGCCATAGCGCTGCCGGTAGGGCACGTTGTGCGCGATCTGGATTTCGATGATCGCCAGACTGGGGTCCTGCCTGGCTCGAGCCACGTAGTCACGGGCGAGCAACTCGCCGGGCAGGCCGGTCTGAAGATCGATCCGGGCGTTTTTCTCCGCGCGCCGCAGGGTGTTCTGGATGCGGAGCAGCAGCTCCTCCGGGTCGAAGGGCTTGGCGATGAAATCATCCGCGCCCAGTTCCAGCGCCGCCAGGACATTCTCGTGCCCGGAGCGGCGGGTAAGGAAAATGATTGGAATGTGGGCCGTGGCGGGCATGGCCCGCAGTTGCTGGCAGACTTCAAAGCCATCCATGTCCGGCAGGATACTGTCCATCAGGATCAGATGCGGCATCTTCTCGTGGGTCAGGCGCAAGCCGTCCCGGCCGTCCTCCGCGTGCAGCAGCACAAAGCCATTTTGCTCCAGGAAGAAACGGAGCATGTCGGCGATGTCAGGCTCGTCTTCGACCAGCAGGATGCGTCGTGGGGAATCCATCGGACAGCTCCTCGCCCCGGTCAGAATTCGTCAGGTGGTGCGTCGCTGGCGGGGGCGTCCAGTTCTTCGGTGTAGGGTGTCTCGGTATCGTCCGAATGGGCGAGGTTGAACACATCCCGGTAATGCATGTCCGCATAATGCGCCAGCGCGTTCAATGCGTCCGAAAAGTGGCTGAACTGGAATCCCTCGGTAGGCAATTCGGCCGTCAGGAAGACGTCGCCATCCCGGTCGATACCGAACTTGACCATGTTTGCCTCGTGGTTCAGTCGCAGGAGGTGATAGTACAACCGAAGCCGTCGCTCGGTTTGATCAGGCCCGACCACGAACGGGTTGATCACAAAAAAGACCCAGTTGTCCGTCAACTGCAAGGTAATCCGGTAGCTACTGGTGGCACCGCGAAACCCGGTCTGCCAGACCTCATCTTTTACCCGGGTAAAGGACCACCCGTACCGGTCAAAGTAATCCTCAATGGTTTCCGGTGTGACCGCAGGCTGAGCTTGATCCCGATTCTCCATAGTCGTGACATTTTCCTCAAATCACAGTCGACTGCCTGCAAACCCGGTACAGGCAGGGGAGAGCTATAGCGGCACAATCTGCTCTATTGTCTGTGGCGCCGGGTCAGCGTGCAAGTGGCAGACGGAGCAAAAACGTCGTCGAATTGTCAGTACTATTGCTGGAGGCGGTCAGATCGCCCCGCATCCGGCGCAACGCCGCGCGCGCGAAGGGCAGACCCATGGCCACGCTGGTCCGGCTGCCCTGTTGGCGGGCCTCCCACTGGATGCCCCGCTCGAAGATGCGCTCCGCATATTCTGGGAGCAAGGGACGGCCGTGATCGGTCAGGGCGGCGGTGACCTGACTGTTGGACGCTGCCAGCGTCCAGACGGCTGTATCGCCATCGCTGGCGAACTTCAACGTGGTATCCAGCAGCACGTTGAAGACGCGTCCGAGCAACTCCCGGTCACCGCTGGCGGCCGGCAGATCGGGGGCAGCGTTCACGGTCAGAGCAAGGTTTTTGCGTTCGATGGCGGTGAGGTTGGCCTGGACGGTCGCATGGGCAATCAGTTCCAGATCGACCGGCTCCTGCCGGATGGGATAGGCATCGATCTCCAGTTTGGCCAGGTCGAGCATGTCGTTGATCAGGAATGTCTCGCGGCGGGCCGCCTGGAGGATGTTCTCGGCCATCATGATCTGGCGGTCGAGATCAGCCTGAGTGACCGGGCGGCGCTCGGCGGCCAGATCGCGCAGCATTTCCGTGCTGCTCACGATGATCCCCAGCGGGCTTTTCAGATCATGCGCCAACAGATCGGCGCTGCCCAGGATGTCGACCGGGTTGGCGCCCAGGGCCAGATCGGGTGTGTGGTGCAGGAAGTCTTCCAGGCTGGGCAGGCGAGTGCGTTCCACCCGCAGGGAGCGCAGCCGTGTCCGGACCTCGACCCAATCCAGAGGAAAGGTCAGCAGCTCGTCCGCCCCGGCTTCCAGGGCGGCCAGCCGCTGTTGGCTGGTGCGCGTGGTGACGAGCATCTGGACCGCGATCGTGGCCGGATCGGTGCGCAGCCATTGGCACAGGGCCAGATCATCCTGCCCGGTCAACTCGCTTTCCAGAATCAGGGCGACCGGCGGGTTCTGGCGGGCTTCGGTCAGGGCGGTCTCGATGTCTCCCACGATTTGCAGGCTGTACCCATCCGCGCGCAGGGCCTGTCTCAGGAGGTGGTGGGTTTGTCCGCTGCGTTTGCTGACCAGTAAGATGTTGGCGTTCAAGCCTTCAACCCCACGACTTCATAGACGACGACCGGCATTTCACGTCCCTTCACAGTTTTATGGCCCAGCTTGTTAGCGATCACATGCTCGCCGACCTGGGTGTAGGTAGATTCGCTGATCAGAATCTGGCCGCCGCTGCTGAGATCCTCCAGGCGGCTGGCCAGGTTGACCGTGTCACCGATGGCCGTGTAGTTCATCCGGTTGACGGCTCCGACTCGTCCGACGACCGCCTCGCCCGTGGTGATGCCAAAGTTGACATGCAATCGGAACGCCGGGTCGAAGCCGCTGTAGAATTCGGGTAGCGCCTTCTGGATGCGGACCGCCGCCCGGATCGCGCGCAGGGCGTGATCGGGTTGGTGCAGGGGGGCGTTGAACAGGGCCATCAAGCCATCCCCCAGGAATTTGTCGATGGTTCCCTCTTCGTGGTGGATATGCTGGACCAGAAGCTCTTGGTAGCGGTTGAGCATATCCAGCAGCAGCTCCGGATCGACTTGCTCGGCAACCGGGGTGAACCCTTCCAGGTCGGCAAAGACGACCGTCACTGTCTGGAGCGTTCCCCCCAGCCTGACCTGATCGGGGTTGTCCAACAGTTGTTGGACGACGGTGGCCGGGACAAACTGCTCGAACGTGCGCTGGATGCGCTCCTGGGTGGCCCGGAGCTGGTCGGCATCCACTTTTTGGCGCAGGCGCGCGTCCACGCGGGCGACCAGCTCGCGCGGGCTGTAGGGCTTGGTGATGTAGTCATCTGCGCCGAGGCCCAAGCCCTTGATCCGGTTGTCGATATCCGCCAGGGCAGTCAGCATCAGAATCGGGATCTGCGCGGTGCTGGCATTCTCTTTCAGGCGCGTGCAGACTTCGAAGCCATTGAGGCCTGGCATATTGATATCCTGGATCAAGAGATGGGGTGGTTCGGCTATCGCGGCCGCGAGCGCGGCCTGTCCATCCGTCGCGCAACTGACGGTATAGCCCTTGACGCGCAGGATATCCTCCAACAACTGGCGACTGTCG
>CAZHMJ010000336.1:2155-4495 GCA_964533805.1 uncultured Anaerolineae bacterium | reverse complement strand
AACCGAGCGTGCCAGTCAGCCCAGCGCGAGTCAGGGATATCCTGTAACTGTCCGGCCGCCTCGACCAGCCGCTCGCGCGTCACTTCGAGTTCAGCCGCCAGCCGGTACAGGCCCTCCACCCAGGCACGGAAGTGCGTCAGATCGAGGTGCGCCAGGCGCGTGCCGGTGTCGATCTTGCCTAGCGCTGTCTCCAAAGCCTTGCCCGCGCCCCGAAAATCGCCCCGCCGCCACAACGGCAGGCCGCTTTCGATATCTTGTAGCGCTTCCACCACCGGCCGGATCACCAGATGAAGCGCCGATGATTCGACCTGCCGCCGCGTACTGGTCAGACCATCAACCGACTCGATCGCGTTGATCTGGTCAGCCAGCGCCAGGATCACCTGGCGATCCCGGAGCAGATTGCCCAGAGCCAGGTAGGCAATGTGGCGCTGGGCATTGGGCAGCGCCTGTTCGGCAGCCTGGTGCCAGAAGGTTGCGTCGTCCGGGCGGCGCTCGTACATATCCAGCACGCCGCGCAGGATGTAATGCAAGAAAAGCACGCGCTGGGCAGCCGTGCTGGTCTGCTCCAACGGTTGGACGAGGCCGCTTCCCATTGCCTTGAGGTAGGCTGCCGCCGAGGGCATCTGCTCCGTGAAGGTACGCCAGCGCCGGTCCTCGGCTTCGGTCAGCAAACTCAACAATTCGGCATCGATCCGGCCAGTCAGATCGGGATCGCCCTCACCATGACCCTCGGTCCAGGTGCGCAGCAACTTTCCCAACCGGATCAATTGGTCCGCGGCGGTGCGTTCGTCATCGTTGGCGACCTCTTCGAGCGCCAGGCGGCCCAACCGCTCGGCCTCGATCCCGCTGCCCCGATCCCAGGCCACCCAACCATCGGACATCGCCCGGCCGAAAGCCGCGTTGAGCGCGTGGCGCTGCACATAACGCGCCTTCTCCACCACCCCCAGCACATTCCGGAGCCAGGCAGAGAGTTCCGGGTTGAGCCGCCGGACGGCATCTGAGGCCTGCTGTAAGCCTTCAAGCGCTTCTTGCCGGTTACCCTGGACCGCCCGCTGTCGGAATTTCGCCCAGCCCCCGGCCGCGGTCTGCAGACTGCCCCGTATCATCACCAGCCGGGGATCGGGTAGTTGTTCGAGATACGGTTTCAGATCGGCCAGAATCTGGTCCAGCCAGGGCGCCAGGTCAGAACCATCGGCCAGCGGGCGATAGTCCGCCAGCCGCTTCACCAAAGCCTGGGCGCCTTCGAACGTCTGCTGCAATCCCGCGAATACGGGATTGACCGGGTCCAACAGGCGCGCCGCAGTCAGGGCCTCGCGCGCCTGTTCTGGATTTCCGGTCGCCTGCTGGCCCACCACCTGAAGCTGGTCAGCGATAGCGACTGCCGCCTCCGCCGCCCGGCGAGCCTCGACGGAGAGGCTATCGGCGTTCGGTGATGGATGGGAAACCAGCCGGTCAGCCAGGGTCGCGAGTATCTCGCCGGTCTGCCGGTAGGAATCGCCCACCTGCTGCAATCGCCCGGAAGAAGCCCCGCCTAATCCAGATTCAGCCGCCTCAAGAAGCTGGCGGGCGTCCTGAAAAGCCTCCTGCCCGGCCAGATCGAGCCGCAGCCGCAGCAAATGAGGGCGGAGGACAACCGCCGCTGGAAAATGCTCCTGAATCCGCGCGGCCAGCAGCCATTGGATCGTCCGCGCTTCGGCGCGTTGGTCCGACGTCAGCAACAACGCCTGGACCGCTCCGATCGCATCGTCTCGAAAAAGGGCCTCAATCGCCGGCTGGAATCCGGCCGGCGGTGGCGTGACTCCGCGCATGTGAACCAGGGTCGCCGCGTCGAGCAAGACGCGCGCCCGCTGAAGCTCCACACTCTCCGCGCGCTGGCAAATATCTTCCAGCAGACCAATCGCCCGCGGCCAGTTCGCGCGCTCCAGGTATATGCGGACCGCATCCAGGTCAGACAGGATCGTCAGGCGATGCAGCCCGGCCTCGATCTGCCGACGCAGCGTCCGCGCGGGGGGAAACCCAACGTCGGCCGCCTGGACTGCCTTGACATCATCCAGAAGCTGTTCAAGTTCTCGCTGGCTGCAATCCCGCTTCAGCCGCCGCTCGATCCGGTCCAGCGCATTGGCTCGATCCCGGTCCAGCGGCCTGCGATATTCGGCCAGATCGTGGCGCAGCGCGGAAATGTCCTGGTACCGTCGCTCAAGCACCGGATGGACCGCGCGCTGAATGATGCTCTGCAGCCGGGTTGGAATCCGGTCCGCCTCCGCCCCAAAGTCTACACTTTCACCCATCGCCAGCAGACGTTGGCCGCCCGTCACGATGAAGTACAGCAATTCCCCTGCC
>CAZHMJ010000336.1:0-2145 GCA_964533805.1 uncultured Anaerolineae bacterium | reverse complement strand
GGAAGACATCCGACTGGCGGCTGATCCCCTGCGGCGTGGCCGCGTCACCCTCCAAAAAAACGGCATTCCCCCAATCAATGACCTTGAGTTGGTAAGCATCCCGATTCCAGAACAGATGCTTGGCATCGACATCGTTGTACACGATATCGTGTGCGTGAGCCGTTTCGATCAGGTCCAGCAGAGAGTCCAGAATAACCAGCATCTCCAACTCAGGAAGCCGCTGATGTTCGCGAGCCAGCTCCAGCACGAGGTTCTCGAGGATCAGCCCGCTGGCGCTTTCCATCACGATATAGAGATGCGCCTGCCCGCCGATCTTGAACGTGCCTTCGTCCAGCAGTTCGGTCAGGACGGGGTGACCCTTGAGTTGAAGCAAAACCCGCCTTTCGGTGCGAATATTGACTTCCTGCCCGGCTCGAATGGGGGGCGCGTCCTGCGGCGCAGGGCGTTTGATGACCACCTCACGGTTATCGTTCTGGACATCATAGGCGCGGAACGCTTCTCCGCTCCGGCCGCGCGGATAGATGTGATCGTAACGATAACGGCCATCAAAAAGACTCTCATGGGGCATAGGGGACTCTCTCCTGAGCCGCCTACTATTGTACGCACCCCCCGAAGACCGTCAACACAACCTGCCCTGCCTGAGCCTTACTCCTTGATTGATGAATAGACCTGCTCAAGCTCAAGCGGCACAGCGACGGGCGTGTCTTCCAGCGCTCGCAAGCGGGGATTCAGACTGGAAACGATCACGATGCTGATTTTGATCATCCCCATGAGCACGAACATCAACCCGATGCCACGTCCCACGCCCGTGCCGAGGATGCGCCCCACGCCGTCGGCCAGCGACCCGCCTTCGACAAGCAGCGGCATGAATACCCGGTCGGCCAGCAGCCCGGCCAGCAGGTAAGCTAGCGGCGTCGAGGACATGGTGATCATCTGGCGAAAAGCGAACACCCGGCCCTGTAATCCGGGCGGTACCTGGCTCTGCCAAATCGACTGCTCGCAACCGCTGACCACAGCGATGGTCAGGTGTGCCGCCAGCGCCGCCACAGCCACCAGGACGGCCAGCGGCCGCAGACCCATCAGAATGAAGCAGACCCCGCTGATCAGCTCGAATCCCAGAATCCCAACCAGGCGGCGGCGCGGGCCGCCCGACGCGCTCATCCACAAGCCACCGCCCAACATCCCGATCCCAGCCACCGAGATGATCACCCCTAGGGTCTCGGCCGGAGCGAAAGCCAGCACCATCGGCGGCAGCAAGGCTCCCACGCTGCCCCACAGGAAGTTGACGACCGCAGCGAAGATCAGCAAAGCGAACAGACCTTGCCGGGAGCGGATGTAGCGCCAGCCGGTCAGCACGTCCGCCCATGCGCCAGGGCGCGCCTGCGGCTGCCCGGTCGCATCCCGTTCGACCACCGGAAAACGCACGATCAGCAGGCTGAGCACGGCGAACAGGAACGTGGCAAAGTCCACCAGGATCACGCCGCTCAGGCCAATCACCCCGAGGAGTGCCCCGGCCAGGGTTGGCGCGAGGATATCCGTCACCGCTCCACCTACCTGCACCATCCCGCTGGCCCGTCCCAAATGGCGCTGAGGGACGAGCAGCGTTGTGACCGCGGAATAGGTAGGCCATTGCACGGTGCCGAATGCCGCGCTCAGCGCCGTCAACCCGTAGATCATCCACAGTTCGAGGCGATCGGCAGCCAGCAATAGCGCCACGATCAGCGTACAGGCCGCCGCGCCGCTGTCGCTCAGAATCATCAGCCAGCGTCGATCCCGGCGGTCGATCAAGGGGCCGACCAGCGGTGACAGGAGGATCCGCGGCAGCGAGGCGAACAGGGCCACCAGCGCGAACTGTGTCACCGATCCGGTCTGCTGGTAGACCCACAGCCCGAGCGCGAAACTGGTCAGCCCGGAGCCGAGGGTTGACACCGCCTGCCCCAGCCAGATCACGACGAACGTGCGAAACCCGTGCGATGCTGTCGTTGGAGCCATATGCACCATCCTCCTTCCAAACAAAAACGCAGCCGCCTGGCTGCGTATGACCCATTTCTCCTGGAATAAAAAACTGCCCGGAAGTTCCGGGCAGTTTTCTTAACAAGAGAGGAGTGAAGGGGAAGGGGAGGGTGGAGAGGTGAAACTTGGATT
>CAZHMJ010000335.1:0-4497 GCA_964533805.1 uncultured Anaerolineae bacterium | reverse complement strand
TTCAGAACTTCGTAAGCCGTGTTGATTTCCTTGAATCGATCTTCGGCATCGGCTTCCTGGCTGACATCCGGGTGATATCTGCGGGCAAGCTGCCGGAATGCCTTCTTGATGTCCGCCTGGGAGGCCTCGCGCGGCACTCCTAGAACTTCGTAGTAGTCTCTGTCTGCCATGCTGCTTTCCGGCCTCTTCTCGGTGCTGGCCCCCGGCACGGAGCCGGGGTTCGTTTAAATGACAAATCGCACCCGTCCGTCCGGGGAAGGACGGGTGCGCACAAAGTCAACCAGTTGGCTGCCGGCGGCGGATCAGGCCTCGCTGTATTCGCCGTCGATCACATCTTCAGAGGAGCCGTTGCCGGGGCCGCCAGGGCCGCCGCCGGGAGGCGGGGTCGGGCCAGCGCTCTCCTGATACATGCTGCCGCCGATGGTCTGAAGCTGCTGGGCCAGGGCTTCAGCCTCACGCTTGATCAGGGTCGTGTCGTCGTTGTCCAGCACCTTGCGGACCGCCTCCACGCGCTCCTGAGTACGCGCTTTCACGTCTTCCGGAATCTTGTCCGCGAAGTCGCGCAGCATCTTTTCCGCAGTGTGGATCGTCGCTTCCGCGTTGTTGCGGATTTCGACCCGCTCGCGGCGCTTGGCGTCCTCGCTGGCGTGCGACTCGGCTTCCTTGACCATGCGTTGAATCTCGGCTTCGCTCAGGCCGCTGGATGCCGTGATCGTGATGCTCTGCTCGCGGCCGGTGGCCTTGTCGCGCGCGCCGACATTCAGGATGCCGTTGGCGTCGATGTCGAAGGTGACTTCGATCTGCGGCACGCCGCGCGGCGCGGGCGGGATGCCATCCAGGATGAAGCGGCCGAGGGTCTTGTTGTCGGCGGCCATCGGACGTTCACCCTGGAGGACATGTATCTCCACCTGGGTCTGGCTGTCGGCGGCGGTGGAGAAGATCTGGCTCTTCTTCACCGGGATGGTCGTGTTGCGCTCGATCAACGGGGTGGCCACGCCGCCCAGGGTTTCGATGCTCAGGGTCAGCGGGGTGACGTCCAGCAGCAGGACGTCCTTGACATCCCCGGTCAGCACGCCGGCCTGGATGGCCGCGCCGATGGCGACGACTTCATCCGGGTTGACGCCCTTGTGCGGTTCCTTGCCGAAGAACTTGCGCACGGCTTCCTGGATGGCGGGCATGCGGGTCATCCCGCCGACCAGCACCACCTCGTCGATGTCGGTCTTCTTGAGGTTTGCGTCGCGCAGGGCCGCCTCGCAGGGGCCGATTGTCTTTTGCACCAGGTCTTCCACGAGCTGCTCCAGCTTGGCGCGGCTCAGGGTGATGTTGAGGTGCTTGGGGCCGCTGGCATCTGCCGTGATGAACGGCAGGTTGATGTCGGCGCTCATGGTCGTGCTCAGTTCGATCTTGGCCTTCTCCGCGCCTTCCTTCAGACGCTGGAGGGCCTGGCGATCCTGGCGCAGATCGATGCCGGTATCCTTCTTGAACTCGGCCGCCAGGAAGTCGATGATGCGCTGGTCGAAGTCGTCGCCGCCCAGGAAGGTGTCGCCGTTAGTGCTGCGGACCTCGAACACGCCGTCGCCGACGTCCAGGATCGAGATGTCGAACGTGCCGCCGCCCAGGTCGTAGACGGCGATGGTCTCGTCCTTGTGCTCGCCCAGGCCATAGGCCAGGCTGGAGGCGGTCGGTTCGTTGATAATACGCTTGACTTCCAGGCCGGCGATGCGGCCGGCATCCTTGGTCGCGTTACGTTGCGCGTCGTTGAAGTAGGCCGGGACGGTGATCACCGCCTCGGTGATCGTCTCGCCCAGGTAGGCTTCGGCGTCGGCCTTGATCTTCTGCAGGATCATGGCCGAGATTTCGGGCGGGCTGTAGGCCTTGTCACCCATGTGCACCCGCACGTCGCCGTTCGGCGCGGCGGAAACCTTGTACGGCACGACACTGATGCCCTTCTGGACTTCCGGGTCGGTGAACTTGCGGCCCATGAAGCGTTTGACGGAGAAGATCGTGTTCTCCGGGTTGATCACGGCCTGGTTGCGGGCAACCTTGCCCACCAGGCGCTCGCCCTTATTGCTCAGCGCGACGACCGAAGGAATCAGGCGGCCGCCCTCCTGCGAGGGGATGACCACCGGTTCACCGCCTTCCATGATCGCCACGACCGAGTTGGTCGTGCCGAGGTCAATACCAATCGTTTTACCCATCGTTTGTCTCCTGAAATGTCAGATTTGAGATGATAACCGGTGTCAATCGTGCCTGTCTGACGGGCTGCTTACTGGGCCACCCGAACCAGGGCCGGGCGCACCACGCGATCGCCATACGCATAGCCTTTTTGAAGGACGACCGTAACATGGCCGCTCTCTGTCTGTGTGTCTGTGTCGACCCCGATGGCCTCGTGCAGGTTGGGATCGAAGGCTTCACCGAGGGGGTCGATCTCGCGCAGGCCGTAAGTCTCCAGAATGGTGTTGAACTTCTGGCCGACCAACGCAATACCCTGCGCCCAGGCATGATCCTGCAGGTCTTCCGGCAGGTTGTCCAGGGCGCGGTTGAGGTCATCCATGGCCGGGAGCAGCTTCTTGAGGACATCGACATGGGCATACTGCCCGTGATCCTCGCGCTCCCGTTCGATGCGCTTCTTGAAGTTGATGAACTCGGCCCGCGCGCGCTGCCACCCGTCCAGGTATTCCGCAGCCTGGGCGCGCGTTTTCTCAAGCTCGGCCTGGAGGCCATCGAGAGTCAGCTCGTCCGGCGTCGCGCCCTGCGCTTCCGTTTCGACTGCGTCGCCAGCGGCGGAGTTGGGCTGGTTTAACTTGTCATTCACGATGTTTCTCCGGTGGACATCTGCCCTCTCTGTCCGAATGCTGAGGGCAGTGTAACGCATCTCTAATAGAATTTCGTTAGCAAATCATCAGATTCATGCAAGCATTTCCAGATCGCGATTGGGTTGGATCAGGGGGTCTGATCGCTGGGTTCCTCGCCGTAGACTCCGACGATCAGATTGGTCATCAGGTCGGACATGAACCGGACGGCGCTGATGGCCCGCCCGTAGCGCATCCGGGTGGGGCCCAGAACGCCCAGCATGCCAGTGGCCTGCCCGGCCACGCCATAGCGCCCCAAGATGATGCTGAGCAGGCTGATGTTGTCCCAGCGGCCTTCGCCCGCGATCACAACCCGAACATCGCCGACACTGGGGTTGGCCTCGTCGATCAGGGTTTCCAGGATCGACTGCTCCTCCAGCACGCGCAGGGCCTGTTCGGCGCCTTCGCTTTGGTCGAAGCGGGTCAGGATCTCCGCCAGACCGTCGCGGTAGACCTGGTGCGGGCGGTCGGCATCCTCGATCAGCGCGATGACCAGGTCCATCACTTCGCGTTCCAGCGTGGAGAGGCCCTTGAGTTGTTCGCGGAGCTGCTGGACGTGTTGGCCGAGGCTGAGCGTGGTCAACCGGGCGGCGATGGTGCTGAGTTGTTCCTGACTGACCGGCTCGGTCAGCATCAGCATGCGCTGGCGGACATCCCCGTTGTGGAGCACCAGGACCATCAGCACCAACCGGCCCTGGGTGGCGATCAACTCCAGGTGTTTGAAGCGGTTGACCTGGCTGTAGGGCGCGGTCACGAGCGAGGCGCCCTGGGCGGTGCGGGCCAGCACGGCGGCCGACAGGCGCATCCACTGCTCGATGTCCAGCGGCGACTGGTGGAACTGGTGGGTGATCATGCGCCGTTCGTCCAGGCTGATCTGGCCGTTGCTGGCCAGGCGCTGGACGAAATACCGGTAGCCAGCCTCGGTCGGGATACGCCCGGCGGAGGTGTGCGGCGAGCCGAGCAGCCCGGCCGCTTCCAGCGCGGCCATCTCATTCCGGATCGTGGCTGAACTGACGCCCAACGTATCCATCAGCGACTTGGAACTGACCGGATGGCCGGTATGGATGTACTGTTGGACGATCAACTCCAGGGTTTTTTCCTGGCGCTCCGTAAGTTCGGGTGGATTGGGCGCGTCAGTAGTCATGATCCAGCCTCGACAGATGGGTTTTTAGCACTCTCATGACGAGAGTGCTATCAATTCAAGACACCATGATACCATGCGCGATTTTGTGCGTCAAAATGGATGTTTGGCAACGGTCGGATGGGTGCGAGGCGGGCGCGAAGTGTTACAATAGCCGGCGTGGTGAATCGCTTTCAGGAAGATTGACTATCCTAACCGGCCGGGCTGGATGATGATCCGGATGGTCTGTGACGTGCTGAAGAGGGAGCGTGTTCGATGAGTGAGTCTGTCGTTGCATTCGATGTCACTGAAGCCACCTTCCAGAAGGAAGTGCTCGAATCAAAGTTGCCTGTGTTGATCGATTTCTGGGCGGAATGGTGTGTCCCCTGCAAGATGATCGAGCCACATGTGCTGGCTCTGGCGGCCGAATTCGAGGGTAAGATGCGGGTTGGACGGGTGGATGCGGACGCCAACCCCAACGTCATGATGGAGTATGGCATCATGGGCATCCCGACCCTGATCCTG
>CAZHMJ010000334.1:0-4497 GCA_964533805.1 uncultured Anaerolineae bacterium | reverse complement strand
GGTCAGGGTGGTGTCCTTGCGCCAGCCTTCGGGACCCGGCGTGCCATCGGGACGGCGGCGCGTCACCGCCGCGTGGATGCCCTTGCGCGGGTCGACCGGCTCCACCGGCGAATCCGACCCGAAGGCGATCACCACGCCCTGGTCGGCCTGGACGCGGAAGTTGTAGGCCCACTGGCCGCGCGTGCCCCAGTAGCGGTCGACCATCTCGTAGTCGCTGGTGGCGTGGATCGGTTGCATGGAGGCGATCAGGCCGAGTTCCGCCAGGCGGCCCCGGTCGTCGGGGTGGATGAGCTGGACGTGCTCGATCCGGTGGCGGCGGGCCGCGCGCGGGATGCCCTGGGCGGCCTCCTGCTGGCGGGCCAGAGCGTAAACGTCCAGCACATCGTGCACGGCCCGGTCGCCGATGGCGTGGATCGTGGACGGAATCCCGGCGGCGCTGGCGCGCAGCACCAGCTCGGTCATGGTTTCCTTGTCGGTCACGACGATGCCCCGGTTGTCCGGCTCGCCCTCGAACGGGTCGATCATGGCCGCCGTGCGCGGGCCGAGCGCCCCATCGGCGTACACCTTCTGCCCGCCGATCCGGATCCAGTCGTCGCCGAAGCCCCAGCGAATGCCCGATTCGATCAGCGACTCGATCCAGGGGGCGTTGACGTTCTTGACGACGCGCAGCCCCAGCCCGCCCCGCGCCCGGAGGACTTGCAGCGCGGCCAGGCAGTCCGGGTCGTCGAAGTCGTGGAAGCCGGTCAGGCCCAAGCGCCAGGCCTGGGCCTGGGCCTCGGCCATCCAGCCGGCCAGGACGTCCGGCGTCGGGGCCGGGATCAGGCCCGCGACGAGCAGCATGGCCGGGTCTTCCAGCAGGATGCCGGTCGGGCGGCCCGCCGCGTCGCGCTGGATCATGGCCCCGGCGGGATCGGGTGTATCCGCAGTGATGCCCGCCAGGCGCAGCGCGGCGCTGTTGGCCCAGCCCGCGTGGCCGCTCTTGGCCGCCAGATAGACCGGGTTGGCCGGGGCGACCGCGTCCAGGTCGGCGGCGGTGGGAAAGGCCCGATCCGGCCACACGTCCTGCACCCAGCCGCGCCCGAAGATCCATTCGCCGGGCGGCGTCTGGGCCACCTTCGCGGCCACGCGGCGTTGGGCTTCCTCTTTGGTGGGGACTTCAAAGACGTCCACGCTTTGCAGCGCGCCGGCCAGCCCGGACCAGTGCAGGTGGGCATCGGTCAGGCCGGGCAGGACGGTGCGCCCTTCCAGATCGTCGAGATGCGTTCCCGGCCCGGCCAGCTCGCGCAGGGAGTCGTCCCCCACGGCGACGATGCGCTCCCCGGCGAGCGCCAGGGCGCTGGCGATCGGCTGCGCGGAGTCCAGGGTGCGGATGTGGCCGTTGTACAGGATGCGGTCGATCATGGTCTGCTCCTCAGGCGGTTGGTGTACAGGTTGGCGGGCGGCGTTTACCGGGCGGTTCCCAGGTAGATCAGCTCGTAGCCGAACAGGCCGGGCAGCACGGGCGGCGGCAATGGCCGCCCCAGCCGCCGGGCCAGGGCATTCAGGACGTTCTGCACCCCACTGCCCGCGATCGGGGTCTGCTCGACGGCGTAGCCGGTCGATTCGAGCAGTTCGCGCCCGGTCTTGAGCGTGTACAGGCGGCAGTGGGTGCGATCCATCACGCCGTAATCCTCGTAGTCGAAGCGCCCCACCAGCAGCCGCAGGCGAATCTGCCAGTAGGCCACGTTGGGCAGGGACACGATCACGCGTGCCCCTGGCTTGAGCAGTGCCCGCGCTTCGCGCAGCACCCGTTCTGGCTGCTTGATGTGTTCCAGCACGGCCGCCGCGAGCAGCACGTCATACGGCGCGCTCGTCCGCGCCGGGGCCAGCGCATCCGGGACGTCCAGGTCGGCCTGGTAAACTTCACTCATCCGCCCCCGGGCGATGGCGACCGCGTCCGGGTCGTATTCCAGCCCGGTCACGCGGCAGCCCAACGTCTGCTCCATATACCCGGAGAGGTAGCCGGAGGCACAGCCCAGTTCCAGCACGCGGCTACCGGGCGGGATCAGGCGCATCAAGACGCTGTGCGCCTCGTCCGGATGGGCGCGCCCTGGGTCGAAGACCTGATCGAGGTGGTATTTAGGAGTGCTCATAGGCTATCCCTAGCTTTTCATTAACAATTCAAAACTAAGCATTCAACATTCCGACCGGCAGGCCGGCCACGATGGCCCGCATCGACTCCAGCGACGGCGCGCCGGGATCGGGGCACCGCCCCACGAACGCGCTGGCGACCGCGACGGCCGTCCGCATCGCGCCGGGCCAGTCGGCCGGGCGGCGGCGCAGGCTTGCCAGCAGCGCCCCGGCGAATACATCCCCCGCCCCGGTCGGGTGGGCCAGCGTCTCGACGCGCGGCGCGGGGAAGTCCTGGCGCTGGCCGCGGCTGTACAGGGTCGCGCCCCTGTCGCTGCGCGTCACGACCAGGTGCCCGGCGCGGGCGGCGTAATCCGCTTCCAGCGCGGCCGAACCGCCCAGGTCTTCGTCGCTGAGGATGGTCACCGCCTGGGGCAGCATGGCCGGGGCCTGGGCCCAGGGGATGGGCTGGACGCGCCCGCCGTCCGGCCAGACGCGCATGTAACCCTGCGGAGTCACGCCGACCAGCGCGCCGGGGAAGGCTTCCGGGATGAGGGTCGCGTCCAACTCCTGGGCGATCGGCCCCAGGTGGACGACCGGCGCGCTCCGCCATGCGGCGGGGATGTCGTCCAGGCCCAGGACGCGGGCGTGGCCCTCCACGCGCTGGACGCGGCCTTCCGGCGTGTAGATGTTGACGAAGATGGTCGATTCCTCGGCGGGCAGCAGGTGGACGTCGACGTCACGCAGCCCGGCCAGGACGGGATCGTCCGGGCGGGCGCTGGTCACCACGCCCACGCGCAACCCCAGGGCGCGCACGGTCATGGCGGTGTAGGCCACCGTGCCGCCCAACTGCGGCCCCCGCGGGGTACGGTCGTGGGCCACGTGGCCGAGGATCAGGTAATCGATGGTTGGCATGCAGACTCGCATTCGTTGAAATGAAAACCGGTCGGCGCTGCGCCTGGCGCATATTGGAATTGTAACCCTCTATCCCCCGGCCCCTATCCCGGCGCGATGAGGCAGCGCCAACGGAGAAAGGAGAGAGGCTCAAGTCCCTCTCCGCCTGCGGGGAGGGATTTAGGGTGGGGTTGGCAACGGCCTGCGTTTTATGGCATGGGCAGCTCGCGGCGCAGCAGGTCCAGGGTTTGCAGGACGAGCAGGTTGTGCAGGCTGAGGCCGTATTCGGACTGGTAGCCGGTGAACGTCACCCGCGATCCGCTGGAACTGAGGTGGACCTGATCCGCGCCGATCCCGTAGCCCGGCAGGGCGCGGGCCGCCGCCCAGAAGTTGAGCACCGGCACCCCGTATTCCTGGGCCGCTTCGACCATGATCCGGTTGAAGCGCAGCGACTGGTAGAATAGCGTCTCCCCCATGCGCGGGTCGGCGCTGAAGGTGACCATGACCGGGATCACGCCGTAGTCGATCGAGGTCTCGATGATGCGCCGCATCTGCTGGGCGTACTGGGTGGAGTTGAGCACGCGGGCGTCGTTCTGGCCGAACATGATCACCGCCACGGCGGGCCGGGCGGTGCGGTATTCGCAGACCAGCGGCGGCTCGTTTTCCTCGCACAGCGCCGGGTTATCCCAGATCGGATCGAAAACCGAGAAGGCGTTCAGCCCGACCCGGACCGCGACGCTGGGATTATCGAACGATTCGGCGAAATAGTCGACCGTGTCTTGCAGGAAACTGTACGGCCCCAGGTCGTATGCCCCGGCGCTGAGCGGCGACAGGTAATAGCGCGAGGCGCTGTTGCTGTCTCCAACCTTGCTGATCGCGCGCGGGTCGTTGCCCAACCTCTGGCCCTGGGCGAAGATCGCGCGGGTCGCCGCGCTGACTTCCTCCGGCAGGACCGGCACCGCGTACAGCCAGGCCAGGTCCGCGTCCGGGATCGCGTCCAGGTCCGCGCCGGGTTGGTCGCTGACCGGCAGATCGACCAGGCTCAGGGACTCGTCCAGGGCCAACCCGCCGGTCAGCACCCAGCCCTCGCCGGGCGGCTCGGTCGCGGCGCGGACGCGCAACCAGGTGGCGCTGGGGTTGCGTTCCAGCAGGTCGACGTCCAGGCCGGGGTTGAGCTGGCCCAGGGTGGCATAGGTTTCGCCGGGGCCGCCATACAGGGCCACGCGCTGGGCCGTCGCCGCGCGTGGCGTGGTCTGGGCCAGCGCGTGGCCGGGCAGCAGGGCGGCGATCAGGGCGATCCAGCCCCAGCGGATCATGCGTCGTTTCATCGGGTGTCCTCGCCAGCCGGGGAGCGACCCGGCCGAGATCGTGGCGATTGTAGCCAATTTCGCCCCGGTCCGGCAATCGCACTGACTAAAGAAAAATCTCACCGCGGAGATCGCGGACTCGACTTTGTCCATTTCAGGCGGCAAAGGCGAGGGTTTCGAGCCAGAG
>CAZHMJ010000333.1:0-4516 GCA_964533805.1 uncultured Anaerolineae bacterium | reverse complement strand
AGCGGACTTCGTATCCCTAGCCCGCGACTTGAGTCGCGGGCGTGCCAGCACGCCACGTCGCGGGTGGAACCAATGACTCAAAAGCCTTCCCCCACTTCCCCCTTCACCATCACCGGCTCGCACGTCGCCTGGACGTGCCCGTGGTACGCCGTGCGCCAGGATGATCTGATCCTGCCCGACGGGCGGCCGGGCGTGTACAACGTCATCGACAAATGCCACGCGGTCTGGATCGTGCCCGTCACCCCGCAGGGCGAGATCGTCCTGATCCACAACTACCGCCACACCCTGGGCGAGTGGTGCTGGGAACTGCCCGCCGGGGGAATCAAGGCCGGCCAGACTCCGCTGGAAGCCGCCCAGGCCGAGCTAAACGAGGAAATCGGCGGCACGGCGGCCAACTGGCGCTTTTTGCTGCGGGCCGCGACCATGAACGGCCTGGGCAACGAGCTGGGCTACTTCTACCTGGCGACCGGGGTCGCGCTGGGGCCGACTCACCACGAGCCGACCGAAGTCATGACGCTCCACCCCCTGCCGCTGGCGGAAGCAGTCCGCATGGCCCGCGCGGGCCAGATCAACGACGCGCTGAGCATCGCGGCCCTGCTGCTGGCCGCCGCCGAACTGGAGAGCACTCACCATGAATAATCCCACGAATCTGCGCACCTACCGCCTGTGGGCCCCGATCTACGACTGGATCATGCGCCCGGTCTACCAGCGCGCCCGGCAACGTTCGCTGGCCGTGCTGGATCTGCGCCCCGGCGAGCGTGTGCTGATCCCCGGCATCGGCACCGGGCTGGATTTGCCCCTGCTGCCGGAAGGCGTGATCGTGACCGGCGTCGACCTCAGCCCGGCCATGCTGGACAAGGCCCGCGCCAAAATCGGCGGGCGAGATATCACCCTGCTGGAGCAGGACGCCTCTCGGCTGCCCCTGCCGGATGCCAGCCAGGACGCCGCGATCTGCCACCTGGTGCTGAGCGTCGTACCGGATGGCGCGGCCGTCCTGCGCGAGGCCTGGCGCGTGCTGCGCCCCGGCGGGCGGGTCGTGATCTTCGACAAATTCCTGCCGCCCCAGGCGACGCTCACCCCGCGCCGCCGTCTGATCGGGCGTCTGGTTCGCCTGATCGGCACCGACGTCAACCGCCGCCTGGACGACATGCTGGGCGGCCTGGAACATCTGCGCATCGAACGGGATGAGCCGTCCCTGCTGGACGGCCAGTACCGGATCGTGCTCCTGCGCAAAACCGACTGACCCGCTTCGTCGATTGAGAGGAGAAACCGCGATGCCTGATATGCTGGTCAAGCTCTACACCCTGCCCGACCTGGCCCCGGAAATCGCCCGCCAGGAAGCCCAGGGGATCGTCATCCGGCGCGGCCTGGCCCCGGAGAAAAACCTGGTCGTCGCCTGGGTGCGCGCCCACTTCGGCGAAGGCTGGGCCAGCGAGACCGACGTCGCCCTGAACAACCACCCGCCCACCTGCTTCGTGGCTACCAAAGACGACCGGCTGATCGGCTTCGCCTGTTACGAGTCCACCTGCAAGGACTTCTTCGGCCCGACCGGCGTCGCGGAGGAAGCGCGCGGCAAGGGCACGGGCAAGGCCCTGCTGCTGGCCTGCCTGCACGCCATGCGCGAGGCCGGCTATGGTTACGCGATCATCGGCGCGGCCGGGCCGACCGATTTCTACGCCAAGGCGGTCGGCGCGATCGCCATCGAGGACTCGTGGCCGGGCGTCTACCGCGGCCTGCTCTCCGAGCCGGAGAAGTAACAGCGGCTATTGGCTTTTGGCTATTGGCTGTTGGCTGTTGGCTTTTGGCTAAAAGCAGACGATCTCGCCCCGAACAGGGTCTACGCCAACAGGCGCGGCAATGGCTTTTAGCTAAAAGCTAACAGCTAATAGCGCCTGTTTGAATGGAACAACGCATGATCAAAGCCGTCATCTTCGACATGGACGACACGCTCATCACCTGGGCCGGGGCCGAGCCGGACTGGGAGGCGATCGAGCGCGGCCACCTGCGCGGCGTGCTCGACCACATCCACCGCGAGGGATTCCCCGCCCTGGAATTCGATCATCTGGCCGAAGTGATGGAAGCCCGAACTTCGGCCGCCTGGCACAGCGCGGGCGTGACCCTGATCGCCCCCCACCTGGGCCGCGAGCTGGCCGCCGCCCTGGTCGAATGTGGCGTGCCGGCCGGGCAGATCGACGAACGCGCCTGCCTGCGCGCTTACGGCTGGGGTGGCCTGCCGGGTGTCCAGGCCTTCCCGGATGCAGCGCCGGCCCTGCACGCCCTGCGCGCGCGGGGGGTGCGCCTGGGCCTGCTGACCAACGCCTACGCGCCGATGTGGATGCGCGACCGCGAGCTGGCCGATCTGGGACTGTCCCCCGACCTGTTCATGAGCCGTGTCTCCAGCGCGGATGTTGGGTACCTCAAACCCCACCCAGCCCCGTTCGAGCGCGTCCTGGCGGAGCTTCACGCCGCGCCGGAGGAGACCGTCTTCGTGGGCGACAACCTGCTGGCGGACATCGGCGGGGCGCGCCGGGCCGGGATGAAGGCCGTGCTGCGCCTGCGTCCGGAGCAGGAACCGCCCGCGCTGGACGGCGCGCTAGGCCCGCATGCCTGCCTGACCTCGCTGGCCGAGCTGATCCCGATCCTCGATGGGTGGGAAAAAGAGAGTCGACAGTGATCAGTGGACAGTTGTCAGTAAGGACAATGCCGCTGGCTCATCGATGGCTGTCCGGTCTTTGCTGACAACTGAAAACTGTCGACGGTGAACTAGCGACTCCCCCCGGTCGCTCAGGGACGCAACGCATGTTATGATCACGGCAATGACACACGCGCACCATCCGGGGGGTATTTCCATGAGCGATCCGATCAGCGACGAACGCATCCACCGCTACATCGAAGCCGCCTACGACCTGGCCCGAGGCAACTACGATGTTCGGGTCGATATTCCGCCCGGCCCGGCGGATGAATTAGGTCAGTTAGGCCAGGCCTTGAGCCAACTCGCCCAGGCACTGGAACGCCGCTACCGCGAGTTGAGCCGGCTCGACCAGATCACGACCCAGATCAACGCCGGCCTGCTGCTGGATGACATCCTCAGCAACGTCTACCGGAGCTTCAAGGACATCATCCCCTACAACCGCATCGGCTTCTCGCTGATCGAAAACGACGGCACGACCGTCCGCGCCCGCTGGGCCTATACCGACCAGCCCGAAGTCCACCTCAACGTCGGCTACGAATCGCCCCTGGCCGGCAGCAGCCTGGAGCAGATCATCCGGACCGGCCAGCCGCGCATCCTCAACGACCTGGTGGCTTATCTGGCCCACAAACCCGGCTCCGAATCCACCCGGCTGGTCATCGAGGAAGGCATCCGCTCGTCGCTGACCTGTCCGCTGATCGCCAATGGCGTGCCGGTCGGGTTTATGTTCTTCTCCAGCATCCGGCCCAACACTTACGCCCAGGTGCATGTGACCAGCTTCCAGCGCATCGCCGGGCAGCTTTCGGTCATCGTGGAAAAGGGGCGGCTCGTCTCCGAACTGGCCGCGCAAAAGGCGGAGATCGAGCGTCAGAACGCCGAGTTGCGCCGCCTCAACGAGCTGAAGAACACCCTGCTCGGCATGGCCGCCCACGACCTGCGCAACCCGATCGGGTACATCCAGATGACCAGCGATTTCCTGCTGGAGTCGGGCAACGAAGACCTGGGGGCGGAGACCCAGCGGCGATTCTTGCAGGATATCAACAATCAGGCGCGGCACATGGTCCAGCTCCTCAAAGAGCTGCTGGACGTGACCCAGATCGAAGCCGGCAAGCTGGAGCTTGACCCCCGGCCGGTCGACCTGCGCGAGTTCCTGACCGATGCCGTGCGCCGCCACGGGGTCATGGCCGCCCCCAAGAACACCGCGATCCTGCTGGATGATATTCCGGCCGCCACCCTGACCGCCGATCCCCCCCGGCTGCGCCAGGTGATCGACAACCTGATCTCCAACGCGGTCAAGTACTCGCCCTCCGGCAGCACGGTGCGCGTGCGGGCCGAACGCCTGGACTCCGCCTGGCGAATCAGCGTCCAGGATGAGGGACCGGGCATCAAGCCCCAGGACCGCGACCGGCTGTTCAAGGAGTTCGCCAAACTCTCCGCCCGCCCCACGGGGGGCGAATCGAGCACCGGGCTGGGCCTGGCGATCACGCGCCGCATCGTGGAAGCTCACGGCGGCCAGATCGGGGTCGACTCCGAGCCGGGCGAGGGCGCGACGTTCTGGTTCACGTTGCCGGGCTAAGCGAAGACAATGTTGAATTATGAGTTTTGAAGGCTGAATTGGGGCAGTCTGGACGGACCTCCCCACGTATTTTGCAGGCCCGGGTCACGTCGATGCTTCGCGTCGTGACCCGTCCCGCGCGCGCGGGACGTAGCGGCGTCGCCAGCGACGACGCCGTGACCCGGACGGCCGAGCGTGCCGGACTGCGTGCCGAGGAATGTCGGCCGCCCGATCGCGGGCGGCTCCAAGCATCCCGCGGAGGAGTTGGAAGC
>CAZHMJ010000332.1:0-4553 GCA_964533805.1 uncultured Anaerolineae bacterium | reverse complement strand
AACCTGGTCATGCTGGCCAGCGTCGGCCAGGCCATACAGCACCTGCACTAGGCGGTCTGTGAACAGACCTTAACATCCTTCTCTCCGAGATTTAAAGGTTCCTTAGCCTGGTTTTCAAGCGCCGGGTTTATAGTGAGACTGACGGTTCAGGTTTACAGGTCGCCTTACGAGTGGGTTTATCACGGAACGCGCGCTGGATTGGAAGCCTGAGGGTTCACGTTTAACGGTAGCAAGCAGCGACACTCCCCGGCGGGCCAGAGCTCCGGCCCGCCGGGCCAGGAGCGGGCAGCAAACACAAACGCAGGGCGGTCTGAGGGTTCAGGCCGCCCTGCGTGATTCTGGGGCGCTGTCCAGGTTCTAGCGGCGGCGGTTGGCCAGGCTGATGTAATACAGGAGCTGGAGCACGGATCCGATCGCGGCGGCGACGTAGGTCAGTGCGGCGGCGGTCAGGACCTGGCGCGAGCCGGCGCCGTCCTCGGCCGTCACCAGCAGCCCGGCCTCGTCCAGCAGACGCAGCCCGCGCTTGCTGGCGTCGAACTCCACCGGCAGGGTCAGCACCGAGAACAGGACCACCAGCCCGAAGGCCAGGATGCCCAGCCAGACCAGGCCCATGACGTTGACGATCAGGCCGAAAAAGATCAGGCCGTAGGAGATCATCGGGCTGATCTGCACCGCCGGGACGAGCAGGTTGCGCATCTGGATCAGGATCGAGTTGGTGGCGTGCTGCTCGGCATGGCCCAGTTCGTGGGCGGTGACGGCCATCGCCACCACCGACGGCTGGCCGTAGGTCGATTCGGACAGGTTCACGGTGTGGGTGCGCGGGTCGTAATGGTCGGTGAGCTGGCCCGCCACGCGCCCCAGGCTGAGGCCGCGCACCCCGGCCCCACCCGCGCCCATCCCGGCGACCAGCGGGGCGTTGGCCAGGCTGGTGCGGGTCACGATTTGCTGGGCGACTTGCGCCCCGGTCAGGTTCGCGCCGTTGCGAATCTTGCTCCACTTGCCGTAGGCGTTACGGACGAGGAACTGCGCGCCCAGCGAGAGCAGCAGCGCAGGCAGCATGACAAACAAGAGATATTGCGGATCGAAGTACATACCCTCACCTCAGGCTAACGCGCTTTCGCGCGCGTGTATTCATGCTCAACCGATATTATAACCCCGCAAACATAAACGCCCCGTTAACCGCGGGGCGTTCTAATACGATTCTATGCGGCGACTCTAGCCGCGCTCATCCGGCTGCATCCTGGGCCGCCACCTGGGCGGCCAACGCCTGCAACTTGGCGAAGGTCTCGTACCAGCTAATCCGGCTGAGGCCCTGCTTCTCGCGGAGTTGGTCCGGCTCCATGCCGCGCAGGTAGTCGCGCAGGGCGCTCGTCCAGCGCAGGGCCGCGAACGACAGCAGGAAGCGATCCAGCCCGGCCGCCTGCCCCACGTCGGCCAGGACGTATTCCAGGTTGCGCGGCGTGCAGTCGAAGATCACTTCCTTGGGCGTGTACGCGATCAGGTACTCATCCAGCACGGCCAGCCAGTCGGGGTCGAGCGGGATGTCGCGGTCGCGGTACTTGTTGCCGGGTCCGGGATGGCGCACCTTGAGCAGCGGGGGAGTCAGGCCGCGATCGATGTGTTCCAGGGTCAGGGCCATGACCTCGCCCTTTTTGATCCCGGTATCCAGCAGCAAGCGGACGAGCAGATCGGGCCGGGCGTCGGGCTTTTCGGCCAGGCGCAGCGTCGCCGTCACCGCCAGCACGGACTCGATCTGATCGGGCGTCAGGATGTCGGGCAGCGGCGCGCTGCCGGAGCGCTGGACGAGGCTCGCCGCCGGGCTGGCGTGCAGGACCTCGACCGCGGCCAGGTACTCGAAAAAGACTTTGAGGGTCGTCACCCGGCGGGCGTAGGTCTTGCGGCTGCACGGCACGCCGCGCTCGTGCTCCATCCAGACCAGGAAGCGGTTGAGCTGGTCGGCGGTCAGGGCCTTGATCGGCGCGTCCCGCCCGGCGTACTCCATCAGCAGGTTGAGGTCGGCCGTGAAGGCGATGATCGTGTTTTTGGTCTTGCCCTGGTGGCGCAGGTATTGCTGGAAGGGCGCGACGGCCGCATGCAGCGGGCTGTCGCGGGTGATGGGGGGATTACTTCCATCCTGGGTGGGCAGCAAGGGAAGCTGGCGCGTGGTCATCACATCCTCCCGGCGCGATTGCATCCGAACTGATGTTCCAATTGTACCACAGGAAGGCGCTTCATCGCCTGGATATTCCGCCCTGGTGGAAAAAACAGTTGAACCGCCAAGGCGCGAAGAACGCCAAGGAAAAACGCGGAGAACGGCAAAAGATAGAAAAACGTGCACCGTAGAGGGTGTAAAAAAGGCCGAGGCAGACTCTAGGACTGCGTCCTCCGCGACCTCCGCAGTGCGATGTTTCTTTCAGTTTGAGGCGATTGCCCTGGCGTGACCGGTCTGGGTGGCCCGGCGGATCAATCCTACACAACGAACTCTCCGGGAGTGGGCCTGATGCATCACGCGGGCGATTGTCCCGCCGTGGCTTGCCTCCGCGCCGGGCTTGGCATACAATGCCACTAGAGGGAGCTATCCCCTGCTTCTGGTTGAGGGGCTAACCCAGACAGACCCATCCCGGAAAGACACAGAAAGTCACAGGTTATGGAACTGGTCGAATTACTCAAAGGTGTGGAACTGTTCGCCGGGTTGAATACCAATCAGATTCAACGCCTGGCCGCGATCACGCGCCTGGTCGAATACAAGGACGGCGAGATCGTGTTCAAGCAGGGCGAGCCAGGCGATCGGCTGTACGTGATCCAGGACGGGCAGGTCGCCGTGCTGGTGGGCGACGACCCCAAAACCGCCCAGCCGACCATCTACCTGGGCCGCGGCCAGATTTTTGGCGAAATGGCGATCATCGACTACGGCGAGCGCTCGGCCACGATCCGCTGCGCCAGCCCGGTCGCCCGGCTGGGGGTGATCGACCGCCAGGCCTTCGAAGACCTGTGCGCGGCCGATACGGCCATCGGGTATATCGCCATGCGTAACATGGCGAGTGACCTGTCTTTTAAGCTGCGCCACCGCAACCTGAACCCGAAATCTGGGTAGAGGTGGCCCACCGCGTGTGAGTGGCTAGCGCACGAAAGGAGGAAGGCGCCGTTCCCCGGTGTCGCTCCGGCGACAGACTCCGTGGCGCAAGGTTTATGTTCTATAAAGTGAGTTATGTGGTGATGGGCGGCGAACATCCCGGCGGGATCATGAATCACATGGAACGGCCGGAGGTCGGGAATCTGGTCGAGATCGGCAAGCTGACCTTTGAGATCGTGGAGATTCACGAGGTCATGCCGCCTCGCGGGGAGTTCCAGTTCCTGCATGCCACGGTCCGCCCGGCCAAGAAGGGCGAAACCGCGCCCACCGGCCAGGATTGATCGCCCCGTTTTCCCTGTAGACAACGATCCAGCCCGCCGGCATGCTGTTCAGCGGGCTGGTTGCTTTGTGAAAAGAAGCGTTCAGCAAAAGACCAAGGCCAAGCGACCCGCCCCCAGCGACCCGCCCCCGGTTATCGTCTTACGCTTAGCCGCTTGGGCGCTCCGTTCCGGCCTCCAGCCGCCTAGACCTCGTAGATTTTGAAGTCCTCGGCCAGTTCGACCGGCCCGTGGAAACACGCCTGCGCTTCCTGGACCAGTCCGCCGGTGTCCAGCGCGCCGCTCCGCCCAAAGACCGGATAGTGGATCAGCACCAGGCGCTTGGCCCCGGCTGCGGCGGCGATCTCGCCCGCCTGCCGGGCGCTGGAATGGCCGTAGGGTTCGGCCCCGGCCGTCTCGTGGATGAACAGGTCGGCATCCCGCCCCAGGTCGATCAGGCTGGGCGTGGGCGCGGTATCGCAGCTATAGGCGGTGATGAAACCCGTTCGCTTGTTTTCGATGCGCACGCCGATCGTCGGCACGTAGTGCTTGACCGGCCAGGACGTGATCCGGAAGTCGCCGTTTTCCAGCAGAAGCTGGTTGTCGCGCTCCAGGATTTTATGGAAGGCCACGGGGAAAAAGTCCGGCCATTCGTCCCAGGTGAACATCAGCATCATGTCTTCCACCCGGTTCAGGCAATGATGCAGCCCGTACACGCGCAGGGCGCGCTGCCGCCCCAGCATCCACATGTTGTTGAGCAGGATCGGCACGCCCAGCACATGATCCGGATGAAAGTGAGTCAGGATCATGTCGGTCAGGTTTTCGTAGTGAATCCCGACCTTGCGCAGGCGCGCGATCGGGTTGGAGCCGCAGTCGATCAACACGACGCTCTCCTGGCCTTCCAGCACCATGTGAGAGTTGTCGTGTTCCATGTCGGGGACAATCGCCGCCGAACCCAGGATGACCAGCCGTGCCATGATCTACCTCGTCAGGCCTGATGTCGCACCCTCACCTTAACCTCATTTTCAGATCGGCGCAATTGAAGGTCGAAAACTCTTACGATAATTTCACAACTGCCTGACAAGGCAAGGGAAGGGCAAGCCAGATAGGCCTGCCCTTCCCTCTGGCGAGGCTAGTCCTCCGCGCGGGCGGCGACGGCCGCG
>CAZHMJ010000331.1:0-4564 GCA_964533805.1 uncultured Anaerolineae bacterium | reverse complement strand
CGAGGTCTTCAACGCCTATGGCACGGCGGTGGGCATGGTCGCGGGCGACGAGATGGTGGTCCGGATCGGCGTCGGCCAGAGCGGCCGGCACGACCTGGCCCGCCTCCAGCTCCAGGCCGCGACCGCCGTGACCATCGCCGCCACCACGCAGCAGGGCGTGATCGTCAACGATGTGGCCGATCTGCCGGATTACCATCCATTCGAAGCCCTGGCCGAGACCCGCGCCGAGATGGCCGTGCCGATCATCACCCACAATGAGCAGATCATCGGCACGCTGGCCGTGTACGCCAGCGAGACGGGGGCGTTCGACGAGGCGTACCTCCACCTGCTGGAGAAGCTGGCCGAGCACGTCGCCGTCGCGGTGATCAATGCCCGGCTGCTGGCCAAGCAGCAGGTGGAAACCTGGGGTTCGGCCGTGCTGCTGCGCGTGGCGCGGATGCTCAGCGGCGTCCGCAATCCCCACGACTTGATCTATGCTGTCCTTGGCCTGGCCCTGGACCTGACCGGGGCCGAGCACGGCGCGTTGCTGACCTTCGAGGAATCCACCGATCACGAGCCGGTGCAGCACTTCTTTACCTCGAATGAAGTGATCCAGGAAGCGGTCAGCCATTTGGGCACGGGCTGGGAGCGTGACCTGATCCGGCGGCTGGAGCCGCTGGACCAGCTCCAGATTTCCTACGCGCATTACGCGGCCCCGGAGTTGGAGCCGCTGATGAGCGGGCTGGATGTCGAAGTGGCGATGCTGGCCCCGATCCGGGTCGAGGATCGCATCTGGGGGACCCTGATCCTGGGTTACGCCTCCGCCCACCGCTTCACCCGCTACGACTTCAACCTGATCGCGGGGCTGGCGGCCCAGGCTGCGGCGGCCATCGAAAATGCCCGGCTGATCAAACAGGTCGAGGAAGAGCAGAGCTACCTGCAAGCCGTCATCGCCAATACGCGCGAGGGCCTGTTCCTGATCGATCCGGAAGGCCGGGTCACCTACAGCAACTCCCGGTTGGAGGAACTGATCGGGGTCAAGAACGAGGACCTGCGCGACCAGCCGTTCCAGAAGCTGTTCGATGATATCGCCGGGCTGAGCGAGCAGAGCAACGAGGCCCGCGCCCAGCTCGATCAGGCCCTGCTCAACCTCAACCAGCAGCCGCACATTTACCTGCTGACGACCTTCCCGCTGGTTTACCGCTTGCAGATCAGCCTGTTCCCCATTCTGGACGAGCGCACCAGTTCGATCGGGTGGGGTGGCATCGTGCGCGACGTGACCGCCGAGTGGAACGAGATCACCCAGCGGACCGAGCACCTGGCGGCCATCACCCACGAGCTGCGCACCTCCCTGGCGACGATGAAGGGTTTCATCACCACCCTGCTGAGCAGTCACCGCTACTGGGGGGAGCGCGAGCGCCAGGAATTCCTTGAAAACATCGACGCCAGCGTGGACAAGCTGAGCCAGCTTCTGGAGAATTCGCAGGAGATGACCCGCCTGGAGATCGGCGCGATCAACCTGGAGCAGACTCCGACCGAGATTCCGGGCTTGGTCGACCGGGTGCTGCATCACCCCAGCCTGCAGCAGCACACGGCGCGTTTCAGCCTGGATGTGAGCGATCGCCTGCCCACCGCCGAGATCGACGCCCGCCGGGTCGAACAGGCCCTGCGCAACCTGCTGACCACGATGCTGGCCTTCACCCCCGGCGACAGCAAGGTCCATATTGCCGTCCGGCAGGAGGACAAGGAAATCCAGTTCAACATCACCAGCCGGGGCGGCGGCATCCCAGAAGAACACCTGACCCACATCTTCGACCGGTTCTTCCAGAACGAGATCAACAGCGCCGAGATCGTCAAGGGGCCAAGCCTGGCCCTGTACGTGGCGCGCGGGCTGGTCGCCGCCCACGGCGGGCGCATCTGGGCCGAAGCCAACAGCGGGCGCGGCACGAATCTCTTCTTCACGCTGCCCATCGAGGCCAGCGCGCCGGTCGCGCGGGTCGCGCAGCGCGCGGTTGGCGACCGGAAGCAGGCCCTGCGGCCCACCGCCACCCAGGCGCGGTTCGAGAGCGCCCCGGCCATGGGCATGGCTGCGGGCCGTCCTCCGCGCGAGCGGTTGAAGGCCCTGGTGGTCGAGGACGACCCCTACATGGTGCGCCTGCTCAAGATCAACCTGGAGGGCGAAGGGTACACCGTGGTCAGCGCGACGCGCGGCAGCACGGCCATCGAGCTGGCCAACGCCGAGCAGCCGGACATCATCCTGCTCGACGTGCGCCTGCCGGATACCGACGGCTTCGAGGTGTGCGCGCGAGTCCGGGAGTTCAACCGGGTCGTGCCGATCATCATGATCACCGGCAAGGCGACCGATGACGATATCGTGCGCGGCCTGCAAACCGGCGCGGACGACTACATGATCAAGCCTCTCAGCCACAAGGAGCTGCTGGCGCGGATGAACACCGTCTTGCAGCGCTCGTGGATGGGGGCGGGCGAATCGCATCCGGAGCCGGTTTTCCGGAATGGCGAGCTGGTGATCGACTTCGCCCAGCGCCAGGTCACCGCCCACGGCACCCCGGTCAAGCTCACGCCGACCGAATACAAGCTGCTCTACACGCTGGCGATCAACGTGGGCCGCGTGCTGACCCACGAGCAGCTCCTGCTGGCCGTCTGGGGGCCGGGCTGCGAACACCAGACGCAGTACCTGTGGGTCAACATCAGCCGGCTGCGCGGCAAGCTGGAGATCGATCCCAACGATCCCGAATACATCATGACCGAGCAGGGCATCGGGTACATGATGGCTAAGATGTAACCTGCAGGCGCTTCTCTCGTCCATGGACCGGCCCGGCAGACTCCGGGCCGGTTTTGCGTGTTTCAGCCAGCCATAGACACCCGGCCGGGTTGGTCATATACTGAGGGCGGATGCAGTCGACTGGCAGGAGTGGTTACGGATGTGGTTCCGGCCCGAGTCAACCGATACGCAGCAGTTCAGGCGCGGGGTGTGGGACATCCTCCACTGGCTGGTGTATGGCCCGGCCCTGGGCGCGGGACTGATGTTCGTGTTCGGATTGATTCTGGGGGTCAGCACGGAGGGACTGCTCAACGCGCTGACCTGGGGCGCGTGTTTTGGCCTGATCGCCGGGGTGCTGGTCACCGGCAACAAGATTCTGGCGCGCTGGAAAGTGTGAGCCGGAGATCGACGCGGGCCGCTGAAAGAGTCACTCAGCGGCCCGCGTTTTGTTCAGGGATGAGTGGGGTCAGTCGATCGGGTCGAAGGCGCCGTCGAGCCGGGCGTAGTACGCCTCGACCTTCAGTTCCGGGTATTGCTCCAGCAGGCGCTCGCGGGCCAGTTTGAGGTCCAGCCGGTGACGCTTGAGCGTGCCCTCTTCTCCGTAGGCCATGCAGTCCTCGTGGTTCATCAACACCACCCGGCTGATACCGTGCAGGCGACGGGCGGTCTCGACCTGGTGGTGCACCGTCTCCCATTGCAGGACACTCCCGGCGAGGGCGACCCGGTCGTAGTTGCCCGGTTCCAGGTGGGTGGCGATCCACTGGTCGAAGAACCGTTGAAAGCGGAAGTCAAAGCACGTGACGATCAGCGCATCACAACGGGGAGTCATGGGCCAGCTCCTTGGTTTCTGCCATACGGAAGTTTCCGGTCATCCCACGCCCTTGCAGGCGCTGGCTTACTTGGGACGGAATGCCCCCTGGACCAGGTCGGCCGGGAAGAATTCGCCCGCTTCGCCATCGACCGCGTAACGATAGACGGCGACGGAATAGATCGCGCTCAGGGTGGAGCTGAGCAGACTCAGCGCGATGATGACCAGGATCGCCGCGCCCAGCATCAGCAGGATCAGGGCCACCGATTCGGCGGAGGCCGCCGCGATGACCAGGGGCACGCTGACCAGGATCACGGCCAGGGTCAGCAGCCCGAAGATCGCGCCGATGCTGAAGTTGCCGACGATCTGCTCGCCCCAGGTGCGGCGCAGCAGCTCGGCGCTGCGCTTGATGGCGTCCATCGGGCCGACGCCTTCGATGACCAGGATCGGCACGACCAGGAAGGTCACCACGCCCCAGGCGAAGCCCAGGATCGAGGAGACAATCTGGCCGATGATCCCGCCGCGCTCGGAGATGGCGCGCAGGACCATGCCCACCGTGGCCGCGATGGCCGCGTAGCCCAGGATGTTGCCGATGTGCTGGCCGGCGATGCGAAAGCCGTCCGCCAGGGTCGGATCGCCGCCCTCCAGCCGGATCGCGGCTGCCCCGGCCAGCGCCGAATTGAAGAAGATGGTGACGAAGTACATCACCAGATAGAAGAGGAATCCGACGGCCACCGACAGCACGCCGTTGGCGTCGCCGCTGATCCAGGAGTCGATGATGCCGGACAGCAGCATCGGCACGGCAAAAGTCGCCATGACGACCAGCGAGGCCAGCATGGCGACGACCGGGAAGATCAGCAGTTCCTTGTCGGCGCGCAGGACGGCAAAACTGGCCTTGACCAGCTCCCAGCTATTCGAAATGCGAGAAAACATGGCATTACTTGAAATAGTCGAGACTTAATCTGACACTCCAGGTAGAATCAGAACACGAACAA